>JANOKJ010000021.1:0-2937 GCA_031419275.1 Akkermansiaceae bacterium | reverse complement strand
GTGAGCAAACTGTTCGCAGAGATCGCACCAGCAGCAGCAACCCGTCCAGGCGGATACTGCCGTATCATCAAACTCGGTCAACGCATGAGCGATGCCGCCCCAATGGCGATCATCGAGTGGGTTGATCAGGCTGAGCTTGGTTCAGAAGTTGTCGAAGTAGCTGCCGAGGAGACCACTCCAGAGCCAGCCGCTGAGAAAAAACCTGCAAAGAAAGCAGCTAAAAAAGCCGCCAAAAAAGCAGAAGCAACAGCTGAGTAATTTTAGCTTAACGTAAATTCAAACAAGCTCTCCAGTGGTAACGCTGGGGAGCTTTTTTCGTTGCAAGAAACTTTCGTCGCGTTAAAACGACATGAGTTTCACATGGAGTATTTCCAAGGTGAATAAGGTTAAAAGCCGCTGTAGCTCAGGGGTAGAGCAATTCATTCGTAATGAATAGGTCGTCGGTTCAAATCCGACCAGCGGCTCCATATTTTAGAAGGTGGATTTCAAATAACAATTGGTGGCTTTCCCAGTGGTTGATTTTCTGGCTTTGTGAATTTTATCAGTCATGGATTGGGCATGCCTAATCCATGGACCGGAACCGGAAATCCCTACACGCGCACTGAAGTATTAGAACGTTTGCATGATACCTTGTCGAAAGGTGAGGCGATCATTGCTGCGGGAGCTGGCACTGGGATCAGTGCTAAGTTTATCGAAAAGGGCGGAGCGGATTTGATCATCATTTATAATTCGGGTCGGTTCCGGATGATGGGTCATGGTTCGACAGCAGGTTTAATGGCTTATGGCGATGCGAATGCGGTGGCGATGGAGATTGGGGAGTATGAGGTGCTTCCAGTGGTGAACGAAATTCCGGTGATCTGTGGGGTGCATGCGACCGATCCGCGTCGGCGCATGTGGCATTGGTTGGGGAAGGTGAAAGACATGGGTTTCTCGGGAGTGAATAATTTTCCAACCCATACGATTATCGACGGACAGTTTCGGGATATTCTTGAGGAGACTGGGATGAGTGTGAAAAAGGAATTTGAGATGATCGGACTAGCGCGGCGGATGGACATGTTTTCCATTGTCTATGTCGGCAGTCCTGAGGAGTCGGTTGAAATGGCGAAAGCAGGCGCGGATGTGATCATCGCGCATGTTGGGACGACAGTGGGTGGATCGATTGGTGTGACTGAGGCTGTGGTTCCTTGGGATGAAACGATACGCCGCACTCAAGCGATCATCGATGCAGGTAAATCCGTGCGGAATGATGTGCTATATCTTTGTCATGGTGGACCGATCAATACGCCGGAAGATGCGGATCGGGTGATTCAGGCAACGGATTGCGTCGGATTTGTTGGTGCTTCTTCGTTAGAGCGGATGGCGGTGGAGCATTCTCTAACAGCTTTGACTCGCGAGTTTAAATCGATCAAAATCAAACGATAATTTTATGTCCACCATTGCGATTTTAGGAACACTGGATTCGAAGGGTGAGGAACATGCTTTTGTTGCGGAAATCGTTCGATCGCGCGGGCATGTGGCGATGCTGATTGATGTGGGGACGGGTGGCGAGCCAACCGTGAAGCTGGATATCACGCGTTATCAAGTTGCGGAATCAGGGGGTTTGGATCTTGCACCGATTATCGCCAGAAAGGATAGGGGAGAAGCGGTGACGGCGATGAGTCAGGCGGCGCCTGTTTTATTAGCTAAACTTCAACGTGAGGGGAAAATCGATGGAGTGATTTCGTTGGGAGGTGGCGGTGGGACGGCAATTGCATCGGCGGCGATGCGGGCGTTGCCGATTGGTTTCCCGAAGTTGATGGTATCGACTTTGGCGTCTGGAAATACCGCGCATTATTTGGGCACAAGTGACATCACGATGATGCCTAGTGTGACGGATGTTGCGGGATTGAATCGGCTTTCACGAATGATTTTCACCCGGGCGGCTGGAGCAATTTGTGGGATGGTGGAGGCCAAGATCGATGTAGCATCGGACAAGCCGTTGATTGTGGCATCCATGTTTGGAAACACCACGGCATGCGTGAGTGAGGCGAAGCGGATTTTAGAAGAAAACGGTTACGAAGTGCTGGTGTTTGCTGCGACCGGTGCGGGCGGTAAATCCATGGATGCGATCATTGATTCAGGGATCGTTGCGGGTGTGCTTGATATCACCACAACTGAGCTTGCGGACGAGTTAGTAGGCGGGGTTTTAACCGCTGGGCCGGATAGACTCAACGCCACGGCGCGTGCAGGGATTCCGGCGGTTGTCGGGCCGGGTTGTTTGGACATGGTGAACTTCGGCGAACCGGCTTCGGTTCCAGAGAAATATGCGGGGCGGAAGTTTTATCATCACAATCCACAAGTGACATTGATGCGCACAACGGCGGATGAGTGTGCGCAGTTGGGTGAAATTTTGATGGAGAAAACCAATACGTATTCTGCGCCTACTGCGATCCTGTTGCCGACCCGAGCGATCTCGGTGATTTCGGCGGCGGGTCAGCCATTTCATGATGCTGCGGCGGATCAGGCCTTGTTTGGTGCGATCCAAAGCGGCAGCAAGCATCCGGTGATTGTGATGGATGTGGAAATCAATGATCCGGCGTTTGCGCGTGCTTGCGCGGAAACGCTGATGAAGATGATGAAAAAAGTGCCGAGTGATCAGTGATCAGTGAAGAAGTATAGCGGAGATTGTTGATGTCTTATTAGAAATAGGAATAGCGTGACTGGAGTCACGCGGTCCCAGGGGAAGAGACGGAGTTGACGTGGGTGGGAGAAAGGATTGAACTCTCCTTAGTTTGAGTAAGAAAAACGACATCATCCCGGAGAGGGATATTCAGGTATTTGGTGGGAAGACCCGTTACCGGGTGGTTCGTGCCGATGTCGCGGATTCGAGATCCTGGTTGAATAAGGGGAAGCATTGCCAGTTGTTGCAGCAACATCATATTTCGCACGTTGGTGTGA
>JANOKJ010000020.1:0-4007 GCA_031419275.1 Akkermansiaceae bacterium | reverse complement strand
CCCTGGTATCTGCTTCGAAACCTCACAACATTTGAATGGCAAAACGCTGCATTCATTCCGCATCATTCCTGACCGTGGTTCATGGTTGGAAGTGCAGTTTGATACCAACGATCTTCTCTATGTTTACCTCGATCGCCGTCGCCGTCGTCGTAAATTCCTCGCCACCACTTTCCTTCGCGTTCTCGGTTACCCAACTGACCGCGATATCGTCAGCCACTTCTATTCCATCGAAAACCTCGCTCTCGGCAGCAAGATCGACGAAGCAGAACTCGGCCACAAAGTTCCTTTCGAAGATATCCTCGATGGAGAACTCGTCATCGCCAAAGCCTACGAGCCGCTTACCGCTGGCATCGTGAAACAACTCGTTACCCTTGGTCATAAAAAACTTGAGGTCATCGACGGACGCGAAGACGAGATCCTTCTCAAATCCCTCCGCAAAGATCCTGCGAAAGACGAGGAATCGGCTCTCAAAGATATCTATCGTAAACTTCGCCCAGGTGATCCACCGACTGCTTCCAATGCCCGCGCCTTGCTCAAACGTCTCTTCTTCGATGCGAAGAAATATGACCTTACCCGCGTCGGCCGTTACAAAATCAACCAGAAGCTCGGTATCTCCGTTGACTCCGATCAACGCATCATGGTTCCTGAGGATTTCCTCGCTGCGGTTCGTTACATCCTTAAACTGAAAAAAGGTGAGGGTGTCATCGACGATATCGATCACCTTGGCTCACGCCGCGTGCGTGCTGTCGGTGAGCTTCTTGCTAACCAGTGCCGTGTGGGTCTCGCCCGCACCGAGCGTTTGGTGAAAGAGCGCATGACTTTGTTCGATGTAAACATCGAAGGCATGACTCCACAGAAACTCATCAACCCGAAAGCGCTTTCCGCTGTCGTGCGTGACTTCTTTGGACGTTCACAACTTTCTCAGTTCATGGACCAGACCAATCCTCTGGCTGAGCTGACTCACAAACGTCGTCTTTCCGCTCTCGGACCAGGTGGTCTGAATCGCGATCGCGCAGGCTTCGAAGTCCGCGACGTTCATCCTTCCCACTACGGCCGTATCTGCCCGATTGAAACTCCCGAGGGTCCAAACATCGGTCTGATCAACTCGATGTGCACATACGCACGTATCAACGAGTTCGGTTTCATCGAAACTCCTTACCGCAAAGTTAAAAACGGCAAGGTCACCAACGAGATCGAATACCTAACAGCTGACCAAGAGGAAAACTACCTCATCGCCCAGGCGTCTAACGTCATCACCAAGGCCGGCCAGTTCGAAAACGAGCGTATCGATGCTCGTGAGCGTGGAGAATTCATCGAATCCACTCCTGCTGAAGTTCACTACATGGACGTTTCGCCGAAACAACTCGTTTCCGTTGCCGCCGGTTTGATTCCATTCCTTGAGCACGATGACGCGAACCGCGCACTCATGGGTTCTAACATGCAGCGCCAAGGTGTGCCGCTTCTTGTATCCGAAGCTCCGCTCGTCGGAACCGGGCTCGAAGGCAAAGCCGCCCGCGACTCCCGCGCTGTGGTGGTTTCGGAAGCCGACGGCATCATTGCTGCAGCTACCGCAGAAATCATCATCACCACCGCCGATGGTAAACTTCCGGTCTCTGACGAAAAATTCCTCAGCGAACCTGAGTCAGTTAAAACCAACGTTGCTAAAGGCATCTTTGCTTACCCGCTGCGTAAATTCATGCGTTCTAACGCAGGAACCTGCATCAACCAGAAGCCTATCGTCAAACTCGGCCAGAAAATCAAAAAAGGCCAAGTTCTTGCTGACGGACCAAACACGGAAAATGGCGAGCTTGCCATCGGCCGTAACGTCCTCGTCGCATTCATGCCATGGAACGGTTACAACTTCGAAGATGCTATCGTCATCTCCGAGCGCGTTGTCAAAGACGATGTCTACACCTCGATCCATATTTCTGAATTCGATGTTGCAGCCCGCGATACCAAACTCGGCCCAGAGGAAATCACTCGTGATATCCCGAACGTCGGTGAAGAAGCGCTTCGCAACCTCGACCACGACGGTATCATCCGCATCGGTGCAGAAGTGAAACCCGGCGACATCCTCGTCGGAAAAATCACTCCTAAATCCGAAACCGAGCTTGCTCCAGAAGAGCGCCTCCTTCGCGCCATCTTCGGTGAAAAAGCCGCTGACGTGAAAGATACCTCACTTCGCGTTCCTTCGGGTTGCACCGGCATCGTTCAAGATGTCCGCGTTTCCTCACACGGCCTTGCTAAGAAACGTGCTGAAAAAGTCGATCCTGTTGAGCTCAAGAAACAACTCAAGAAGATCAACGACGAGCACAAGAAAAAGGCTGACAAACTCACAGATGACCTCACGGAAAAACTTTCCGACATTCTGTTAGGTGAAAAAATCCCGCTCGACGTCGTCAATGCGCAGACTGGTGAAATCATCATTCCTGCCAACCGCAAGATCACCAAGACTTTGCTCCGCAAGCTTGCTTCGGTTCATGACCATATCGAAATCGATCCTTCCCCAATCCGTAACAAGATCGTCGAAATTATCAATTCCTTCGAAACCCGCTTCCAAGAACTCGATACCGATCGCGAACGCAAACTCGACTCGCTCGAGTCCGGCGACGACGTCGATCCTGGTGTGATCAAAGAAGTCAAAGTATTCATCGCCGCCAAGCGTAAGCTTTCCGTCGGTGACAAAATGGCCGGACGCCACGGTAACAAAGGTGTGGTTGCAATCATCGTTCCTGAAGAAGATATGCCTTATCTTCATGACGGAACTCCGGTTGACATCTGCCTCAACCCACTCGGCGTTCCTTCCCGGATGAACGTTGGTCAGGTTCTGGAGACTCACCTCGGTGTTGCTGCAAAAGCACTTGGCTTCAAGGTAGCGACTCCAATTTTCGACGGTATCAAAGAAGATATCATCTGGAACTTCATGTCCGAGGCTAAAAAAGTCGACGGTGTGAACATCATTGGTGGTGGCGAAAAAGCCCGCGAGCGCAAGCCTAACGAAGCTGAAACCCCAGGTTACACTTGGATCGGTGACGGCAAAGACGGCAGTATCGCAGGTAAATCCACACTTTATGATGGCCGCACCGGTGAAGCTTTCCACAACCCAGTTGTGGTCGGAATGATTTACATGCTCAAACTCGGTCACCTTGTTGCCGATAAGATTCACGCACGTGCCGTTGGTCCATACTCGCTCGTCACCCAGCAGCCGCTCGGTGGTAAAGCACAATACGGTGGTCAACGTTTCGGAGAGATGGAAGTCTGGGCACTCGAAGCCTACGGCGCCGCTTACACGCTCCAAGAAATTCTAACTGTTAAGTCTGACGACGTTCAAGGACGCACTCGCATCTACGAAGCCATCGTCAAAGGCGACAATAACCTCGAAGCCGGAACACCGGAATCGTTCAACGTTCTCATCAAAGAGATGCAATCGCTCGGCTTGGATGTCCGCCCTGGACGCCAAGGTCAATCGAATCACGGTTCACCACTCTCCTCGGGTGGAATGGATGATTTCTCTCTTGATGACCTCACCCTCTAATTAGAAACGCGAAACCAACCCCACAATCCTAACAATTACCTATTATGAGTGTAGACAATAACCTTCGCGAAATCTTTGGCGTGGACGAGCGTCCTGAAGCCTTCGATCAAGTATCCATCACCGTAGCGTCTCCGGAAATCATCCGTAGCTGGTCAAAAGGTGAGGTGAAAAATCCTGAAACCATCAACTATCGGACCTTCAAGCCAGAAAAAGGCGGTCTCTTCTGTGAGCGCATTTTCGGACCAACCCGTGACTGGGAGTGTGCTTGCGGAAAATACAAACGCATCAAACATAAAGGCGTCGTCTGCGACCGTTGCGGTGTCGAAGTAACTCTCAGCCGCGTTCGTCGCGAGCGCATGGGTCACATTGAACTCGCTGTCCCAGTTTCCCACATCTGGTTCTACAAGTGCATGCCTTCCCGCATCGGCTTGATGCTCGACATGAGCGCACGTCAGCTTGAGCGCGTGATCTA
>JANOKJ010000019.1:0-12430 GCA_031419275.1 Akkermansiaceae bacterium | reverse complement strand
TGATCCACGAGTTTGGCCATGTGATCCATGGTGCTGGCTTTGATGAAGAACTGAAGAAAAAGTGGGAAGAAACCTATAAAGCATCGATGGCGAAAGGTTTATGGAACGATGGGCGTGCAGCGCAGCGTTTTCAACGCGTAGAAGGGGATAAACCTGTCCTTCTGTTAGATGCATTGGTGAAAGCGTTTCCCTCTCAGTCACCAGAGCTTTTGAAAAAATGTTTAGATGGGGGAGATATACTTGTGAACGGCGAGGCGTCGAATTCTGGCGTTAAAGTGACAGGTAAAGATAAGGTATTGATTATGTTCGGTGGTAAAAAGGATTGTTACGCCTCGAAAAATAAAGGGGAGTTTTTCGCCGAAGGCGTGCAATGCTGGTATGATACAAACCGGACGATGGATCATGATCACAATCACATTCACACTCGCGCACAAATTAAAGATTACGACCCCGGCTTCTCGAAGTTTCTTGAAGAAGTTCTCGGCGATAACGAATGGCGCTTCGTCTCCCCGCGTGAGCGCGCAGGAAAAGATCACCTCGCAACATACGATCCCACGAAAGCTCCTGTGGTGGTGGATCTAGAACACATCAAGATCGCTGGTTTGGATTACTATGATGAATACTGGAAAGACTACTGGCAGCGCTTGGTGGATAAGCATGCGGCGGTGAAATAAAGTTGGGTGTTTCAATTGTTAGGTTTTACTGCTCTACTTTGCTCGGATGCACATCAGATTTACTGAACAGGAATTAGCGACCTTGGTTGAAATGCTCAGCCTGGCGGTAAGTGTGGCGTCGTGGAATCAAAAGCCATCGGCCGATCAGAAAATTTCCGAATACGAAGAATTTGAAAGCAAGGTGCTCGGCAAGGCTGCACAAAACGGCTTAGCTGCATTGATTGAGTTTGATGAAGAAACCAAACGTTTCCGGGTCAAAAAAGAGATCGAGGAAAAAATGTTTTACCACGAATGCTACGAGGAATTTCGCAACGAGAGTTTTTGGGATGAGATGACGATCCGTATGGCAGATCGGGATTTGGTAAAATCCATCGGCCTTGCAGCATGGGAAGCACTTACAGAAGAAGAGCGCCGCGCCCGCACGGTCTCTTGGGAAAAACGCTATTGGGATGAGTTTTCAAAAAACGGTGTCGAGCGCGTCATTGTTATCTCTCCCCCCGGTGAAGGCTAAATTCAACTTTCCGCGATCTTCCGTTTGACAAATCCGGCGGCTTGATGCATTTCCTTCGCCCCCGCCATTGGCGGAAACAGGAAATATGGCAGTGTAGCTCAGTGGTAGAGCAGAGGACTCATAAGCCTTTGGTCGGCGGTTCAAATCCGCCCCCTGCCACCATCTCACCCTCAATGACTTACGAAGATAAAGAGGTGATTTGGTGGATGTCATTTTTAGCGTACTGTGCCACTTCTGTGCCACTTTTTGATGGGTTCACACGGGTCCAAGCGGATCCACAAGGGTGGGAATTGCACGCCGGCGGCAATCCGTAGCTGCACCCGAGGGTTCGATTTCTTAGAAAAGAATATGTTCTTTGTCATGCCTCGCATCATGGTGGGGGATACGTTTTGCAAACATCGATTTCCCAGTGCCAGGTGGGTCGACCATCAGCAGGGCCGGCTTCCCAGTTTTTTGGGCCAAGCATCAGAACTGCGAAATGGAAGGGTGATGGCCGAAATCCGCACTTCTTATTCATGATCAGTGCTGTAGCATCAAGTATGCTTACCTACCTAGGCAAGATTACCTACCTAGGCAAGAGTCACTCAACTACACTGTTGGATACATTTAAATTAACAAAACATTAACCATGAAATATTTACAAACAATTGCTATCATTGCCGGATTGACATTCTTATCAGCTTGTAACCCGGTGACGGACGCGGCAACTCGCCTGGCCCATGACTTGGAAGCTGGCGCAAAAGAACTCGCGAAATCAGGCAAGAATGAATTGGAAGTCGAACATCGGCCGGTCAGTTCTCCCGAAGGAATAAGTGGCGATTACACGGTCTTGTTGCAGGCTGTGCAAAGCAGTAGTCCGGCGAGTGGGACCTTGGCCGTGGAAGCGGTTGGGGGGAAAAGATACGGAACTTCCTATCATCTGAATTTTGTGACCGTGCCCAAGGAATTAAATATCCGCAAAGCGCGTGGCGGCACGACCTACCTCTTGCTTAGGAAGACAGGTGTTCACGATGACGGCAATCTGAGGGGAAGTAAAGCAATCGAGGTCATATCCATCAGGTGATCATAATCCTCATCAAGACATATCATAAAAGTCAATCTGGGACGACATCAGGACCCAGATAGCAGACGTTTCTCAAAAAAATTCACGGTCATAAACATCATGAGATATATATACCCCTTCAAAGGAATCGACAATCAGACCAAGCTCGCCGTATGGCAGAAGGCTACGGCGATTGAAGGATACGATGAAGCGATTTGGAGACGTGACATTTGCGGACATGCGATGAATTATTACCAACACAACAATATCGAATCCGATTATGGATGGAAGATTGACCACATTCAGCCCACCGCCAAGGGAGGTTCGAACACTTTTGAGAACCTCCAGCCTCTCTTCTGTGAAACCAATCGCTCGAAGGGAGATCAGTGGCCGTGGAATTGCTCCATGCTGAAGTCCGCAGGATGCGAGCTGGCCGTATAACCCCGTAAAATAGAGGATTTATAGCCAAACTCACCGTATTGGTCAATTGGGCAACAATTTGAGTAGGGTCGGCGTCCCAGTTTTTTGGGCCAAGCATCAGAACTACGAAATGGAAGAAGATGACCGAAATCTGCGCTTCTCATTCATGATCAGTGCTGTACTGCATCAAGCATGTTTGCCTATCTTGGCAAGAGTCACTCAACTACACTGTTGGACGAAAAAGCGGAGCTTAAAATCTTGTTCGGGAGCGTAAAAAGAAGGGCTTGCACTGGCGGTTAGTAGCTGTTCAAGTAAACAGTATCGAAGCAAGCGTCAACAGTATTTTACGTGAGTGGCGCGACCTCTGGCCCGGTGGTTTGCGCAAGGAGGAGTATTCGACCCTCAACCTCATGGCTCTCTGCCGCCAAGGACCGCTTGGATATAACCACGCCCGCTGCCAAGGTTGTCGCCACCCAGAATGGTATGCCAGCTCCTGCGGCAACCGCCGCTGCCCCAACTGCCTTGGCCCGCGACAGGCGGAATGGTCACAAAAAGTCTGTGAGCGCCTGCCGGATTGCCCGCATTTCCACGTCGTTTTTACGGTTCCCGAAGAACTCCATGATTTCTTCGAGGCGAACTACCGGATCGCCGCAGACGTGTTGTTCAAAGCCGCTACTGAGACGCTCAAACTTTTCCAAAAAAACAACTGGCGCATGGAGAGCGGTTTTTTGGCAGTGCTCCACACCTGGGGCAGTGCTCTTAACTGGCATCCACATCTCCATGTGCTCGTCAGCGCAGGCGGGCGCGCAGTCTCCACTGGCCGCTGGCATCAGGCACGGGCCAACTATCTTTTTCCTGTTAGATCGATGTCGAAAGTCTTCGGCGCAATCATGCTGCGCTGCATCGAGGAATTGGAAAGCCACAAGGGAGTCAAATGGCCAGAGGCAATCGAAAGCGTTGAGGCACGTCGCGACTGGAGACTGAAGTTGGCAGGACGCAACTGGAATATTTTTAGCCGAGCCACTCTGGACAACACCCGCGCAGTGGTGCGCTACTTGGCCCGATACACCAGCCGAATCGCGATGAGCAATCAGCGCATCAAGTGTGTCGATGAAGAGAAGCGCACGGTGAGCTTCGAATACAAGGACTACCGTGATAACGAGCAAACCAAAGAAATCACACTTCCTGGCGCAGTGTTTCTGAGGCGCTTGAGCCGCCATCTGGTGCCGAGTCGTTTCCGGCGGGTGCGCTACTACGGACTGTTAGCTGGAGCGAATGGCAGACACCGCGATCTTCAGGGTGCACCCCAAGCAGCCATCGGCGAAAAGGCCGCCATCCGTCCGCATCCGGCCTGCAAAAAGTGCGGCGCAAGCGAGTGGAAATACCAAAGATTTAAAAACTGCCCCGATCACCCTGCTAGAGTGAATACCAAAATTGTTCTATCCCTTATATCTAAAGGGCTAAATCGCTTTTCCCTATGTCCTACTGATTCAGGGTGAATTCAGCCCCAAACCCGTATCTTTCGGGAGCACAACATGTCCAACAAGACGATGCTCACACGCCTGCGTCACCAACCATGAATTTTTGCTTCCAAGATGTCGTGTATGATCTTAACGTTCGGTGAAGAAACAAACAACTATGAAAACAAAACAATTATTCCAGACACTTCCAGTGATCGCATGTCTTCTTGTCGGATGCGGCAAGAGTGGGCAGATGGACTACGGCAAGTCAGAGGCCCAGTTTATTCAGGATGACGTGACCACAAAGGGCAAGGAATGGGTGGGCAAGAAGATTACAGTAAAGGGCGTGGTTACAAAGGTCGAAGTCTCCGATCCGAATGTGGCATGGGTCGAACTAGGAAATGGTATCAAATGTAATTTCAGCAAGATGAGGCAGATGGCCGAGAGTGCCAAGGTCGGCGAGACCGTGTATGTGGATGGATTCCTGAAGCGTTGCAACGAAGGCGATATCCTGATCGATCCTGCGATGCTACGAGACCCATCTGCACCGTTCACCCCACAGTAACAAAGATACCGAACAAGATGCTGTGTTGAAAGCCCCATAAAATATGGGATTTGTGCCCAAAGTTATTGTATAGGTCAATTGGGCCATAACTTGAAATCAACAAGACCCCCAATTTTGAAACTTGGGACGAAACCTCGGTGCATCAGGACTGGAAATGGCGATACCTACAATCGGAGTGAATTCGTTGATAGAAAGCTCGGTGGAGAGACAGGAGCGGAAGTTAGAGATCTTAATGTCAGTGAGTGAAGTGCATATTCGATCAGCGTTCTTTCTCAAGTCGTGTTATCTCGCTGGCAAGGAGTGTCCTTAATTCTTTAGACGCCTCTTCAAACCAATCTAGGGTCTCAATGCGCCTTCTGATCCGATCAATCTCCCTCTCCCGAATCAACTCCGGAGTGAGTTTCTCGTTAATTCCAAATCTCATCAACTGCTTTATCAAATCAGTGTCCGCACTGTCATCTAAGATGTCGCCATCTTTCAGCATCGCCTTATCAGGCTCGCCACAAGCAGTGTTCGCTGCAAGTGATACAGCTTGTTCAATCAGAACACGAGCCGCCTTATCCACCGCAGTGATTACGGACGCTATAGCCTCGATTGAATCTGGTTCAGGCACAACCTTTGGATCCCAAAGCTCGCGGTAGAACCAACCTGATTCCTCTGGATCGAGGCGTTCCAAAACTCGAAAAATCGCGTCGAAGTTTTCAAATGGTCTGATGCCCATCGGCATGGACCTCCGATGCTGCCAAAGTTTAAGAATTGTATTAAAGCAATTTGCCTCTGCCTCTGCCTTGTCCGGCTCCTCAGCTTTGTCCACCAGCGTCATCTGCTCGGCAATGTAATGCGCCATCCACCGCGCAAGAGTGTTGCCACCCCGCTCCAGTTCCAGAAGTTTCACCAGTTCGTTACCCAACCTGATAGCTTTCGCGTGTGTCTCGGAGTTGTCCATTAGCAGAAAGAATAAAAATTTTGTGAGAGGCGGGAATATAGCCAACATCGTCCGATGACGAGCCTCGATATCTGTGGATCTTGCGATCAATTTCGACACTAAAAATGAGATCTTCCCCTCTCAATGCACAGAGCCGCATAAGTTCCTCGACTGCCCCACAGATTCTCGTTCCCTCACGATATGGGCTATCGCGCTCGTCCTGATCATTCTCACTCCACAATTCGCTGATGAATTGCGGCTTCCCGTCGGGGGACAAGCGCCATTCTCGTTTCTCGTAGTCTGACACCACGCCCAAAATGGCGGCAAAAGTTGCGCCAATTTCATAAGGAGGAAATCCAAGTCCTCGTGCATGAGGGTCAAATCCATCAAGCCGTTTGTCAGAACTTTCTTCTTTGTGTATCCAGCCGGTCAATTCAAAGGGCGGGATTTGGAAAGGTTTCTCGTCTTCATCTTCTTCCTTATAAGATGGTAAACTGAAATCCCAAGGACTCTCACACCAACGCAACGAGTTGGCAAGTGACTCCGATGTCTCCGGCGTCACAAAGGCACTGGAAATACGCAATCTCTCAATCCGCTCCCCATCAGTTTCTGTCCAACAACCTGCCAAACAGAGCCAATGCGGATTAGGACTTTGATGAAGTATCACGTCCAGAAAATCTTCGGACGTGATACTCCATCGCCAGTTCACGTCCCGAGAACTTGTCGTCCATTTTCGACGCGTTATTGGGGAGGGATCGCGCCGATCAGACAACCAACGTCCATCTTCCCGAGTAAGCGAGTGCCTTTTTAGCCAGTCATCCCAACGATCTTCATAGCAATCGCCATTGCGACAAATGAGCGGCATTGCCTCCAGTAGGCGAGCGGCAGCGGATAGGAAGCTGTGATAGGAATAATAGAACCAATAGTCGTCGATGTGCGGGTAACTGCCATGGCTGTGAGAAGTTCCCCGTTCGTAATCACGCGATTGCCAAAGATGCCGCCGCGCGTCGGCTTGGTGTCCGTCCTTTTCGGTGACGCCCACATACCTTACCGCCGCATCGCAGCCAAGATCGATTACTTGTTGCGTGGAAACATCAAAGAGGTTTCCAAGGTATTTGAACCAGTAGTTATCGAAATCCATCCCAAAGTACAGCTTCATGTCATTCTTCACCTCACCGCTTACATGCCATGGAGTATCCTTATTGCAGGAATTTCGGTTCACCTGCTCGACCGGGAAGGGGCTCAGTCCGATTCGTTGCAACGCCTGGATCGTCTCATTCGAATAAGTTCCAGGCAGAGCCTGTTCGATTATCAGTGCGATGTCGGCAGCTGTCTTCTGGATTAGAATGTGCGGCATTTCCGTGAGGGCAAGTGATGCAATTACGGCGGCGTAATTATGCAAGCGCTCGGGCGTATCGTAAGCAGTGCGAGCCAATGCGATTAGCAAATACAGCCGCGAATGCAGTCGGTAAAATGGAAAGATATGGCTCCCGAACGCACCGACAACGTCGCGTTCCAGCCAACCAAACAACGATTCGATTTCGGCATCGCACTCGGCCTCCACGAGTCGACGAACACAGTGCGCTGCCTGCCATCGTGTAGCAGAAATTGGAGAGCCTAACGCGGACCAAATTAGTCCGGCCGCTGCATCAATTGTCGTTGGCGGTGGAACCAACCAATCGGCCCATGGACCGTCACCGAAGTCGCTATCGATATGAATCTCAAAACGGGTCAATGCATAGTCGAGGAGCTTTTTACTCTCCGCCGGTGTCAAATCGGGAGCGACATTAGAGATAAATCCGAAAAAGGTCCGCGCATCAACAAGGTCCAACGACTCTGCAAGCCCGCGGAGAACTCCTTCTTTGATCAAGACCAACTCCGACTCAGTAACCGTCCCTCCGCTCTCCCAATATTCCAAGTGCCCTGCCTCAGCGAGAGTAGGTGCGTAACGTTTGCCAATTGACCTTAGAAATTGGGGCCAATAAGCCTTGACGGAAGCCTTGCCAATCCAATGCAGGCGTAGAGGTTTTAGCAGGTTACTGACATCGTATGAATTGATGGACTCAGCCATAGGGATCAATTCCAAAAAATCGGTTTCCCTCCCGACCGGCACTCGCTGAACCACCTCATTCCAAAAGTCTTTGATCTCGAATGGTAGTTTCTTCTTTCGAAAGGCCGCTTCGGCGCGTGCAATTCCAGTAGAACTCAACAAATCTATGCCTCTGAAAATCTTGTCCCAGTCCGTTACTTGTTGCGGTTTGCGGTAAGAAGAAATCGGCTCTGTCTTGGCCTGGCTTTTAGTCGGCTCAATTGGAGGATCATCGACTCCTAGTAACGTGGTTATACGCGCATATCCTAGGCCGTATTCCTTCGCAACCGCCTGCAAAGCCAGCCAACTGTCGCGACCGACTCCTGCCAACTCGAAATCGCGAATAGCAGCATCCAAAATATACTGCCTATTCAACGATGTCTGCGCTCGTCGAATGCACATGATGGCAAACTCGGCCTCTGCGTTGCAGGCAAGCAAACCAGAAAGACACCAACCGGATAGCGCCGCCACTTGCCCAGAATTCACGGCTTCTATCGCGAGTGCCAACATCGGTCGAGCGAACCAACCCACCTCCCTGTCGCGCCAGCGACTCATTGCAGCGAAAGCACTTGGGGCATGTAAATGCACGCCAGTCCTGAAAACTTCACTGCGGCTCCAGTATTTTTCTCGTGCGACCGACTCCCCTACCATTTCAGCGCATTTAAAATAGCGGTAGGCCATCTGAGCGGATGAATTTTCGCCCTCAGATGCACGCCGAGCCACTTTCAGCATCGCCTCCCAGCGCGGTAGCATTTCATCTCCGAACTTTGACACTGCATCGATGGCATGCAGGAAGTAAGTGGAAGCATCGCGAGTGCTAACTGCGAATAACGCTCGCGCCAACTGGATATAAGAGTCGGCTCGCTCCTCCGGCGATTCAGAGGATTTTGGTTCGACGGCTGCGACGCAAGACTCCTCCAGTAAGGATCGCAACGGGGCCAAATGCATTAGCCGACACGCCGTGTACAGTGCGCCAAAGCTATTATTCAGTGAAAACTTATTCTCGGGCTGTGCCACGACGTTTTGCGTAAACTGCTGTAGGTCTTGCTCGGTTACACTCTCCTTCAGTGCTAATACGCTAAAGTACACCGCCGAAATCTCATAGGGAATCCTGTCATGGCGTCGATAGTGTGAATTGGCCGATGCCTGCGTAACCGAGTGAAGGTTCCCCAAATCTATAGCGAGAGCTTCCGGATCACGGGCGATGTATCGTGCGCGAAGAAAATACCACGGCAGCAACGCGCTCATCATCTGGACTACATTTCTATCTTCATCTGGGTCCAAGCTTCGGCTGCCGGACTGCGATTCCTTCAGGGGTAACAGCGTTTCAGGATTAGGTTCGCCCGTGCCATTCAAAACAGCTCGCAGTGCGACTCCCCGTAAGAATGTTTTCCTAGCCTTCTCCTCATAATCCCTTCCAACGCTCGCAGTCGCGTGAGTCTCAGTGTAGTATTCTAACACTGCCAATATCTTGGCATTCGGAAGCCCTCTAGCAACGCATGCCTCACAGAACGAAACGATGGTAGAAGTAGTATTGTCCTCGTAGGAATATTCCTCCGGCTTCTTTAGCCCTTTGCGCAACAATACCGTGAGAGTTGGCTTCAACGCTTTTGTCGGCGGAAACCGTGCCACCGATTCTAGTTCATTTGCCACTGCTAGTATTAAAAAAGCGTTTTTGCGCCCGTGCAGGGCCAGGTTGTCGATTTCATCAAAACGGGCGGCATCTATGAGCCGCCTAACAACCAAGCGGGATAGCCGAAGCGTTACTTGCGATGGTTTCCATCTAATTAAGAAGGCTGCGAGTTCCTCGGCGCCACTCAGATTGAAATGCGCCCACGCCATCTCCGCAAGATCTGCATCCTGCAGCCTTTCGTGAAACTGGCTGTGTTCGTCCTGCTTCGCCCGTTCCTCAAAGAAGATCGTGAGCCACTTCCTAGCCGCACGTAGGTATCCGCGGGCTTCTCCCCTGAAATCGTCTACGCAAGATAGCAGCGACGCTGAATAGACGTTTGAAGACCCGTGCCATCCGCCGCGGAGCATTTGTTTGTAAGCCAATTCCTGCACGCGAGTTGGGTCAAGAAGGGGCGCAACCATGTCTGCATTCTGACGGAGCAGGAGTAATTGTCGCTGGTCTCCAGCTACCTCCTCGCCAGCTCTGAATGCTACTTGTGCGGCATCGGCAGTCCTCCCTAATCGCAACGCTGCCCGAAAGGCAAATTGAAGTCGATAGACACGAATGTTCCGCGCATCAATGGGGTTATTTTCAGGCAGGAAGTCATCTGATAGCGCGAGTTCGATGAGGCGGGTGTAATCTTCTGACTTTAGCAGCAGTTGCGGAAGAGCCTTTGCCACGTATGGGAAATCCTTTGCTAACGGTTCCAGCAAAGATACGTAGCCCTTGATTTGCTCCGGCTCAGCTGCGAATTGCTCACAAAACCATGTCTCTGTTGGCTCGTCACGGAACATCACCGATCGGTCAGAATGCCAAAGCGGATGTCCGAGATCGCTGACAAAACTGTGGATAGTAGATTCCTCCACCTGAGCGGCCTTCGCGAGTACTGCTATAGGAATGAATGGCGGCAGATTTGCTAGACCTAGGCATATTGCATCCACCTGCTTCGACACGTTGGAGACGCTTCGATCCTTGATGCCGTCTACAGCTATCTGGAGTTGTAAAGCGATTTGCTCGGCGACTGTGGTTCCTGCGGGGCCTAGGATTGCCAAGGTCTCTTCAATTGTCAGACATCCACGACCCAAAGTAATGGCCTGAACGCGAGGATTTCCTCCAGTCAGCCGATGAAACTCCCGAACATCGTCGTCCGTCGCACCGGAAAGCGAAGCGCGAAGGTGTGCAGCCGTTTCCTTTTCACTGAATGGTTGGAGCGGCAGTTGTTGTACATTGCTCTGCGGCCTGAGCATCTCGCGGCGCTCCGTCCGGCAAAGGGCGACCAGACGGCATCCTTCGGGGACGCTTTCGTGCAGCAAACCGTGGGCAAAACATTGGTCACTGTTTTCCTGCGCCGCCATTTCGGCATTGTCGGCGGCATCGATTATGATGACCAACAGCGCCCCAGGATCAATTTCTCGAAGAGCTTGGACCGCTTCTTTCAATCGCTCACGGAATGCGCGAAAAAGTGCATCTGCAGGAGTCCCTGGATGTCCGAGGAGCGTACGGCAGTAACCGGCGGCGGCGAGTTCGTTGGATATCTGGACCAATGCGTCGCAAGCACGGTGGCGTGGCTCACTAGGGTTTCGATACCTGCCCGAACCAAAGCAGTCATAGACCAATCCAAACGAACCTTTAGGTAGGCTCTCAGCAATCTGGCGTGCGACCACTGATTTCCCTACGCCTCCCGCAGCATGGATAATCACTGGGGCTGTCGCCTTTAAGATTTGCATTACGAGTGTATCATGTTGCTCGCGCCGGATGAGATGTGGGAGATTCTCAAACTCGCGCGGGGCTGGGAAAAGAGACCGGTCGGGGGTTACTCCCATCCGAAGCAAAACGTCTTCTCGAAGTATCTCACCCTTTCGCCTGTTCTTTACCGAGTGGGGAAGCGCGCGTTCGGAAACAAGATTGACGATCTTGTCCACTTCATCGCTGTCAATAAAGCCCGCTAAATACTCGGAAAGTTCGCCGTGTAATTGTTCGCGCTGTACAACATAATCGCCTTCGCCGTCCAATATTTGCAAAGATACGAAGAATGACCGGAACGAATCGCCTGAAAGTTTCGTCGCCTTTTCCAACTGCCTCCTCCGCGCGGCAGAAATCGAAGCGCCTTTACGGATGGCCTCAAATGTTGCTTTGAGCTGCGACCCGAGGTTACGGTTGGATACAAAGCTGAAATTAATAATCTTAGGCGTCTCCGATTCCTTACAAATAGCTTGGTGCTCTGAGTATCGTTTCGCAAAAGCCTCCAAAGTCTTGCCTAGGTCCGGAAGTCCAAGAGGCTTATTTTTACGCACCGTGCTGTGTTTCAGTTGGATATAGTGCGTCATTCTTTGCCCATCCGTTGAAACGGAGTATTCCGCTAGGTCGATGGCGCACTCTCCCTGCAACTGTGAATCTAACGAAGCCTCGATCGTAACTGATTGAACAGGGCAACGGGGGTCAATCATCCGGAGGCATCTTCGCGCAGCCCAACGATAATGAAAGGCATCGCCAGCGCGCGAGTAGCGAACGGAATCGCTACTCTCTGTATTCTTGATGGGGCTTTTCCTTTTCCGATCCATGGTTTAGTCGGTTGACGCTACCAATCTGCCGACCACTACTATCTCTGGGTTTTCGTGGGGGAACGACGTGAATCCGTTCGTAGTCAGGGTTAAGAGGGAATGTGTTCGCGGCTTCGGCATATCAGATGATCATCGAATGTTAAGTGCCCGCAGGAATGATTCCACCTGCCCGAATGCGTCCGTCTGAATCTGTTCGGGCTCCATATCCGTGAATTCAGGAGCTGCTTCTTCGAGAAACCGCCGGACTGTCGCCGGGCCGAAGCCCTCGCGTTCTTCGAATTTGGAAGCGAGAAGACGGAAGCCTTCGGCGGCGATTGGGTCTTTCAGTAATGGTTTGCAGTCCTCGCCCAGTTTTGTAGCACCACCCGGGTAATTGCGGACGGAATAGTAGATATCGTAGGCGTCCTTCATCTTGTCCCGTCCGCATAGGGCATATCCTTTCATCACAAGTAGGGCGGGGATGGATGCTATGGGAAGCTCGACAGTGTTAGGCCTGCCATCCGGCATATTA
>JANOKJ010000018.1:0-2672 GCA_031419275.1 Akkermansiaceae bacterium | reverse complement strand
GATTTTAAGATCGTCTTCCAATGCAAGTGCTGCGGACATGATTTCACGATAGATTGCGCGAATTGATTTTTCAGGGAGACGGCCTTGGTTGAGTGAAATGAGGCGTTCTAACAATGCTTGTTCGCGCTCAGGTGCGTAGATTTGAAGACCATCACGTTTTTTGATTACTCCAACTTCATGGACGAGATCGGCGCGTTGGGAGAGTAGATCGAGGAGCCCTTGATCGATGAGGTCTATCTGTTTGCGAATATCTTCGAGGCTCATGATGCGTCAGTGGATATAGGGTTATCAGAATCGGGTGAGTCGTCGGCTTCGTTAGATGCGGCTGCGGAAGGTGTTCCTGCTTCGGAGAGTTCCAATTGGGTTTCTGATTCTTCCGGTTTAATTTCAGTGGTGGGTTCTGGAAGTTTGATTCGACGAAGTTCCGATGCGTTTGGAAGTTCATCGATGCTGGTGATGCCGAAGTGTTCGAAGAAAAGATCAGTGGTCAAATAGAGCAGGGGACGTCCTGGTAGATCGGCGCGACCGCCGATGCGGACAAGATCGCGATCGAGGAGTTTTTGGATCATGCCATCACAAGAGACACCGCGAACTGCTTCGATGGCTGCTTTCGTGATCGGTTGGCGGTATGCGATGATGGCTAGTGTTTCCATCGCAGGACCTGAGAGGCGCTCGGGTTTTCTGCCAGGGAAAAGGTGACGAACGAAATCGCCATAATCCGGACGGGTGTAAATTTTCCAGCCTTTAGGTCTTTCTAAAATGGTGAATGCGCGTGCGGTTTCAGCGTAATGCTGATTGAGAGATAAAATGGTTTCAGTAACCTGATCAGGTGAGGCTTGAGCAAAGGCCGTAAGCCATTCTGGAAGTGGAGTTGGGGTTACGCCTTCTTCGGTTTCACGGATGAGCACGTCTTCGGCTTCGGCGACGCGGGCGCGGATTAGTCGCGCGATTTCCTCGGACGAAAGAGGTTCTTGAGAGGCGATGAGAAGAGATTCTAAGATGGCACTGAGTTGCATGTCGGGTCGGCAGATTAGGGTAGGCGCGATGCATTTCAAGCTCCACGGCTTAGAAGGGAAAAGAAAGATATTTTAAGGATTATGAAGATTCCCCTTGAAGTGAAGGATATGAAGAGCTAATCCACCGCGCCCCTACCAATGAGCCCGAGGCTCAGGAATTACCAGTATCCGTTCATTTTCCCACAAATCATCCGCCATGGCTGCTAAGAAAACCACCAAAAAGACCGCAAGCAAACCGCCTGTAAATAAGGCAAAATCTAAACCAGCTGCGGCAAAAAAGCCTATTGCGAAGAAGCCAGTAGCTCCAGTGAAGAAAGCTCCAGCGAAAAAACCAGTAGCTCCGGTTAAGAAAGCTGTAGCGAAAAAGCCAGCAGCTCCTGTGAAGAAAGCTGTAGCGAAGAAGCCAGCGGCTCCGGTTAAGAAAGCTCCAGCGAAGAAGCCAGCGGCTAAGCCAGTAGTTAAGAAACCCGTAGCTCCAGCGAAGAAGGTTGTTAAAAAGCCCGCTGCACCGGTTAAGAAAGTCGATAAAAAGCCAGCGGCTCCTGCAAAGAAGCCCGCTGCTCCAGTGAAAAAGGCAGCTCCAAAGAAGCCTGAAGTCACCAAGCCTGCCGCTAAGAAGGTGGAAGTGAAAAAAGCTGAGGTTAAAAAGCCTGAGCCGAAAAAGGTCGAAGTCAGCAAGCCCGTAGTAAAAGTGGTTGAGGCAAAAAAAGTGGTCGCTAAGAAGCCTTCGCTTGTTAATTCACCACCGCCAGCTCAGGCAAAGCCTCGTTTTGTTCCGCCTAAAGCAGAGCAAGCACATAAACCTTCTACCACCAGCAAAGGTCATCACACTCCGGCTTTCATTGATAAACAGCGTCAGCGCTTGCTGGATTTGAGGGATATGTTGGTCGATTCCATGTCCGGAATGACCCGTGACACCATCCGCAACGCCCCAGAAGGCAGCGAAGCATCCGGCAGTGGCCAGCATCAAGGCGATGCAGGCAGCGACGCTTATGACCGCGATTTCGCCCTTTCTGTCTTGGCTAAAGAGCAAGATGCCCTTTATGAGATCGAACAAGCCCTCCGCCGTATCAAATCAGGCAGTTACGGCGTATGTGAAATTTCCGAATTGAAAATTCCTATCGCCCGTCTTGAGGCGATCCCATTTGCCCGTTTGACCGTAGAATGTCAGGCGCAATGGGAGAAGGAGTATGGGAATCGCAGGTTCCGTCCTTCCGATGAAGTTGGCTTCAGTGGAGGTATTCCGCAAGAAGATGAAGATTCTGTGACGGTTTCGCTTGACGACGACGACGAATAAATCCATATCGCCCCTCCACCAAACATATCATGCCACGCGAGATCATCATTCTTGAATGCACCGAAGCGAAAGCCGAGGGCAAACCGACTTCCCGTTACGTTACCACACGTAACAAGAAAAGCCTTCGTACTCCAGGTCGCTTGGAGAAAGTGAAATTCAATCATTTCCTTAAGCGCAGAACCCTTCACCGCGAACTTCGCTAAAATATCATGTCCGAGCCAAAGACTATACAACGCCGTATCAATTTTCGTGTGGCTAACCGCCAGATGACCCGCCGCAGACAGGATATTCCTGTCGAGCAGTTGGTTCCTACGAATCCTGAAGTCCTTAGCAAATTCACTTCTGAAACCGGGAAAATC
>JANOKJ010000017.1:0-17310 GCA_031419275.1 Akkermansiaceae bacterium | reverse complement strand
CCTAGGGTCATGCCACCGATGGCTTGGATCGAGAGCTTTTCAGAGTGGATTTTTGGAACGGACCGCGTGCCAGCCCAGGTCGCCGATCATTGCTGCGCCAAAGGGATCAAGGGCGGTGACGCGGCAATCGATGTAGAGATCTGATTGTTTTCCAGAGGCTAAAGTGAAATTTCCGGTGCGAACGGATTTCTTGAGAAGGAGGGCTTTGAGGTCGGCTGTGGTCTGAAGCATGGGGGAGAGTTGGGGTTTCTCGGAAAAGATTCAATCGTGAATCGGATTTTTAAGGAAATTTGGGCAAAGAAATTCGATTTTTTTATCATCTCCAGCTTGCCACGGGACTGGGTAAGCCTAGGTTTGTGTCTGAGACACACATGAAGATCTGGTTAGACGGCAAGTTGGTAGATGAGCAGGATGCGAAAATTTCGGTTTTCGATCACGGTTTATTATATGGTGACGGAGTATTTGAGGGGATTCGTTTTTACAACGGACGCATCTTTCGTTTGGAGGAACACATTCACCGATTGTTTGATTCGGCGAAAGCGATCCTACTGAACATGCCATGGACGCAGGAGGAGGTTTGCAAGTTCACTTGTGAAACTGTCGCTGCAAATGGACTGAGAGATGGATACATTCGTTTGGTGGTAACCCGCGGACCGGGAGAACTTGGATTGAATCCGTATCTGTGCCCGAAAGCATCGATGTTCATCATTGCATCAACGATCAAGCTATACCCCGAGGAGCATTATGAAAAAGGTTTGGCAGTCATCACTTGTGCTACGCGCAGACCAGCACCAGCTGCGCTTATGCCGCAGGTGAAGAGTTTGAACTATTTGAATAACGTGATGGCCAAGGTAGAGGCGATCCAAGGTGGCGCTCTCGAGGCGGTCATGTTGAACGAACAGGGATACGTTGCCGAGTGCACAGGCGATAACCTCTTCATCATCAAGAACGGTGAGTTGATCACCCCATTGATTTCGGATGGTGCGCTCGATGGAATCACTCGCTCGGTGATTTTGGAAATCGCGCATAAGATCGGCGTGAAAGTCGTTGAGCGTTCGATGACCCGTTACGACATATTCATTTCCGATGAATGTTTCTTAACTGGAACTGCCGCAGAAGTGATTCCGGTGGTATCCTTGGATCGACGCGTGATCGGCGATGGTAAGCCGGGCACGTTGACGAAAAAGTTTCTCGCTGAGTTTCATGAGCTTGCCAACAACACCGGAACTCCGTTTGGATTATAGATATTGGATTCGATAAACCATGAAGTGTGACTACTGCGATAAAAAGGCGACGGTGTTTCTCACCCAACTCGCGGAAGGACAGATGAAAAAAGTCTGTCTCTGTGAGAGTTGTGCCAAAGAGCGCGGTGTCACGGATCCGACCGGATTTTCCATGGCGGATATGTTGGCGGGTGGTTTTCAAAAAGCTATGACGGGAGCCGTGTCGACTCCAAGTGCGGTCAAGCCTATTGGCTCTGGAAGGAGTTGCTCCCAATGCGGATTTTCCATGGAGGATTTCCAAAAAGTCCGGCGCTTTGGTTGTGCGAATTGTTACAAGGTATTTTCGAACGAGTTATTGCCGATGCTGAGAGGTATGCATAAAGGTGCGAGCCACGTTGGAAAAGTTCCAGCAGGCTTGATTGAGACACATTACAGGATACAGAGGATTGAAGAACTTCAGGAAAAACTTGAGCAGGCCATCGCATCGGAGAGTTATGAAGAAGCGGCCGAGCTTCGTGATGAGATCCGGAAATTAGATGAAACGGAGGTGAGTAAATGATGCGTTTTACTACATTGTTGAAGCATCCGGCTGACTGGATGATAGGCTCGGACGATACACAGAGTGCAGTAATCACCTCGCGGATCCGATTTGCGAGAAACCTGCGCGGGCATCCATTTCCAGGTTGGGCAAAGAAAACCGAGCGCGGGCAGATTTTGGATATCATTCGCCCAGCGGTAGAAGATTTGCCACCGATGAAAGATGGCTTTTCACGTGAGCTCGGCGAACTAAGCTCTTTGCAAAAACAGGTCTTGGTAGAGCGTCATTTGATTTCGCGCGAACATGCGGCACGGACCGATGGATCTTGCGCGGTGATAGAACGCAGACAAAGTTTTTCAATCATGCTCAATGAAGAGGATCATTTGCGGATGCAATCGATTCGTCCTGGCCTGCGTCTCAGAGAAGCTTACGAAGCGCTCAACGATCTGGATAGTCAACTGGAGCAAAAACTCGAATACGCATTTGATTCCCAACTTGGATATCTCACGACGTGTCCGACCAATCTAGGGACAGGCATGCGAGCATCTGCGATGTTACACCTGCCGGCATTGGTCTTGAGCGATCAGATCGGCCAGGTCCTACAGGCAGTGAACAAGATTGGCTTGGCCGTTCGTGGCTTATATGGCGAGGGGACTGAATCGCTCGGAAATCTTTATCAAATATCAAATCAATCGACATTGGGTGAAAGTGAAGAAGCGATCATCAGTCGTTTGGAACGAGTGATTTCACAGGTAGCAAACCACGAGCAGAATGCGCGAGAAAAGCTCATGGAAGATGATCCGGATATGGTAGCGGACAAAATCGGCCGCGCCTACGGGGTATTGCGACATGCGTATCTCATCGATTCCAAGGAGGCGCTCACCCATCTTTCTTTGCTACGGCTCGGGGGAAATCTTGGATTTTTCCATAAAGATACCGTAAATCTGTGCGATTCTTTGTTGATGGACATTCAGCAAGCACATTTGCAGCTACATGCGGGGATGAAGCTTTCCCCAGAACATCGAGATTCGATTCGTGCAGAAATTTTACGCTCTCGTTTGCAATCTTTAAATTCTCCAGATAACTTTTCATCAAATCATAAAACCCTCCGTCCTAATGAAGGCGGTAACCTAGATTAAACCATGAATAATTTCACACCTAGAGCGCAACAAGTCCTGGCCTTGGCAAGGAAAGAAGCAGATCGATTTAATCACGCATACGTCGGCACGGAGCATTTGCTTTTGGGTCTGATCAAGCTCGGTCAGGGTGTTGCGGTTAATGTGCTTGAACGCATGGGTCTTGAACTCGATGCCGTGCGTATTGAGGTTGAAAAGGAAGTCGGTTCAGGTCCTCCGCAGAAAAGTCCGGGTAACATTCCTTATACTCCACGTGTGAAAAAAGTTTTGGCGTTGGCCAATAAGGAAGCGAAAGCGCTCAATCATTCATACGTTGGAACCGAGCATCTTTTGTTGGGTTTGCTTCGTGAAGGTGAAGGTGTCGCAGCACGTGTTTTAAAAAGACTCGATGTTGATATCCAGCGCACACGCAACGAGATACTGGCAGAGATCGATCCTAATTTCTCACCCGAGGACATGGACGACGATGATGACGAAGATGATGATGATGACATGGGCGTCTTCGAAGATGAGGGTGCAAGCCAACCCGAAGCCAGTTCACAAGATTCTGGCGAAGCAAAAACCAAGACTCCGGCGCTCAAAGCTTTTGGTCGTGATCTGACTAAGCTTGCTCAAGAAGGTGGGCTGGATCCGGTGATTGGCCGTGAATCCGAGATCGAGCGCGTGATTCAGATTCTCTGCCGCCGCACCAAAAACAACCCAGTGCTGATTGGTGAAGCAGGTGTTGGTAAAACCGCGATTGTCGAGGGCCTTGCCCAAGAAATCGTCACTGGGAATGTTCCCGAACTGCTTCGCGACAAAAAAGTTATCACTTTGGACCTCGCATTGATGGTTGCTGGAACCAAATACCGTGGTCAATTTGAAGAGCGTATCAAAGCGGTCATGGATGAAATCCGCAAAGTGAAAAACGTGATTTTGTTCATCGATGAGCTTCACACCATTGTTGGTGCCGGTTCCGCAGAAGGAGCAATGGATGCTTCTAATATCATTAAACCCGCACTCAGCCGTTCCGAGTTGCAGTGCGTTGGTGCGACCACGCTCAATGAGTATCGTAAATACATCGAGAAGGACTCCGCACTGGAGCGTCGTTTCCAACAGGTAAAAGTCGACGAACCATCCGTTGATGATGCGATCCTGATTTTACAAGGGCTTCGTGATAAATACGAAACTCACCACAAAGCCAGTTACACCCAAGCGGCGATTGAAGCTTCGGTGAAACTGACCTCGCGCTACCTGACCGCACGTTTCCTACCTGATAAGGCGATCGATGTGTTAGATGAAGCCGGCGCGCGTGCGCGGATTGGCACCATGACCCGTCCGCCATCGATCAAAGAAGCGGAGCAAAAAATCGAAGAAATCAATAAACTCAAAGTTTCCGCGATTGCTGAACAGGATTTCGAAAAAGCAGCTGCATTGCGTGACGATGAGAAGAATGCGAAAAAGGCTCTTGAGGATACGCTCAAGGCCTGGCGTGCATCATCCGAAGAGAAAATCGTTGTTGTGGATGATGAAGACATCATGGCGGTTGTTTCCAAATGGACAGGCGTTCCATTGAAACGCATGGAGCAGAAGGAGACCGAGAAGCTGCTCAAGATGGAGGATGAATTGAAAAGCAGCGTGATCGGACAAGACGAAGCGGTGATTGCCATTTCCAAAGCGCTGCGTCGCTCACGTGCGGACCTGAAAGATCCGAAACGCCCGATCGGCTCATTCCTTTTCCTTGGACCTACAGGTGTTGGTAAAACCTACCTTGCGAGAAACCTTGCTGAATTCATGTTTGGCGACAAAGAAGCGTTGATTCAAATCGACATGTCCGAATACATGGAGAAATTCACCGCATCGCGCCTGATTGGATCGCCTCCGGGTTATGTTGGATACGAAGAAGGCGGCCAGCTTTCCGAAGCTGTGCGTCGTCGTCCTTACTCGGTGGTGTTGTTCGACGAGGTCGAAAAAGCCCACCCGGATGTGATGAATCTTCTGCTCCAAATTTTGGAAGACGGAACTGTCACGGATTCGTTGGGACGGAAAATCGATTTCCGCAACACGATCATCATCATGACCTCAAACGTCGGTGCATCGTCTATCAAGCGTCAGACTACGCTTGGATTTGGAGCGATGAATGCGGATCAATCGGATTTCGAAGGTATGAAGGATAAGATTCTCGAAGAATCGAAACGCTATTTCAAACCTGAGTTCCTGAATCGTTTGGATGATCTCGTGGTGTTCCACATGTTGGAAAAAGTGGATCTCAATCAGATCGTCGATCTTGAGGTTTCCAAGTTGGTTGCCCGTTTGATGGACAAAGATATCGTAATGACACTTGCCGAGGACGCTAGAGAGTTGCTTAGCGAGAAAGGATTTGATCCAAATTACGGTGCGCGTCCAATGCGTAGAGCAGTGGAGCGTTACTTGGAAGATCCGTTGGCCGAAGCCTTGTTGCGTGGCACGGTGAAAACGGGCGACAAAGTCCGCGTCACTCGTAAAGAAGGCACCGAGGAATTGATTTTTGATACATCTAACAAGGACGGTGGTCCCGGTAAAGATGCGAAAAAGGTGAAAGCCAAGTAATCATGGAGAAGCATTGTTTCACTGCGAATGCAGATTATGAGGAAAACAACACCCAAGCGATCCGACTCGAAGCCGGCCAAGAAGTAACCAGCGGCCCCGCAGACAAAACATGGCCCGGTTGGATCTGGGCGACTGATTCATCGGGACGGAATGGTTATGTGCCGGCGGAATTTCTTGAACCTCTGGGTGAAGATCGTTGGGCGGCGATGAAACCTTTTGATCCTACCGTTTTAAAAATTAAGCGTGGTGATAAACTCACATCTCTCCAACAAATCCACGGCTGGCATTGGTGCGAAAATGAAACGGGCGCGCAGGGATGGGTCGCTGGGTATTTGTTGAGACCCATATAGGAGAGCCGTGCCTCCGGCCGGCTTCATCGAATAATGAATCTGGAGATTAGTAGATTTCGCCGAAGGCTTTGGACTGCTGCGGTTCTTCATCCGCAGCTTTCAAGGTGGGTGATTTCAAACGAAGTTTCTCGGTAATAACCCAACATACCTGATCACCAACGCGAAACCCAAAAGCTGTGAAGAATCACAGCAGTCCAGAGCCTGCGGCGAGTTGTCTCCGCCTTTGAGATTGAAGTCGGTGCGATCCTTTCTTAGTAATCATCAATGACGCAATTCTCCGTCCCATCAAAAACCACTAGTCGCTTTGCGTCGCGACTAGTCGTGGAATAACTATTAACCTTAATAATGAGAGTTCGTATTATCTCAAAAGACCAAGATAAAAGAGAATTGATTCAGGATCTCTCTTCTCAAGGTTCTGAGGTTGCCCTCTACATGGATGATCTGTGCAATGTTCCCTCACGATCAAAGTTAGTGCGAGAAGGGCTAGTAATTATAAAGTCACCTCTTGATTTTGAGGAGTTAGAGAAAGCGTGGTATTATGGAAATTGGAGTCTGACATGCCCAGCCGTGACAGACTACTCACCTTTGAATACATTCGTGCAGCCAGACGAGGTTGTCGCCGATAAGATGAGGGGTCTTGGGTTGTCAGTGATCATTGACTCTTTCCATGACAACACGGATTGGAAGGTGTATCAAATAGACTAACAAACCTCGGTAGTTGACCGCGAACTTCCCTGAGAGTCGCGATTTTTTGGAGAGATATCCCTATCTGAAGCTCTTAGACCACATTACAAACATCACATGCCAAAAAACAAACAGCCAACTATCGAATTGCCCCCGTTTCCACAGCTGACATGGAATGATTTCTTTTGGGATAGTGTGGTTTATCTGCCTTCATGGCGTGGCTTTATTCCCGATCAGGAATTGTGTCCTTGGGTTACTTCTGGCATTAGGCCAGACGGAGAGTTGGACCTGAGTGTTTCTTCTCCTGTTGATGAAAAGCCAGAACCACCCAGCCGAGAGCAGATGGTTTCATATCAGCATCTAATCGATCATCAGGAATCGCTTCTCGAAACTGTATTGCAGGCCATCTTCGCTGACTATCCGCGGTTGAGGGAGTGCTATGCTGACTCCGTGGGAGATGAACTGATGCCGCCGATTTCCGCAGTGAGCGATCTGCTGAGTTTGATTCGTCCTAATGTCGTTCACCTTCTAGGTAATCCGAAGGACGGATTCACTCGCGTTGGGTGTGGATTCAGTTGCAAGTGGGATTATGAACATGGTCTCGGCGTGCTGACGCATCGCGGAGTCGTCATCGCTATCGGTGAATCTGATGAGGCATTCAGCGAGTATTTTCCGGATTTAGAGTGAGATTACAAAAAATGAAATCCGTAACAATAGTCCTTTTCCTACTCGGATGCTTTTGGGCTCTGATTTGTTGGGCTTTTGTGATTTCGCCCATCGGCATCTTGATTCCTAGCTACCGCTTCCAAGCTCATGACGTGGTCTCGTGTTTATCGGCTGCTGCGCTGTCAATCGCAGGTTACTTTGTTTGGTTTGGTTGGGGTTTTTACTGGAAGAACAATAGATTTCCATGGGTCACCGTTTCACAGTTTTGGTCAATTTCTCTGGCGGTTCACATACTCTGGCTTTTCGCATTTCCGTTCCTGCTTGAGATGTCGTATGCGGAATTTTGGGATAGTGGGATGGGCTATTTTCTCGGGTGGATAGCTGCCAATATTCTCATAGCTGCGGTATTTTTGGTGACTGGACTGATTGCGAAAGTCCGTGCGCAAAACACGAGATTGTAAAACCTTGTGGATAAGTTGATTAAGAATTTGGTAGGGCACCGAGCGAAGCGAGATGTATTCGACACTCAAAAGAAATATCATTTTCTATTTCATTTTATGCGGCGCCCTCGGCGATGGCGCCCTACCTATTACGCAATGACTTTTGGCAAGTTCTAGAAAAACTAACAACCCGTCACGAACTTCCAATCCAACGGAACTGTAACCATATCACCGTTTTCACTGGTGATTCGGATTTCGGTTTCACTCACAGGAACGATGGAATCCACTTTTCCGAATTTTCTGGAAACTGCTGCGACGGCTTGGATGTTTTTCAATGTCACAGGTTGGTCTTTTGAGAAAATTCTGGTGCAAGGAACACCGAGATTGTGGAGTAGGTCTTTGCGTGAGACGTCCACGCTGTCGCAGAAATGAGAGCAAATATCCTCGATGCCGATGCGTGCGGTGTGGCGGGAATTCCATGGAGCTGCTGAACGGCCGCCGTTGGATAGCCAGAACATGGTTGCTGGGAAATCGGTTGGATTTTTCAGAGCAAACCAAACATAGCCATCAAACACGCAAGCCGACCATGCGAAGGGTTGTTCTTCCGTGCTGGCTTCGGAAACCATCATCACTAGGTCGTCGCTGTTGGAGTTTGACGGGTAATAACTCAGGTCGGTTGTTCCTCCATCGGCCAGAGATACTTCTGACAGGTTGGAAAAAATGGCGCCGATTGCGAGTTGTTGATTGGCACCGTCGGCGGGATTGGAAAAGTATTCTGGGTAAACCGATGCCCAACGGAACGGAGAGACGCTGAGTCTTGCTGAGCCAGCAGGTAAACGAGAAAGATCTAAAATCGGATGGGTTCCATAAGACCAATCGCCTTCGAGTCCGTCGATGAGATGGGTAAGATAGATAGCGGTTTCACCGGGGCGAAGGGAGAGGGTTTTGGTGATTTTTGCGGATACATCCGATGCTTCGATTTCAAGGGTGAGAGAGTGATCGTCTTGGGTAACGAATTTCCATGCGGCATTGGCAGTTTCGCCGTGAGGTGGGCCGTTGTCTTGCGGACCGAAGGGGAGACAGAGGAAATCTCCACGCAGGTTTTTCAAGAGGACAGGCAATGTCGGATCGATCTGATCCGGTTGCCATGGAGCGAGTGCGTAAGGAGAAACGATACGGTCATCTAGCTTGAACGTCACAGGAGCAAGATGACCGCCGTCTTGGGTGATATAGAGTGTGACAAGATCAGATGAGAGAGAAAATGAAGTGGCTCCGTGGATAGGTTTCATGTTGGGAAAATACAATTCTAGATTTCAGAGCTGCTGTTATTAAGGGTATTGATGGAATGACGGTAGTTGCGAAAGGCCATTATCATAAAAATGAGACAGTAGATGAGATTCACGATCACACTACTGATCAAAACCGCATCTTGATTTAAGCGACTGGTGAACGTCATCACGATTGAGACAGGTGGTATCCAGATGAAAAACCAAAGGAATCCTGAGTTTGAGAGAGCTTGAGATGAAGCGAACAAAGTCGCGGTGATGACACCGGTAGCAACGCAAATCAGTATGTAGTTAGAGACTCTAGCAGGACCATGCATTTTGAAGAAATTTACTAGAAGAGCTGGGAATATTAATCCACCTAGCATCCCGAGCGCTAAAACATTAAATTTAAATAACATGCCATAAGTCGACGGTATGTAAAAAAAGGCGAATGAACTAATTAGCACGAGTAGATAACAAAAGAAGACGCCGGTTGCCCAGCCAGGCAAAAGGAAAAGGCCAAACAGTTTTCCAAGTGCGCCATATCGATGGAATTTGTTAACAACCGGAGGAACGAGGATATTATATTCGGTGAGTGTGATGGTGAAGATTGGAATGAAAATTACCGCTAAAACCAATAATAATTCTCCAGCCTCCTTGAGGTAAATACATCCAATCGATATTGCCAAAATGGTTGTTGCGAGGGCAATCAAGCGGCGCAGTGTGGAGTAGTTTTCTGCGTAGGGTGCGATGAGAGTCGTTCCTATCGATAGCATTAAAAAGCCGTAATACAGACAGGTAATGATGTAGAGGCAGATGGCAATTTGTGAACTTTGTGTTTCGAGAGAACATAAGTTCGTGAGTGAGCTGCGGTTATAACTACTGTAAAATTCTTCCATGAAGGAAAAGTATCCAATGGGGATAGCTAACATTGGAAGCATGGCGCGAAGAATGATGGATACAGAGGCAGATAGACCAATTGTGATCGCGGTTAGAGCTGCGGATGTAATGAAAGTTAGAAGAATCAAAATGATTTCGCTGACTACGTTCATACCGCCAAAGAAATAGCGCAGGATGAGATAAGGAATGATCGTAATAAGCAGTAGCGTGGATTGACTGACAATGGCGGACCATTTTCCTGAGACTATGCGCCATGCTGAAAGGCGAGTGAGCACCATCATATCGATCGTGTTACCTTTGATTTCAGATGAGAGCCCTCCCATGCCGCGTAAGGGTTGGATGATGATTACGGTAAATGAGAAGATGATGAAGATAATTGATGATATCGTGCTGCCGGCCTCGTCAGATGAGGATGACGTTCCGGCGCCGAGTATGATGATACCCAGAACAATCTGAAGTGTGAGGAAAACGCCTATAAATGCTTTGGTTCGTAATCCTTGACGTAGCTCTTTTACCAGCATGGGCGAAAGGCGGTCAGAGAAATCGTCTGGAAATGCAATTTTCATAAGGAAAGTATTTAGCAGTCGGAAAAACTCAGATTAGAGCTTCTGGTTCTTCGGCGGGCTGTGGAATTGGAGGTATGATTGGAGGGGGAGTCCGGACTGCTTGGTTGCCACTTTCGATATTGGATAGCATGTCAATGAAAGCATCTTCGAGATTGCGCTGTTCACGATGGAAATCAACGACGCGGAGATTGTCTTTAACCATGCGTGCAAGGACATCCGCAGCTTTTGCCGGGTCTTCAGTATCGATACGAATACGTCCTCCCATTTTTCGGGATTCTAGCAATACAATGTTGGGTTGGAGAATTGCCCAATCAGAAAGTGCCTGCGGATCACCATCCAACTGCACATCATAAAGTACGCCACCGAGAGAATCGGATGTGCGTTTCAGGGATTCAGAATCGCCATGATGGACGATGCGGCCATTGTTGAGGAATAGTAAGGTATCGCACATTTCACCCAGCTCGGAGAGAATGTGAGAGGAGATGAATATGGTCTTTCCTTCCTTGGCGAGGACTCGGATGAGGTGTTTTAGTTCCACACGTGCTTTTGGATCCAATCCAGCAGCAGGTTCGTCCATGATGAGGACTTGCGGATCATGGAGGAGAGATCGTCCGAGGCAGAGACGTTGTGTCATGCCTTTGGATAGCTTGTTGGAAAATCGGTCTGCGAGTGGAACGAGATCGGTGAAATCCATGACTTCATCAATGCGCTGGCGGCGTTCTTTTCCTTTGTAGCCGAGCGCACGAGCATAGAAGTCGAGGTATTCCAAGACAGTCATGTTATCGTAGTTTCCGAAATGATCCGGCATCCAACCGATCAAGCGTCGCACTTCAGCGGGGTGATGGATGACATTGATGCCACATATTTCCGCGTGACCCATGGTGGGGTAATCAAGGCTTGCAAGAATCCGCATGGTTGTGGTTTTGCCTGCGCCGTTCGCACCCACGAATCCACAGACGGAACCGTGGGGAATTTCAAATGAAATCCCGTTTACGGCCTGCAGAGGACCAAAGAAGCGGTAAAGGTTGTGAACTGTAATTGCAGATTCGCTCATGAAACTTTAAACTTTAAATTTTAAACCTCAAGGAAGAGGGCTTTGTGTGGACTTTTTACGAATGATAGATGCGAAAATTTTGACCAACTCATTGGTTTCGGCGATGAGTGATTCAAGAGAGATGTGAACTGATTCGTCGATGGGATTACTATCGCTGATAAGTCGCAACCAAAGTCCGGTTTCACGAGCTTCCTTTTTTGAAAGACGCAGTCGGTAAAGCGCATCTGTTTCGCTGATGGCTTCGATTGCTTCGATATAGTTTGCAGCAATCGATCCAGAAGAGCGAAGCACCTGCTTGATATCCGTCCAAGAGACGGGATCCCATTTGGTGTTTCGTAAAAACATACGAATATCGAGCGCAAATGAATAAGTGCGTTGCTCAAGATTATAAGGTTTAGGTTTCGCATATACGTCTGCCATCGTGCTCTTCCTTGAAGTTTAGAGTTTAAAATTTAGAATTTACCGGACGATGGGGCCGGTGATGACGGTGGTCGTTTTCCAATCGATGGAGGGATGAGTCTCAATGGCTGGTGCATCTGATGTGATGGCGATGTAGTGACCGTTTCGATCTTGGACTTTTTTGTAGAAGGATTGGTTACGATTCGTGAATTTTTTATTGATATCCTCGATCGTGATATATGCCACAGGTGGTTCAATAGATGTGAGTTTTACGGGCTTTCCTTTCGTTAGATTATCTGCGCGGTAATATTTATTTTCATCACGGTAAATCAGGGTTTTGATCGGGAAATCAAAGTTCGAAACAATACTACCTGCTTCTTTTGAAAGTTCGATGCGTCCGCGGGTTGGGACTACGGCAGAGATGAGCTGGCCTTGTTCTGAGCGACTTTGGAACCAGCTTCCCGATGCGAACAATTTGCCGCCAGTGGGTTGGATATCGTAGTTTCCGGAGGTGTCATAGGAGTTGGTGAAGCGAGACCATCGGTTCGCTTTAATGGGAACGGGAACGAATAGTGCGGATGCATCTATCGAAAAACTTGGAGAAGTCATCACGCCTGTTCGTGAGAATTGTTCCTGATGGATAAATGCGGCGTTTTGATTTTCGTCAGGACGAACTTCCATCAAGACCAGACGACGTCCTTCACCGCCGAAACCATCTTGGAAAATAATCAAGACAATGAGAAGTAGAGAGGTAGTAATCGATATGATCGGTGTGGTGATGAATAGGCGGTGCCTGCGTCCAGACTTCGCAAAAATGAAGAGGTTGACTGGACCAACGATGATACCAAAGGCAATGAGAATCAGAATGAAGACAACTGAGTTGAAATCTTTATCTTGAAGTTCTTTTTGCAGTGGCCAGGTCGTATCGAAATCTTTTGTGACGGCGTCGATACGTGTTTTGGTAGTTCTGCGAATAACGAGATCAACAGTGGGTTTCGGATCGAGTCGATCTCCTTTAATGGATTTGATTTCATAGCTGCCAAAACTGGAATCGCTAGGAAGTCCGAGTGCCGTTGGGTTTTGTGAATTCTCAGAATAAATGATGATTCTTCCGCCGAGCCGGAGCCAAGCTGTGATGGCGTTACGTGGACCAGGGGGGACGTCCGCCCAATCATTATCGGTCATTAAGATTGAGTCGAATCCAGAATAGGCGCGCCAGTCGTCAGGAAGTTGAGACGGGTTGAAACGTGAAGAAAATTGTCCACTGCTTCCTGAGTAGCTAGAGGGGGATCGTGAAGCTAATTCTGAATCGAGTGCCGATGCGTTGGGTGCATGTAAAGTATTACTTAATAGAACGATGGGCTGAGTGAAAGTAAAATTGCTGCTTTCTTCGTGCCCCCTACTTCCCATTGTGCCGCTGAGTGATGCTTTAAATTGTTCATAGGAGTTATAGCCGTTTTGTGCGGCCAGTGGCACGAGAATGTCGTAGGTAGCGGATTTTCCTGGTTCTATAGAAAAAGAAAATTCCGATGAGGTAGATAATGTGGATTCATAATCGGTGGAGTTCTGAAATTTCAGAAAGATACTGTGGCGGACTAATTGCCTGTTAGAAATATATACGCGAACTGGGTGAAATCCTCCGAGGCTAGGTTTAGAAAAAAGCGCTGTGACTTCTACGTGGGTATCGGTTTTAGGATCGGCAACTTGTCGGAAGAGGACTTCTTGAGCATTGGCGAAGGTGATACTGCAGAGAATAACTGCGAGTTTCAGGGCCGGAATGAAAAGTTTCCGGAATTTATTCCGGTTCACAGGGTTATTCATTTAAGCTGGGGTGAGGTTTTTCGGGGTAGCGTTACCTTGGAAAGGGATTTGATTGATCAGATTTTCGATAACTGAGTTGGTGGTGTGGCCGTCCACTTTGGCGTGGTAATCTAACACGATGCGATGACGTAGCACGGCAGGAGCGATGGCTTTCACGTCTTCGAAAGAAGCGTTGGATCGGCCATGGATGAGGGCGCGGGCTTTGGCGGCCGATGACATGGCAAGTGCGGCACGAGGGCTGGCTCCGAAACGGATTTGCTTGGCTCCTTCGTGTTGGCCGGGGTGAGTGGAATCGACCAAGCGCGCGATATAGTTTGCGACGACATCGGGAAGATAGATGCGGCGGACTAAGGCAAGCAGGCTACCGAGCGTTTCCGCAGTCATGATGGCTGAGACTTGGGGTTCTGTGCCGAGTTCACGATGGGAAACGATGCGTTGCAAGGTGGCGACGTCATTTCGGGTGATTTCTAGTTTGAAAAGGAAACGGTCGAGCTGTGCTTCGGGGAGCGGGTATGTGCCTTCGAGTTCGATGGGGTTTTGGGTGGCTAGCACGAAGAACGGCAGGGGAAGTTCGTGGGTTTTTCCGAGAACTGTGACGCGGCGTTCTTGCATGGCCTCGAGTAAGGCTGATTGAGTTTTTGGTGAGGCACGGTTGATTTCGTCGGCGAGGACAATGTTTGCGAACAAGGGGCCAGGTTGGAAAACGAATTCACGACGTCCATCGATTTCCTGAAGAATGGGGTTTCCAGTAATATCGCCGGGAAGGAGGTCGGGTGTGAACTGGACTCGCTTGTTTTCGAGTTGGAGGAGCTTGGAAAGTCCTTTCACTAGCTCGGTTTTTCCTAAGCCGGGCAGACCTTCAAGAAGGATGTGACCTCGGGCGAGAATGCCAGTGATAACCAAACTGATGATCTGTTCTTGTCCGAAGAGGATTTGGTTGAGGCCTTGTTCAAGTGAGCGCAAGTGTTTTGCTGCATCGGCTACTTCAGTTTCGGTGGCATGATCCATATGCGAAGAGTTAAGGAATAGGTTAGAAAGTGCAAGTGCGGAGGTGAGAAGTTTGTCGGTCCAGCTGAATTCACAAAATGGACTATTTGAGAAAGCGTAATTAGTGCTTGCCGCTTGAAGCGTCTGTCGTTGGAGTATCCGCGAACTTATTACCTATACGTTATGTCGAACTCTGTTGAAAACTCTCCGAATAATGCCGATGGCTGGTGGTCACAACTCCAGCCGTATCAACGCCTCGTCTTTATCGTGGCAACCTTGGCTTGGTTGTTCGACTGTTTGGATCAGCAACTTTTTAACTTGGCAAGAAATCCTGCGATGGCAGCACTCTTGAATGAGGGACAAGATACTAAATTTTATGGAGGTATCGCGACAGCGATCTTTGTGTTGGGCTGGGCTACAGGCGGAATGATTTTCGGGTCCTTAGGGGATCGATACGGACGTGCGAAGATGCTTGCGGTTACGGTTTTGCTATATTCATTGGCGACGGGTCTTTCGGCGCTGGCAGGATTTCCCAATCTGCCGACCATCGCTCAGGCTCTTCAGTTAACTAAGATCTCATGGTTTGAAGGACTCTCACCTCATTACATGGATTTCACCATTTTCCGTTTCATCACCGGCCTTGGGGTAGGTGGAGTTTTCGGTCTCGCTGTGGCTCTCGTGGCTGATACGGTGCCAAGCACGGTGCGTCCTCGTGCGCTTGGAGTGTTGCAATCCTTCTCAGCAGTCGGAAACGTCGCCGCTGGCTTCATTGGTTTGGGTATTGCGCTCACTGCGATTGGTAAGAATCCGGATTACTGGATGTGGTTGTTCGTGATCGGTGCCTTGCCTGCATTCATGGTTGCGACGATTCAGATGCGCGTCAAAGAGCCGGAGGCTTGGATTGCAGCCCGGGATCGTGCCACCGCTCAGGGCAAGAAATCGGGATCCTACAAAGATCTTTTCAGTCATCCCACCTGGCGGCGCCATGCCCTTCTCGGAATGGTTCTCTCTTGCGCGGGTGTGATCGGGCTCTGGGGAATCGGTGTATTCTCAACCGATCTGGTCGGCGATATTATTACCAGTCATCTCAAAGCAAGCGGCGCGACGCCCGAGGCGATCAACAAGGGAAAACAAGTTTGGGGTTCTTTAAACCTCCTTTGCTTCAACGTCGGAGCCTTCCTGGGTATGATGGCATTCACTCGCGTGACCGAACGTTTGGGCCGCAAGAAAGCCTTTGTCATCTTCTTCGTGGGTGCGCTGATCTTCACGGTCTTTGTTTTCCAAATGCTTGGAAAAATTAACGGTCGCTGGGATATCCTGTGGATGGCACCTCTGATGGGCTTCTTCCAACTCGCCGTGTTTGCTGGATTCTCCATCTACCTGCCTGAGCTTTTCCCAACCCGCCTGCGCGCGACCGGTGTGTCCTTCTGCTACAACGTCGGTCGCTACCTCGCTGCGACCGGACCTTTGACCCTCGCTCTATTGGCGAAAAATCTTGCGGATAAAGCAGCGATCAAGGCAGCCGCGGTTGGTGGAGATGTGGCCGTTGCTAAAATCGATGCCTTCCGCGATGCAGCTTCGTGGATGTGTTTGATTTTCCTACTTGGGCTGATGGCATTGCCATTCCTTCCTGAGACCAAGGGGCAACCCATGCCTGAGGAATAAATTCTCAAGCTGGAAACGCGGCGCGGAGGTGCTTCATGCTCTCCGCCGCCAATGTTTCCGGGCTGATGGTGGTATCGAACACTTCCACCGATACCCATTTGTCATAACCGCCGCGAATCAGCTCGGCGGCGATGGATGGGAAATCGATTTCGCCCATCCCCGGGCCGCGGAGGTTGGGATCGTTGGCGTGAAAGTGAGCGGTCCAGGGTAGGGAATCTCGGACGATTTGTGGGATGGGTTTTGTATCGGCTGACATCGCTTTTACGTCGAGGTGGAGACGGACGTTCGGGGAATCGATTTTTTCTAAAAGTCGTATCGTTTCCTCAGCGGTGTTGATGAAATTAGTTTCTGATGGTCCGAGAAATTCGAATGCAATGGTGACATCAAGCGCGGCAAGGTGAGGCGATAGGCGTTGGAAAAAATCGATGAAGCGTGATTCGGCATCGGTTCGTGACCATTCGGGTGCGAGGGTGCGTTGCTGCGGGCTGCCCCACACCATGATCTTTCCGCCCATAGCAGCGCAAATCTCCGCCAACTTGCGCGCATAATTAAACGTGCGTTTAAAGGTAGCGGGATTGGGGTCAGTCAGGTGATAACCTTCAGTTTTAGCTAATAACCAATGGAGTCCGACCATTTCTAAGCCATGATCACGGACGATGGATCCGTAATTTTCCGCATCGGAAAGGGAGAGTGTTTCCGGATTTCCTAAAGTAAATGGAGCGACTTCAAGACCTGTGTAACCATGGCGAGCAGCCTCAACGCAGCTACCGGTAAAATCGTGATCCCGGAAAGTCTCATTGCATATCGCGAAGCGCATGGTGGTAGTTATGAGCTAGCAGATTGAATTTGAAGTAAATTTTGGGAAGTTGCCGAATTAGATCTGTTTTACAGCGTTAATATAATGTTTGGGGCTGTACTAGCTAAGTGATCTAAAATCACTAAACTAGCCCAGTCCATGTATCAAAGAAAAAGTCGATTATCACCATACAAACAAGGAGATCTAATTAAGCTCTTTGTGGCAGGTGCAACTGCGCGTGCGGCCGCTGAG
>JANOKJ010000016.1:0-10858 GCA_031419275.1 Akkermansiaceae bacterium | reverse complement strand
GTCAACGCCGCGTTACGTGGATCAGGTGACACGAAAACTCCGTTCATCGCGATGTTAGTCGTCAATATCGTCAACATCGGCACGAGTCTTCTTTTTGTTTTTGGTCCGGAGCCGATTGGTGGGATGGGAGTTCAAGGGATTGCTCTAGGAACCGTGGTTGGTTGGATCGCCGGACTTGCGACGGTGGTTGGCCAGTTGACGTTTCGGAAAAGCGAAGGCCTGCGCTGGAGCAGAGAAGCTTTGGCATTTCATTTTGAGACTATCGTTCGTATATGGCGGGTGGGAGTTCCGCAGGCGATCGAGGTTGCTGGGATGTGGATGATTCATTCCTACGGCTTGCGTGTGATTTCAAACCTCAATCAAGAAGGTGCTTTGGGTGCGCATTTTATGGCAGTTCGGTTAGAATCGATGAGTTTTCTTCCTGGGTTTGCGATTGCCGCTGCGGCTGCTGCGCTGACGGGTCAATATCTCGGCGCAGGTTCAAAAGAAATGGCCGTAAAGGTGGTTCGCTTCGCATGGAAACTCGCGGTTGGCGTGATGTTATTCATGGGAGTCTGTTTTGTGCTAGGGCGTGAGGTATTGATCGGTATTTTAGCTCCAGGCAGTGAATTACATGTGAGTTTGGCTTCGCCGTTGCTGGTGGTTTGCGCTCTCACTCAGCCGTTTTTCGCGACGTGTATCATCCTTAAAACAACGATGCGCGGTGCAGGTGCCACGCGCCTAGTGATGCTCTGGGCGTTTTCCAGTATGTTGTTTTACCGGATCGGTGTGCTTTGGGTTCTTTCGAACCTGGATATGATCACTCTGACCGGCGTTTGGATCGTGCTGAGTTTGGATTTGTTCACTCAATCGATCGCTTTCTCACGTCTGCATTTCAAAGGGAAGTGGCTGGATGCGACGGTTTAGACATGAGAATCCCAGTAGGGATTCCAGATATTAGCCCGGGGTTGAGCGCAGCGATACCCCGGGAAATTATGGGATAAAAATTGCACCCCGAAAGGTGTGCCAGACATCATGTGACCAGGGTGATAATTCGAAACTCTCTGCAACCCCTCTAGGGTTGGTTGATTCTACGGATGCTTTGTCCTCGGGGTGTCGCTACGCTCAACCCCGAGCTAATGTCTTTGATCCCGCTGGGATCAGATTCACTATTCTTATTCCTGATCTTTCAGTAGATCAATAAACAGCATCTCCACTTTGTTCCGCGCCCATGGGGTTTTTCTGAGAAAAGTTAGAGTGGATTTCACGGAAGGATCTTTGGCGAAGCAGCGGATCTTGATGCGATCCGCGAGCTCGTCCCAACCGTATTCCTCGACGAGACGCTCTACGATGATTTGTAGGGTGTAGCCGTGGAGCGGATCGTTGGGATGCGAATCCATGGCTATGGAAGTTCCCTTATTTTCAGATTACGGAAACGGATGGGGGAACCTTCTGATTCGAGGCAGAGATGGCCGGTGCTCGGGGAAGCGTTGTTTCCGCCGGATACTTCGACCCCATTCACCCATAAGCGGATCTCGCCATTGATCGCACGGACATAGTAATGATTCCATTCACCGGAAGGCTTGGTGGTTTCTGCAGAGGGAAAACTTCTGCTGCCATCGGGCGATATCGGAGCGAAAGGAGAGAGCTTGGCTTTTCCGACTGGAAACACATCGCCATGGCAGGTGAACCAATCGCTTTTCTTACCAGTAGTTTTCTCGAAGTGAGCCTTATATCCGAGATCGAGGATTTGGACTTCGATGCCTTCTTTGGGGAGGCCAGGAGCTTTGAGCGCATCCAATGATGCTTTGCTGGTCCAAACGAAAATTCCTGAGTTGCCGGCTGGTTTTTCATGCATCCACTCAACGCGGAGTTCAAAATTCGTGAACGATTTCTCTGTGCGCATCACGCTGACAGGTTGACCTGTGCAAAAGATTTCAGCTTTTGCATCGTCGAAAACCCACGTATCTGGGTTGCTGTTCACTGTGACGAAATCCGCTTTTTGCAACGCGCGCCAACCGACCTCGTTGCCAGTGATTTTCGGGGAAAGTTCTTCTGCTAGAATATGGTTGGAACCTTGGATGAGGATGGAAGCCAGGAGGAGAGTCTTAGTAAACATAGGAGGAACTCTAAGATTTTATTCTGTCAGGGCGAGAAAATCTTCGATTTCTCGTGAGGGATCGTTCGAACGCATTAGCGTTTCTCCAATCAACAATGCATTCGCTCCTGCTCTTAATGCGCGCAGGGCGTCGTCGTGAGTTTTGATTCCGCTTTCGGAAACGAGAATCACATCTTCAGGAACTTCTTCGGCGAGGCGTTCGGTGGTCGCCATATCAACTTCAAAGGTTTTCAGGTTGCGGTTATTGATCCCGATCAAATCCGCGCCCAACTCCAGCGCGCGTTCCATTTCGGGAAGATCGTGCACTTCAACTAGGACATCGAGTTGGAAAGATTTCGCTTCATCGTAAAGGCGTCTGAGTAAGTCATCATTTAGGGCAGCGACGATGAGCAGAATGGCATCCGCACCAGCGATCACGGCCTCGTGGATCTGCGTTTCGTGGATGGTGAAATCTTTCCTAAGTAAGGGGATAGGAGAGAACTCGGAGATTTTTGAGAGGTAGCCGAGTGAGCCTTGGAAATATTTTTCGTCGGTCAGAATAGAAAGGCAGGAAGCTCCACCATCGATATACAAACCAGCCTGGCGAATGGGGTCGAAATTAGGATCGATCAGGCCAACGGATGGGGATGCTTTTTTCACCTCGGCGATGAGCGCAAGGTGGTTAGGACCACGATCCAAAGCAGCGCGAAATCCACGAAATTCGTTTCTTTGTAGGGCAGCGGCACGCAGGTGATCGGCCCGGGGAAGTAGGGCTTGGACCTCTAAATGTTTGGTGGCGATGATTTGGGCGAGTTTGTCAGACATAAAACGGGCTGGGTATGGGTAGAGCTGTGTTAGCTAAGAACGAAGAAAATTTTTTGATAATTTCACTAAAATTCTCTTGATCGCAAGCGGCGGTAGGGTAACAACTCCGCACGCGCATAACAACGCGGGCGTAGCTCAGTGGTAGAGCGCCACCTTGCCAAGGTGGATGTCGTGAGTTCGAATCTCATCGCCCGCTCCATTCGACGCGCTTTGCTTGCTCATGGTCTTCGACCGAGAAAAGTGCTTCCCTCCCCCTATTTGCCTTAAACACTATAGTCGAATGGTGTCCTGAGCAAACGCAGTGCGCCGAAGGGCTCATGGCTTTCGACCGAGAAGCCCATAATCCCCAACCCACTGAAATCAGTGGGTTTTTTATTTGCCTGACAGGCCGTGCCCGATGAATCTTCGCACATATGTATTTATGGTCAAAGCTTGCAGGGGAACGTTGGATCGATGCTTGGGAAGAGCGATTCTCGGGAAATCCGAATTTCGTCTTGGAATACATCAAAGGCGGAAAATCCGTGCGTTTGCAGGTGTATTGCCAAAATCAGAAGGAGGCGGAAGGGATCAAAAAGCAGTTCGGTGGATCGATCCGTAAAGTGAAAGAGGCTGACTGGAACAAGACTCCAGAACTCCCAAAACCACTCAAAATCCGAGATGTGTTTCTCGTTTCCGCGGAGTCCGATCCGAAAAAGCTCAAGGAACTTAGACTCAAACATCCGACGCGTGAGGTGATTGTCATCCCGCCGGAAATGGCTTTCGGCACAGGAGACCATGCCACGACTTCCACTTGCCTCCGGTTTCTGGTCGATATTGCGCGCGAGCGGAAAGACCAATCATGGAGTGTCGCCGACCTCGGAACTGGCAGCGGTTTGCTTGCGATTGCGGCCAGAAAACTTGGAGCCACCGAAGTATGGGGCTGCGATTTCGATCCTTTCGCGGTCAATGTCGCGAAGCGCAACGCGGATCGTAACGGCACACCGGAGATCGTCATGAAGGACCAAGATGTCCTGAAATGGAAACCTCGCAAAAGCGGATACAACGTCGTGGCTGCCAATCTTTTCTCCACGGTATTGATAGCAGCCTGGCCGGTCATCGCGAAATCCCTCGCCAAGGGCGGCGACCTCGTCGTCTCCGGAATCTTGGCATCTCAAGCATGGGACGTATTCGAAGCTGCTGCGAAAAACGGTTTGGGATTCTCCAAAATCATCAAAAAAGGCAAATGGGTCACAGCTAGAGGCGGATGGTTCGATGATCTAGCTGCCAAGTAGCCCCGACGAGTCGGGGGTCGCCGTGGTAATGAAGCGTTTGAAGGAATCAACATAAGCATTTAAACATGAGCCAAACACCATCAGATTGGGAGAGCAGCAAAAGCATCGCGAAAAGCATGTTGCGCGATCGTGGTTATCGCCGGAAAATTCTAACTTTTTGGTTATTGTTCGTGTTGGCATGGATCGCCATCGGTCAATGGGTGATTAACGATTGGCTTGCAGGAAACGCGATCCGCTTCCTGGTCTGGTGGGCTGCTTCAGCGATTCACGCCAGCATTCTGATCATACTCGCGCTCAATGATGCGCTATCGGTAATTCGCGAGGAGAGGGAGAAAAGGAAACTATAAAAACTCCGCACGGATCGCAGCGTTGAGATCGTGGGCGTTTTGCACCGGATGACTTGATCCGATAAATACAGGTTTCTCGGAATCAGGAACATTGTCTCTTCCATGCGAGCCTTTTACAAGTTTCGCATCAAGCGGGATCACGTCTAACAGTCCGCGTATACCGAGTTTCTTTTTCAGCAAGAATTTCGCGATTTTCAATTTCGGGAAAGAGATCGCGGGATCGATAAAAAGCTCACAAGGATCGTATCCAGGTTTGCGGTGGATATCGATGGTGCGGGCGAAATCAGGAGCGAGGGCATCGTCTTTCCAGAAATAATAGGTGAACCAGGTGTTGGGTTTGGCGATGGCGATGAGGTCGCCTGCGCGTTCGTGATTGCGGTCGCGTATCTCATCGATACCTGAGGTTTTATCTAACAAATCACGGACTTCGTTTTGGATCGATGGATCGTTGATGTAAATGTGTGCGACTTGGTGGTCTGCCACCGCGAACACTTTGCAGCCACCGTAATCGAGGGTTTCGCGACCGAGCTCATTTTTAATCGAGAGCCAACCTTTTTCGCGAAACAGGCGGTTCAGGTGGATAGGTTGATCGACGGGAGAAATGCCGTATTCGGAAAGGAGCAGGACGCGGATATTACGGGATTCGTAGAAGGAAATGAGATCGGTGACGACGCGATCGATGGCGCGGACTTCGGTCGGGATGTTAGCAGCGGCCGGGCCGTCTTTTTGCAGGCAGTAGTCGAGATGAGGAAGATAGACGAGGGAGAGGGTGGGTTGATGTTTTTCCTCCACCCATTTCGCGGAATTGGCGATCCATTCGGATGAAGCGATCCCTGCCGCTGGTCCCCAAAATGCAGGGAAGGGGAACGGGCCGAGATCGGCTTTGATTTTGTCACGCATCGCCATTGGCTGGGTGTGGACGTCGAAATGTTTTGATCCATCAGCGGGGTAAAGCGGGCGTGGGGTGATAGTGAAATCCGCGCTGGAATACATGTTATACCACCAAAACAACTTCGCGCAGGTGAAGTTGGGATTAGTGGCTTTTAGATCGCGACGGAGCGCGTCCCATATCTTTTCTCCTTGGACAATGTGGTTAGATTGTTTCCAAAACCGCACCTCGGCGCTTTCACGGTCATACCAACCATTTGCGACGATGCCGTGTTGTTCTGGAGGTGTGCCAGTTAGAATCGACGACTGTGCGGTCGTGGTCAGGGCAGGGAAAGCTGGCTTGTAGGTCTGCAATCCGTGCTTTTCAGCGAACGCAGTCATCCCAGGCGCGTTTTCTCCGAGCAGAGATTTTGAGAGGCCAACGATGTTTAAGACGGCGAGTCGCATGTATGAGGGACATTATGCGTCAAATTTCAAAGTCCAAGCGAGAATTAAAGGTAGGGTGCCATCGCCGAGGGCACCGCGCGAAGCGAGCAGTAACTATAACACTTTCAAATGATCACTCCAATGACTCTTCGCTTCGCGCGGCTCCCTCGGCGATAGAGCCCCACAAATAGACAATATTTTTGAATGCTTGATGTTCCAGTGAAGATTGGAAACATGAACACATGTTCAAGAAAGTGATGGAGTCCTTAGAGAAGGCGAACGTGCGGGCAAAGCTGAAGGGTGGCGAACTCGCGTGTCCGGAATGTGGTGGAGCAGCGGGGGAATTTCCTGAGAGCTGGGATATGCTTATGATTTGTCCGAGCTGTGGCACTAGGTCTTCATTGAGCGAATGGGCTGCGGATTCGACTCCTGAGAAGAAAGTCTGGATATCGGAACAACCTCCTGCTGGCACGAAAATCCGGCGTGAATCGCTGGGATCAGAAACGGTGATTTGGAATATTCCTGCTGTTGGAAAATTTGGGTTCTTTATGTTCTTCTCGGTTTTTTGGTTGCTCATCACCGGAACCGTTAGCGGAGGATTTCTTTTTGCTTTTTTGACAGGTGGAAAAATCGAGGGCAATATGCCGGAATGGGTCATGATCCCATTTTTCGGGATTTTTTGGGCAGTGGGTTTGGGTATGTTGTATGCGGCGTTTCGCCAAAAATACATGAAGCAATCCGTCACTTTTGGGAGCGATCAGATCACGCTACGGAAGGAACTCTTTGGTAAGACCAGTGAAAAATCGCTCTTAAGATCGAGCATCAGCTCGGTGTCCCAAAAGGAGTTTTATCAACAGAATTACAAGCCGATTTACGGAATTGAGATTCGTGGGTCAGACGGAAAAATACGTTTTGGATCGGCCTTAACAACGGAAGAAAAGATCTGGTTGGTTACGGATTTCAACCGAGTCCTGTCTGGTAACGAGAACTCTGAATCCGGACAAGTAACGAACGGCTTGGCGCCCATTAAGGTTGGCACAAATAAGGTCGATACACGCAAATCCGTTTTCTCAGTATCTATTCCGAAGCCGGGTCTTGGCTCTGCATTCGCTTCGATGGTTTTCGCGATATTCGGATTTGGGTTTGTTTGTATCGGAATTTTTGTAATCGACGGGGAACCGTTGCCAGATGAAATGAGCGCTTTCCGATTATTCCATTTTCTATTAGAAAATGGATTTCGGACGGTTTGGATTCTGTTTTGTTCAATATTCATTTTGATAGGTTTAGGGATGACTTTCTCAACTTTGAGGGCCATGAACAAAGACCGCCGCATCGAAGGCAACGAAGCTGAAATATCCATCCGCACGTATCGCAACGGCTTGATTCTGGAAGATCGTTCGTTTCCTCGTAATCAAGTCCATGATATCCGCGGCACTATTTCCGGCTCAAATAACAATAAATCGATGAAGCGTGTGGAACTCATCGTTGGTGAAAAAGCCGAAAAAATCGCTAGTTGGATGGATGGAGATATGGCGGATCAGCTGATTCAAGAAGTCCGATCTGCGTTGGGCCGGTAGGAAGCATGAGCTAAATTCATCATTTTTGGTAAATGTGTGAAATTGGCCTCAATAACATCAAGGGAACCCGCCGTTTCCTAGTAAATCTCCGACTTCTGGCTTGACAAATGGGGGGGTGGTTTGTTGTTCTCCGCGCGTGGGATTTTACCTCATTTATCTTAAAAGTTAAGAAACCCTTATTTTTTCAGATAGTTGGTAAATTCTCATTATTTACACCGTAACAAGCTTACCTCTTACTCATATGGATATCACTTCGCCTCTCTGGTATTTCGCTTACATGACCGTTTTGATCGGCCTTGCAGGTTACGGTTCTCACCGTTTGACGATCATTTTCCTCTATTTGAAGCATTCCAGAAAGCGTCCAGAGCCTTTGAAAAACTTTGACGAGTTGCCTTTGGTGACCATTCAGTTGCCAGTTTTTAACGAAATGCACGTTGTGGATCGTTTGTTGGATTCGGTTGCCAAAATTGATTATCCACAAGACAAAATCCAGATTCAGCTTTTGGACGATTCGACCGATGACACGGTATCGATCTGCAAAGCGGGTATTGAGCGGATGCGCGCACTGGGTTTTGACGCGGAGCACATTCACCGCACCGATCGCACAGGTTACAAGGCCGGTGCTTTGGAAAACGGCACGCATTACGCCAAAGGTGAGTATCTTTTCATTCTCGATGCGGATTTCGTCCCAAACGCAGACGTGTTGTTGAAAACTATCAACTATTTCACCGATGACAAGATCGGCATGATCCAGACACGCTGGGGTCATTTAAACCGCACTTTCAACGTTTTGACCCGTATTCAAGCGATGTTCCTTGATGGTCACCTTGAGCTTGAGCAAACCGCCCGTAACCGTTCTGGCCGATTCTTCACTTTCAACGGCACCGCTGGAATTTGGCGGAAATCCTGCATTGCAGACGCCGGTGGCTGGGAACACGACACTTTAACTGAGGATATGGATCTCAGCTACCGTGCGCAGCTCAAAGGCTGGCGCTTCATTTTCCTCAACGACGTGGAGACGCCTGCCGAGCTTCCGGTTGATATGGATGGTTTCAAAAGCCAGCAACACCGCTGGACCAAAGGTTCGATCCAAGTTTGCAAAAAGGTCCTGCCTGCGATCTGGAGAAGCAATGTGCCTCTGTTCGTGAAAATGGAAGCAACCGCGCACCTTACCTCGAACTTTGCTTATCTCCTTTTGATTTGCTTGTGCTTCCTGATCTATCCAAGTCAGGAAACCCAACCTAAATTTGGTGAGATGACCTATTACCTGGTCAACGTTCCGATCTTCTTCTTCGCATCAGTTTCGGTGATTCTTTTCTACCTTACCTCGCAGAAAGCACTTCGTCCGAAAACTTGGTGGAAAGAAATTCCTTACCTTCCGCTCTTGCTCGCACTCGGAATCGGCATGTCCATCACGAACGCCAAAGCGGTCATGGAGGCTATTTTCAATCATCAAACAGCATTCATCCGCACTCCGAAATACGGGATTGAGCAGAAGAATTCAGATTGGAAAAAGAGCAGCTACAAGGCGATCAAGACGCTCACCCCGGTCGTTGAGTTACTGTTTGGCTTCTTCTTCTTATTCGTCGTGGTCGAGGCGGCAATGAAAGGCAATTGGTCATCGGCCATCCTTTTACTTCCATTTCCGGTTGGTTTCTTCTATACCTCACTTGGTTCGATCGCCCGCATGATGCCATCTTTCGCTGGCTCAAAATCTGCTGAAATTCCTGTCACTGAAACACCAGACAACCATTAATCGAATTATGCGCAACAGGTTCGCAAAACCTCTAATTTTAGTAGCAGGACTCTTCGCAGCCCTGAATTTCAGTAGCTGCGCACCACACGTGGATAATAGTAGCAAGATGATTGTGAGCGTTCGCGATCAGAAAATGGTGCTGATGCGCCATGATCAACCGGTCAAAACTTACAAAATTTCCACCTCTAAATTTGGCTTAGGAGACACCCCTAGATCAAATCGGACCCCTATGGGACACATGGAGGTCGCAAAAAAAATCGGTTCAGGACAACCAGCAGGTGCAGTTTTCAAAAGCCGCAGGCCTACCGGTGAGATCATTAAGCCGAATGCGCCTGGTCGAGATCCTATTGTGAGCCGTATTCTCTGGCTGAAAGGCAAGGAATCTCACAACCGCAACGCTTTCAAACGATATATCTACATCCACGGGACCCCTGAAGTGAATCGTCTCGGCACTCCGGCTTCTTATGGTTGTATCCGTATGGGAACCAAAGACGTGATCGATTTGTATAACCGAGTCGGGACCGGCGCGGATGTTTATGTGATCCGTGGTTCTTTAGGAAACATGGTCACGGAGAGAAACCTCGTCGCTCGTTAATCCATTTCTGAATTTTCCCTCGGAAAATATGAAACATGAGCTTGACAGATGTGGGTTTTGACAACTAGTTTCCCGCCCCTGCAACGCAAATCGACTTTTTAATTCTATAAATCATGGCCAATACCAAATCTGCAATTAAGCGCAACAGACAAACCGAGACCCGCACTGAGCGGAACCGTGCTGAAAAAAGCCGCATGAAGACCGTCCGCAAGAAGGCTCTTGTTGCGATTGCGTCTGGCAACAAAGAAGAGGCTTCAAAAGCCAGCGATAAATTAGCCTCCGTGCTCGATAAAGCTGCGAAACGCAATTTGATTCACCCAAACAAAGCTGCTAACATCAAGAGCAAGACCGCAAAAGCGATCGCCGCGATCGCCTGATAGTCGTTAAAATGTATCTTTTCAGTCAAGCGGTCCGGTTTTCCGGTGCCGCTTTTCTTTTGTAACCTATGTCGAATCCATCTCCAAATCGAGCGGAAGCCGCCGCAAAAATCGCTGCAGCGCCTTATCAATACAAGGTATGTGAGGGTTGTGATTCGATTGTGGGTAAAACCACTGCGCTATGTCCCAACTGTCATAGTTTTCGTTTCGATGACACACCCGAGACAGTGACGAAACAGGCGGTGTTATTGGGAAACCGGGAACAACGCTCGGTTACGGCCGACGATCTTGGCTAAATCTATGGCGATTGCATTCAAAGAATGGCAAGTGGTCTGCGATGCTTTGGCGAGTGGACGGCAAGCGATCTTGCTACGCAAAGGTGGGATTCACGAGGGGCGTGAAGGGTTTTCTTTTGCGCACGATTCCTTTTATTTGTTTCCTACCCGCTTTCACGCCCAGCTCGATCAGGTGCGTGAAGGGGTTTTCCTACCTGAAAAGGAATGGGAACCTGGGGATCAGATAGAAATTCACCACCACGTTGAGGTTATATTCGCGGTGACTTTGGAGAAATGGGAGCAAGTGGCTGAGCTTTCGCCATATCACATCTACACGGAACAGACAATCAAAGAGAGATTTGATTGGTCAGGAAAGGGGATGGCAGCGGGCAGTATTCATCTAGCACTCGTGAAAGTTTCTAAGTTAGAAACGCCATGGCGGCT
>JANOKJ010000015.1:0-8555 GCA_031419275.1 Akkermansiaceae bacterium | reverse complement strand
GCCCTACTTCGCCAAGGCTACGAAGGGCATTCTTCGCTTTCTTAAACTGATTCTATGGCTTGCCATTCGTAGCTTCAGGAACTGAAGCGAAGAATGGTGGCCCGAGCCGGATTCGAACCAGCGACACGCGAATTTTCAATCCGCTGCTCTACCAACTGAGCTATCGGGCCTCACAACACCCTTGCGGGCGGGGCGCGAGTAAGGATTCCCCGCTGTCTTTTGACAACCCAAAAATTATCCGTAACTGATATTTATTTCAGCTCCTGATGAATCAGCCTTCCCTGACCGCCTCGTAGACACTCACCACCCCGAAAGTCATGGGTTTCGCGGTCGCCTCACCGAAGCCAGATTTCTCCAACAGCGCAATCATTGCATCCCCTGAGGGAAATTGCTCAATTGAGCCACCAAGATACTCATACGCGTCTTTTTGGCCGGTGAGAAAACCCGCCATTTTTGGAAGCACATGATGCAGATACAAGCGATACGGTGCGCACATCACCCCTTTAGGTAAGGAGAAATCGAGAATAACCAAACTTCCACCCGTCTTGAGCACGCGACGCATTTCTTTCAGCGCCCGTTCGTAATCCGACATATTGCGTAGCCCAAAGGCAACCGTGACGACATCGAATTCGCCGTCAGGATAAGGTAGATCCAGAGCATCCGCCACCAGGGTCTGATGCACCCCGCGGCTCGACGCGTGCTCGAGCATTTCCGCACAAAAATCCGTGGCTATCACTTTGGTCTGCGGCAGCGCATCTTGAATATCCAGCGCAAGATCACCCGTTCCACTCGCCACATCGAGCAACTTTGCGGGATTGAGCCGTTTGATCCGCCCTGTCACCACCTTCCTCCACCAGACATCCATGCCCATGGAAAGCACATGATTGGTCATCACATAGCGATCGGCAATGCGCGCGAAGGCTTCTTTCACATAAATTGGATCAGGCATCTGGTATCTGGTATCTTCACTTTTCCTTCAAAACCTCAGGCATCTTCTCTTGGAATTTATTCAAACGTGGAATGGAAACTCCCTTGATGTAGGGATGCTGAGGATTGTTTTTTTCAAAGTCCTGATGATACGCCTCTCCCAGCCAGAATTTCTGAAACGGATAAACCTCAGCAGCCACCTCTTTCGGAGTGATCTTCTTATTCATCGCCGCGATCTTCTCCTCAATAATCTTTTTCTGCTCTTCGTTCTGATAGAAAATGATCGAACGATACTGCGAACCTTTGTCCACACCCTGACCATTGACCTGAGTCACATCCTGCGAGGCGAAATAAACATCTATCAAGGTCGCGAAGTTCACCACTTTAGGATCGTAAATCACTTCAATTGTCTCGGCATGACCCGTGGTCCCAGTGCTAGTCGATTCATACGTTGGATTCTCAGTGTGCCCACCGGAATATCCGGATATCGCTTCTTTCACACCTTTAACACTTTCATAACTCGCTTCCACGCACCAGAAACAACCACTCGCAAAATACGCACGAGCCATCCCGTTCTCTAACGGAACTTCAACCGGTTTGTTTTGTTGAGCTTTCTGCTGATTGGTGCGATCCAATTTCTCTTGGCTGCAACCCGTTGAAATCAACAATGTGGAAAAGATGGAGGTTAACAGAAATAGTTTTTTCATGGCGATTGGTTCGATTTAAGAGTGTGTGATCGACATATTATTCCGGAGAATCTTAGAGCAAATACCTCGCAGCTTGCTCGACATCTTTATCACCGCGCCCAGAAAGATTCACGATGATGATATCGGATTTCGGCAAAGAGCCTGCAACCTTGGAAATGTAAGCCACCGCATGCGCACTTTCCAACGCTGGAATGATTCCCTCAGTGTGAGCGAGTTCTTTGAACGCTGCCAAGGCTTCGTCATCCGTTGCATAGGTGTATTCCACCCGACCTTCCGATTGCAAAAATGCATGCTCTGGGCCAATCGCAGCGTAATCGAGTCCTGCAGAAACGGAATGTGTGAGCTCGATCTGACCGTCATCATTTGCCAGCAACCATGTCTTCGTGCCTTGCAAGACACCGAGTTTACCGCCTTGGAAGCGCGCAGCATGTCGCTCCGGAATAATCCCGTCACCACCAGCTTCGACGCCAACCATGCGCACATGCTCGTCGCCAAGAAACGGGTGAAACAAACCGATCGCATTCGATCCGCCGCCCACGCACGCAACCAACAAATCCGGCAAACGTCCTTCGCGTTCCAAAATTTGCTCGCGAGCCTCGACACCGATCACTCGATGGAAATCTCTAACAATCATCGGAAACGGATGCGAACCCAACGCTGAGCCAATGATGTAATGCGTGTTTTCCACAGAAGCTACCCAGTCACGCATCGCTTCGTTGACCGCTTCTTTCAAAGTCGCTTGCCCCGCAGTCACCGCCCGCACTTCCGCTCCCATCAGGCGCATCCTTGCAACGTTGAGTGCTTGGCGCTCCATATCAACTTTACCCATATAAACCACGCATTCCATTCCGAAACGCGCGCAAACCGTAGCCGTCGCCACACCGTGCTGACCCGCTCCGGTTTCCGCGATGATACGCGTTTTTCCAAGTCGCTTGGCTAACAAAATCTGTCCGAGCGCATTGTTGATCTTGTGCGCTCCCGTGTGCAGCAAATCCTCGCGCTTGAGATAAATTTTCGCACCGCCCAATTTTTCCGTCCACCGCTCCGCGAAATACAGAGGAGTGGGCCGACCCACGTAGTTTTTCAAAATATCATCCAGCTCGGCTTGGAAAGCAGGATCAGCCTTCGCATCCTCATAAGCCTTTGCCAAATCCTGGAGCGGAGTCATCAAGGTTTCAGGAACAAACATCCCACCGAACTGGCCGAAGTGGCCTTTTGAATCAGGTAAAGTAGCAGTCGAACTCATGGTAATTTCCAGGTAGGTTTTAATTTCTCGTATTCCGCGCGCGGCAATAGGACGTAAAGCGGACTCCGCCCCGGGTCAACTGCTGCGATCAATTCTCTCAGTTTGTTTTCCTGCATGGTCGTGCAACCCGCACTCGCCGCAGCGCCTTCTCTCCTCCAAATATGGAAGAAAATCGATGATCCACCGTCCGCCACCACTTTCGGATGGGCATTATGCGCAATGAACATTTTCAAGGAATGCGGATAATCATTCTGCACCATCTGCGCCTTTTTCTCCCATTCTGTCTTGGGTTCATGGTCCAAGGTCAGGAACTGATTGTAAGATTTCGACTTCGGATCCTCGACCCATAGATCCCGCGTGGTCACCTGATGGTAAAAGGTTTTTGGGTGTTTTTTTACGCTCTTGTGCACACCCCAGACACCACCGAGATCAAATACCCCCGCCGGAGAACGATTATCGCCCTCTTTTTTCAAAACCGCACCTGCCGGATTCGGATGCAACCCGCGTCCCCAAACCAAACCTTTCGCTCCCAGCCGGCCCTTCCATGACGCACCCACCTGCTGCCATTTTCCATCCTTCTTCTCATGATACGTCAGCGTCACATGCGAGCTATCCCAACCCTCAGAAATCCCCACCACACATTGGGTCGATTTTTCAGGTAGCTCGAAGGCAGATAAGCTCACCATTCCCACCACATAACAAACGATCAGTCCGTATCTCATGCTGCCACTATGCCGCATAATCATGGGTTCTCAATGGTCATTTTAAGTAGGTTGCTAATTTCAAGCAATTTATTGATCTGATTCTTATCTTTCTACTGAAGATGAGAATCCTGATTGTATCGGGGACTTACGATACAACTGTTATTCAAATAAAGCCATCGATCATAAATAATCATCATAATGAGAAATGGAACGAATGATAATCCGATTACGATCCATGCTTCTTTAGAAATATCTGGCTCAGTAATCATTTGAAATAAAAACCATAAAAAAGGAACCATCGTGGCTATCATACAAAAAATCATCTGACCTTTCCTCATCGAGAAATACTTACGGCTATTTTCCTTCTCATTGAGATAGGAACCACGAAGAAAGAGCCAAACCCATAGCATCATAGCATCTACGAAACGCCATTCCAACCAAAGGCAAATGACTGCTCCGATGAGAATCAGCCAACTCAAGATAATAACTTTTTGTATGCGATTCATTATTAGAACTAATTACGAAACCCCCTCAACCACTCCCCCACCCAATAATCTTCCTCCATCGTAAAACGCCATGATCTGCCCTGCCACCAGAGCTCGCTGCGGTTTATCGAAAATCAATTTCACTCGCCCACCATCCAGCACCTCCAACTTCGCCGTCTCGGCTTTAGCGCGGTAACGTGGCTGCGCCTCCACCCGCTTCAATGAAGGAATCGATTCATTGATCGATGAAATCGTACCCACCACGCACTCCTGCAAGTAGAGCCCCGCAGTATCCTCCCTGTCCCAACCGATCACCAACTGATTCTCCGCTGCCCTTTTTCCAACCACCACATAAGCCATACCTTCTAGCGGCGAAGCCACACCGTGCCCTTTGCGTTGACCAATCGTGTAAAAATGTAACCCCCTATGCTGCCCCATCACCCGACCCTCGGTATCAACAATGTCTCCCGGCTTATCTGGCAAATAGTGCGCTAGGAAATTGCTCATCTTCACTTGCCCGAGAAAACATATTCCCTGCGAATCTTTCTTTTCCGCCACTGGCAAATTAAACCGACGCGCCACCTCACGCACCTCCGGCTTCAACATTTCTCCCGTCGGAAAACGCGCATGCTCCACTTGATGAGCCGTCATCAACGATAAAAAATAACTCTGATCTTTGTTCGGATCTGCCCCACGCAAAATCGCTGCCTGACCATTTGTTAGCACCCGCCTGCGCGCGTAGTGCCCCGTCCCCACCGCCTCGAATCCCTGCTCCAAGGCATAATCCAAAAACACCCCAAACTTCATCTCGCGATTGCACCAAACATCCGGATTCGGCGTCAAACCCTCCTCATAGCCATTCACCAAATACTCCACGATCCGATGCTTATACTGATCCACCAAATCAATCACCCGAAACTCGATCCCTAACGTCTTCGCCACCGCATGCGCATCTTCAATATCCTGTTCCCAAGGACAATCCCCAGGAATCCCCTCATCATTCATCCAGTTCTTCATATACCCACCCACCACCTCATGCCCCTGCTCCACCAACAATGCAGCCGCAACCGCACTATCTACACCACCCGATAAACCAACCATCACCTTCGACATGCCGCCTACACTAAGTTTCAAATCTCAAATTTCAAAACTCTAAATTTTATGAAGCATCGCGAAGCCAACCGTAGCTGGAACATGTTGTTCCAGTCCGTCGCGGGGACATCCTGTCCCCGTTTTACATCAAATGAACCTCATCCCAGCAGGGATCAAAGAAATTAGCCCGAGGTCGAGGAGCGAAGCGACGACTACCCCTGGTTACTCAACATAGATATCGCACCCTGCAATTCATGAGAACATAGAACATATCGTTCAATTCTAACGAAAAAATAAACTGACCATGAATTACCTCTAAGCGGGCATCTGTATGATCGGCGCGGTGTATTTCATCTTCAAACCGCAGTGAAACCGGAGAGCCGTGCCTCTGGCCGACTTTAATTGCCCCACTTTTAGATAGATAAACCCGCCAGCGCCCGTATAATCAGAACCTCTTTCTTAGAGCATCACTCCACCATGAAGAGCTATTTTCTAATTTTCCTCTTCTTCGCCATCCAGTTATGCTCTGCGGCTGAGAAAAAACCCAACATGCTCGTCATTCTAGCCGATGACCTGGGATTCTCGGATCTCGGTTGCTACGGCTCTGAAATCGACACCCCGAATCTTGATCGTCTCGCCGCAAATGGCCTGCGCCTATCGCAGTTCTACAATACCGCCAAGTGCCACTCTTCACGCGTCAGCCTCCTCACCGGACGCTGGTGCATCCAAGCGGGCGATATCAAAATGGACAAGGCTGTCACCATTCCGGAAGTTCTCACTCCTGCCGGTTACTCCACCGCGATGACGGGCAAATGGCATCTCGACAAACAACCCACAGACTTCGGTTTCCACAAATTTTTCGGCCACCTGTCCGGCGCCTGCAGCTATTATGACGGCGACGACACCTTCCGCCTCAACGGAGAAAAATGGAATGTGCCTAAGGAAAATTTCTACACCACCATCGCCAACGTCGACCACAGCCTCAGGTTCATCAAGGAAGCGCGCGACGAGAAAAAACCATGGTTTCTCTACATCGCTTTCAACGCTCCTCATGCCCCGCTCCAACCGTTGAAGGAGGACTACGAAAAATACCGGGATCGTTACACCCAAGGTTGGGACAAACTGAACCAAGCCCGCTTTGAAAAACAAAAGCAAACGGGAATCATTCCCGCCGAGCTCAAAATCTCACCCCGCCCCAATCACGTCCCCGCATGGGATTCTCTAACACCCGAAATCCGCTCATGGGAATCCCGCCGCATGGCCGCATACGCCGCGCTCATCGATCGCGTCGATCAGGAAATCGGCCGCATCATCAAAGATCTGGAAACCGTCGGCGAACTCGACAACACCCTCTTTGTTTTCGTCTCCGACAACGGCGCCTGCCCTTACGATAGAAATAACATTGGCATCGATAAGGAACCTTACGACCGCACCAGCAAATGGACCGACAGCACCGGCTGGGCATGGGCGCGCAACACCCCGTTCCGCTACTACAAACAAAACCAATTCGAAGGCGGCATTTCATCTCCCGCCATTTTCCATTGGCCTGCCGGGATCAAAGCGAAAAAGGGCTCGGTCTCGGATTCACCCGCCCACTTGGTCGATATTCTTCCAACTCTCGCCGAGATCGGCGGCGCATCCATCCCCGAAACATTTCCTAACAGAAAACTCACTCCTCTCGCCGGTATTTCACTTACACCCATCCTGTCCGGAGAAAAATTAGCATCCCGCCCGCCCATCCATCTTCTTTTCGATGACGACCGTGGCCTGCGCGACGGCGTTTGGAAACTCGTCTCCTTCCGCAGCGGACCATGGGAACTCTACAACATCACAAACGACCGCACCGAACTCAACAACCTCGCCGCCACCGAACCAGACCGCGTCGCCGCCATGTCGAGGGCTTGGCACAATATCGCTCAAGAAACCATGGGTAAACCCTTCGAGCCCGTTTCTGAAACTTCCACCAATCAAATTCACCGCGAATGGACGGACTATTTAGGAAAAAGAGAAAAATCGAAGTGAGCTATTTCTGATCTCTGCTTTTAAGATAGATAAAACGATCCAGCCCCGTATGATCCAGACTTCCCTTGTTGGGAATCATTCATACTCCATCATGAAGGGCTATTTTCCAATCTTCTTATTCCTTTTCATTCAGCCGATCTTCTCGGCTGAGGGGAAAATCTCCTATGCCCGCGAGATCCTGCCCATCCTTTCGGACAAATGTTTCTTCTGCCACGGCCCAGATAAGGAAAAGCAAGAAGCCGACCTCCGCCTCGACATCCGCGAGGAAGCCATCAAAGCCATGGCATGGGATCCGAAAGACCCAGCAAATTCCGAAGCTCTGATCCGGATTTTTTCCAAAGACCGCAAGGAGGTCATGCCTCCTCCAAAATCCCACCTCACCCTGAATGATAAGGAAAAAAACCTGATCAAAAAATGGGTCGAGCAAGGTGCGGAATACGAAGCCCACTGGGCCTTCGTCGCACCGCCGAAAGAAATTCCCGTTCCGAAAACCACCGATCAAACCTGGGCGAAAAATCCCATCGATTCCTTCATCCTCGCCCGCCTCGAGAAAGAGAAACTCAAGCCCAGTTCGCAAGCATCTCCCGAGCGTTGGCTCCGCCGCGTCACTTACGATCTCACCGGCATGCCGCCAACCCAAGCTGAGATCGATGATTTTCTAACAGATAAATCCCCCACCGCGAAAGAAACCGTGGTCGATCGCCTGCTTGCCTCGCCACGTTTTGGCGAACGCGTAGCCATCCCATGGCTCGATGTCGCTCGCTATGCGGATTCATTTGGTTACCAGGCAGATATCAACACCAATGCCTGGCCTTATCGCGATTGGGTGATCAAATCATTCAACGAAAACTTGCCGCTCGATCAATTTATCATCGAACAACTCGCCGGCGATCTACTACCCGACTCCACCCGCGATCAAAAACTCGCCACGGCTTTCAATCGTATCCACCGCAAAACCAACGAAGGTGGTTCAGTGCCAGAAGAGTTCCGCATAGAAGGAATTTCCGATCGCGTCCATACAGTCGGCACAGCTTTCATGGCGCTCACCATGGAATGCGCGCGTTGCCACGATCATAAATACGATCCGATTTCCGCGAAAGACTACTACTCCATGGGCGCGTTTTTCAACAGCGTCGATGAATTCGGCCTGATCCAAGGTGGCTCCACTCGCGGCGATGTCCTGCCACAACCCGCCTTGCTGCTCCCTACCCCGGAACAAGAGACACAACTCGCCAGCTTACAAAAAAACATCGAAGCTGCCGCTAACGAACTCACCACTTACCTTCAATCCGCAGAACCCGCTTTCCAATCCTGGCTATCCTCTAACAAAAGTTTTCCTTCCCCCGAACTCATCGGAAAATTTTCCTTCGAG
>JANOKJ010000014.1:0-17813 GCA_031419275.1 Akkermansiaceae bacterium | reverse complement strand
CGATTTGGGATTTGGAAATTGGAAATTGGAAATTCATGGTGCTAGGCGGTCGATTTGCCATGAGCTATCTTTAATGCGGGTGAAGAGGAAGCGGTCGTGGATGCGGCCGGGGCCGCCTTGCCAGAACTCGATGGTTTGAGGGACGACGCGGTATCCGCCCCAGAAGGAAGGGAGAGGGATTTCGCCGTCTTGGAATTTGGATTTAATTTCCTCGAATTTTTGGAGGAGGATTTTTTTGGAAGTGATGACTTCAGATTGATTGGAAACCCATGCGCCGATTTGGGATTCACGGGGGCGGGTCATGAAATATTTGAGGGATTCCGCGGTGGAGATTTTTTCAGCAATGCCTTGGATGATGATTTGGCGTTCTAGGGTGACCCATGGAAAGAGCAGGCAGACTTTGGAGTTGGCTTGGATGTGCTGGGCTTTCCGGGATTGGTAGTTCGTGAAGAAGGTGAAACCCTTTTGATCAAAAGCTTTGAGGAGGACAGTGCGTTGTGAAGGAAAGCCATCGGGAGCGTGCGTAGCGAGGGTCATCGCGTTGGGCTCGGGGATGCTGAGTTCGGTGGCTTGTTGGAACCAATGTTGGAAGAGTGCGATGGGATCTTCGCCTAGATCCTGACGTTGCAGGCCTTTGGCGGAGTATTCTTTTCTGAAATCGGATAAATCCATAGGGCGGGTAAACTTTAAATCTTAAACTTCAAACTTCAAGCAAGAGGGTTTGGATGAAGAGTTTTTAAGCACGAATCCGACTTCGCCACCATCGTCGCCAATGCTATGTTGGATAGAGATGCTACGAAGGTCAAGAGAGCTAATGGTGGTCAAGAAGGCTACGACGGACAAGTGAGCGCTAATGAACACGAATAAGATTTGCCTTTATTTTTGAGATTTGAAAACTCTTTGTGAATGTATGGAGATTGAGCCGATTGGGATTTTACGAACGTGTTTTGGTGGGAAATTTGGAGTTCCGCGCCAACCTGGGTTATGTCCATCGGCTTGGGGAGTTTTGGAGTTTTCTGAGAAATATCGATCTTTGGAAGCGGTGCGGGGGCTGGAAGGTTTTTCACATGTTTGGCTGATTTTTGGGTTTCATGAAACGGCGGAGCAGGGTTGGCATCCAACCGTCAGGCCGCCGAGGTTGGGTGGAAATGAGCGGGTGGGGGTGTTTGCGAGTCGCTCAACGTTTCGGCCGAACGGGCTGGGCTTGTCTTTGGTGAAATTGGATCGTATCGACTTCGAACCGCACGATGGCTTGCATCCGCCATTGATTCATGTTTCTGGGGTGGATTTGATCGATGGGTCACCGATTTTTGATGTGAAACCGTATTTGGCTTATGCGGAGAGTGTAGCGGACGCGCGTTGTGGCTATGCGGCGGAGGAGATACCGAGGCTGAGTGTGCAAATTGAGTCAGCGGTGTTGGAGGATTTTCAGGCGTTGGATGAACGTTCGAGGAAAGTGATTCGCGAGGTGTTATCGCTCGATGCTAGGCCGGCGGCATCGCCGAAAGCTGCGGAAAAGCTATACGGGGCCGAGCTTTGCGGGCGGAATGTGCGGTTTCGAGTGGATGGGGAGACTTGCTGGGTGGTTGAGGTTTGTGATTTGAAATAGTGGATTCCCGCTTGCGTGTTTGGGAGGGCTTGGCTACGGGGTGCGTGTCGGGTCGCCTGCGGGGGATCGGGCGGAAAACACAAATCATACAATATGGCTATTACTCGCGCGTTGCTTTCGGTTTCTGATAAAACAGGTTTGGTGGAGTTTGCGAAAGGACTCGCAGAGATGGGAGTCGAGCTGCTGTCCACGGGCGGCACCGCAAAATCGCTGCGCGAAGCGGGATTGAAAGTCATCGACGTTTCCGAATACACGGGTGCGCCAGAGCTTTTTGAGGGTCGGTTGAAAACGCTTCACCCGAAAGTTCACGGTGGTTTGCTACATCGCCGCGATGATCCAGAGCATGTTTCGGATGCGGAAAAGCATGGTATTCCGGCGATTGATCTTGTGGTGGTGAATTTATATCCGTTCGAGGAAACCGTGGCGAAGCCGGGTGTGACTTTGGAAGAGGCGATTGAGAACATCGATATCGGCGGTCCATCGATGTTGCGCAGTGCGGCGAAGAATCACTCGCATGTGACCGTGGTGGTAGCGCCGGAAGATTATCCTGTGGTGCTGGAGGAAATGCGCAACAATCAAGGAGACACAACCAAAGGTTTGCGTGAGCAGCTAGCGGTCAAAGTATTTCTTCGTACTTCGCAGTATGACGGTGCGATTACGAATTTCCTCGGTCAATGCAAGCAAGGAACCGGCTGTTCGTTTACCTTAAGTTTGCCTTTGGAACAGGAACTTCGCTATGGCGATAACCCGCATCAGAAATGTTCGTTGTATGGAAATTTCGCGTCATGCTTCACACAGGTGCAGGGCAAGGAGCTGAGCTATACGAATATCTTGGATATCGAAGCTGCAGCGGATTTAATTTTGGATTTCGTGCGTCCTACAGTGGCGATTCTCAAGCACACCAATCCATGTGGAGTGGGTCAAGATGACGAGGATTTGCGTTTGGCATGGCAGAAAGCCTTTGAGACGGATCGCCAAGCGCCGTTTGGTGGTGTGATCGTTACCAACCGTCCGCTGACTTTGGAGTTGGCCCGAGTGATTTCAGAAATTTTCACTGATGTGATCATCGCACCGGAATTCGAACCCGATGCACGCGCTCTGCTTCAGAAGAAAAAGAATCTGCGTTTGATGAGAATCAACGATGCTTATTTATTGGCGAAGAAAGCACCGGTAATCCGTTCGAGTCCAGGTGGTTTGATGGTGATGGATAGAGATCACACGGCTCTTGGGTTAGATAATTTGGAAAGTAAAGTGGTTACAAAGCGTCCGCCGACTCAGGAAGAAATTCGCGCGATGCGCTTTGGTTGGCGCATTGTGAAACACGTGAAGTCGAACGCGATCGTTTATGCGAATGCGGATCGCACCCTGGGAATCGGTGCTGGTCAGATGAGCCGGGTGGATTCGTCTAGAATCGCTATTTGGAAAGCAAAAGAAGCTGGGTTATCACTGCAAGGATCCATCGTTGCTTCGGACGCTATGTTCCCATTTGCCGATGGTTTACAGTCTGCCATTGATGCAGGAGCAACCGCTTGTATTCAACCAGGCGGATCGATGCGCGATGAAGAGGTCATTGCTGCGGCGGATGCTGCGGGGATGGCGATGGTCTTCACGGGACACCGCCATTTCAGGCATTGAGAGGTTCTTGGTTCTTGCCCCGGCGAGATTAGGACCCTATATTTTGCGCGTTGATGAAGTTTGCACTAATCATTTTTGCGATTTGCTGTGTGGAATTGGCGTTTAGTCAAGCGCCGCAAGTTCCTGTGAATGCTACAACGACTGAAGCGACTAAATCTACTGAAGAGATCGTGGCCTCGGATGCTGCGCTGAAATTAGCGGAGTCGCTAGCGGCAAAGAAATCTGCGAGTGAGGGATCGATTCTTAATCGCAAGGATGCGCGTGTCATTTCCCTGAAAATCCCAGCTCCACGTGGGCAGATTGTGGATAGAAATGGTGAGCCGTTTGCGCAGAACGAAGTGGCATATCAGGTCGCGTTGCAATACCAGCAATTTCAGGATGTGAATCGAGCTTACGTGATCGAGTGGGCGCGGACTCGAATGGCGAAGCTCGAGGGTGTGATTGAAATCAGTTCACCGAAGACCGATGACGAGCTTTATGATCATTACCGTCATCGTCGTTGGTTGCCGCTTTATTTGAGCCGGATGTTGAGTGATGTAGAGGCGAAGAAGATCGAATCTAAATTGCCAGCAGGGTTGATTTTGTCGCCGGTATATCGCCGGATTTATCCGCATAAAGGCTTGGCGGCGCATATCATTGGTTACTCGGGAAGTGTGGGGAAGCTGCCAACAGGCCCCATCAATTTCAATGAACCGCTTTGGGAGGAAAGCGAGGGTCGTGCGGGGTTTGAAAAGCTTTTCAATGAGCAGCTTACAGGTGTGGATGGGATGAAGCGCTTGTTGTTCGATGAGAATGGAAACAAGCTATTAGAAGAGCAGGTTAAACGTCCACGACCAGGTGGAACGTTGGTTACGACGTTGAATTTAAAATGGCAAAAGCTTGCAGAGGATGTGCTGGCGAAGGGTTGCGAGCGCGGTGCTTTTGTGGTTATTGATGTGGTGACGGGTGAAGTGTTAGTGATGGCATCACGGCCAACGTTTGATCTGAACCGTTTTATTCCAGGTGTTAGTGCGACGGAATTTCAAGCCCTTCAGGATGATCCTGCGACGCCGCTTTTTGGTCGCGCGTTTCAATCTTCTTATCCTCCAGCATCATCATATAAGCCGGTCGTTGCATTGGCAGCATTGGATCTTGGAATCGTCGATAAATACAAGCTGATCAATTGTCCTGCATCGATCACTGTCGGTAATCATACTTTCAAAAACTGGACGACAGTTCCTGAGGGTGAAATCGATGTGAACCGCGCTATAGCTCGTTCGTGCAACACATGGTTCTATCAAGTTGGAATCGATACTGGCGCATCCGTTTTTCTGGGATTATCCAATCGTTTGGGTTTAGGTGAAAAATCGGGACTGCCATTGATCGGTGAAACTCAGGGACTTGTTCCGACGAATGAATGGATGATGAAGAACGAGAATCGTAAAATCTTGAAAGGAGACACAGCAAACATGTCGATTGGGCAAGGCAGTCTTCTTGCATCTCCATTACAAGTTGCACAGATGATGGCGGGGATTGGAAATGGAGTGGCGTTGCCAAAGCTGTCTCTGATTTCTCAAGTGCAAGATGATCGTGGGCGGGTTGTTCAGGCGCTGCGTCCTGAGCGGAAAAATTGGCTCAGTGTGAAATACGAAGCAGTAGAAGTTGTGCGTGAGGGGATGAGAGATGTGGTATCGAAAGGTTACGGAACAGGTCGCAGTGGAAATTTGACCTATACGACCTTGGCAGGAAAAACCGGAACCGCACAATGGGGACCTCCGAGGTTAAATCAGCGTCTGGCATGGTTTGCTGGATTCCTTCCCCACGATAATCCACGCTATGCGTTTGCGGTTTTATATGAAGGTAAGCCTGGCCAAAAAGTTTCTGGTGGCCGCATGGCTGCTCCGATGGTGAGAAACTTTTTTGAGCCACTTAAAGCTGAAATTAAAGAAATCATTGAGCCTCCGAAGCGTGCGGTGGTGGTTGTTGCTGAGGGTGGCGACGGTAAACCCAATATTGTTTTGCCTGAAGATGGTGAGATCCTTAGAGCGATTCCTATTGAAGAGCCGGAAATAAATGAAAGTAAAAAACCATTGGAAATTCTCCGCGCTGTGCCGGTGGATGAAAATGAACCTGTCTTCGATGATGATGAAGTCGTGGAGTGAGAGGGTAGGGTCAAGCGGCCTCGCTTGACCGTAGATGTCATAGATGAGGCTGTTGATTGTTAGAGAAATGGTGAATTCATTTAAAGCTCACCATGATGGCGCGGTGGTCTGATGCTTGTATCCAGTTTGGGGTATCGATGATGCGAGTGGTTGCTTTGTCGATGTGTGGTTTGAGGGATTTTGAGACTGTGATGAAGTCGATTCGATCATAGCTGTCTTGAGAACTGTAAAAATAGGTCCATTTTTCTCCACGCTGATCTTCTATTGAAACGGGGGTTAGATAATTGGGGCTGCGGTAATTTCCGAGAATGGTTTTTGTGCTGAGGCTTTCGATGTGATCGTTGAGATCGCCATAGGCAATCAAGTGAAGCTCAGGGTTATGGGATAGAATGGAATCCATGTATTTTCTAACATGCTCCGCTTCTAGAATTCGGAGTTCTGCTTCGTTGAAGTCTGGAACAATACGTTTGGATTTCAGGTGTAAACCGATGAAGCGGGTATTTCGCCCGCCGATTTCAATGGTGACATCAAGAATCCCGCGCTGCATGGAATGCTGGGTATTGGGAATCTTGATTTCGGGTTGTTGTTTTGAGGTGATAGGAAATCGGGAAAGAATACCGAGGTGGCGGATGGGATCGGTTCCGCCAGTGTGATGAAAGTAGGGGTGATCGCGTCCTGCTTGTTTGAGTCGGTGCTGGACTTCCAATACATCCGCTTCGCTACCTATTTCCGAGAGGCCGATAATGTCCGCGCCACTGGAGGCTAGGATATCGATGATCGCGCTTTTGGATTCTGGGCTTTTGTCAGGATTTTGGCTGGAGGTTAGCCAGTTTTTTAAATTGTAAGAAACAAAACGAAATGGGGTGGAATCATGATCCGATGCTGAAATATTTCGGCGTTTTTCTGGACTTGGGAGTTTGGGAATTTGTCCGGATTGTTTCCAAGGAGGAGTTTCCGAGTTTTGGAAATACCAAGTCCCTGCAAAAAGGAGCAGGGTAAAGCCTAGGCAATAGGCGAAGCGCAGCCAGAGAGAAGACTTGCGCATGGGGGGAGGTGAATGGTGCGGATCAGTTCTAATGGCTGAATCCGTGATTGCGGATTAAGCGTCGTGAGATTCGTTGTTTGCTGCTGGCTTCACGCGGGCGCTTTTTTCAGCGGTATCTTTATCACGCTTAACTTCATCAGCGGAACGAGTGATTTCATGTTCGAACTCTTCGCGGGCTTTTTTGAATTCACCCATGCTTTTGCCGACTCCACGTGCGAGTTCTGGGAGTTTCTTGGCTCCGAAAAGAAGAAGGACCACTACGAAAATCATGATCATTTCAGGTCCGCCGATAGGACCAATTAAGCCGAGGAATAAAGTGTTCATGGAAATAGGTTAAGTTAGTAAGGAGGAACGTGCAAGCGACAAGAAGCGGTCATTTGCTGGCGTAATATGAATGTTTACGACGTTCAGGGTAAAGATATTTCATGAAAGTCTGTCTCGAAAATCAGGATATCCGAAGGTTCTGATGGTTTCGATCTCTCCGTTTTCGTGAAGTAGAGCGATGGATGGGTGTTTTACTCCGTTAAAAGTGGTGGTTTTTACCATGGTGTAATGCGCCATGTCGTCGAAGACTAATACATCGCCGACGCTGAGTTCGCGTTGGAAACAGTAATCTCCCACGACATCTCCAGCGAGGCAGGTAGGGCCGCCAAGACGGTAGGTTGAAGAGGAGTGGGAGAGAGGGCGAGCGGGAGATTGGGGGTCGGTGGCGAGGTGGTAGGACTCGCCTTCCAGAGTAACTGCTGGCCTCTGGTCACTGGATTCTGGTTTCTGGCTTCGGGCCTCTGACTTCTCAACGAGAAATACATCGGGACGGTATGGCATTTCGATGACATCCGGCATGTGGGCGGTGGCGGAAATGTCGAGGATGGCGAGTTTGTGGCCGGCGGATTCGAAAACGTCCATGACTGTGGCACGGAGCACACCGGTGTGGATGGCGACTGCCTCTCCGGGTTCCAGCCAGACTTCGACATTGTAGTCTGCCTTTGCTTGTTTCACGAGGTTGACGAGGCGGTCTCGATCGTAAAATGGTTTGGTGATCCAATGACCTCCGCCCATATTGAGGTAGGTGATTTGTTCGGAGCGGAGTAGATCGCCGAATTTTTCATCGACCGCTTTGAGCGTGGTTTCTAGGTCGGGTGAGTTTTGTTCGCAGAGCGTGTGAAAGTGCAGGCCGGAGATTCCGGTGAGATCTGCACCTTGCAACTGATCCGCGGTGATTCCGAGGCGTGAGCCGGGGACGCAGGGATCATAAATCGGAGTCTGACCGGTGGAATGCTCGGGATTGATACGGAGTCCGCAGAGAATCTCACCGGAAATAAAACGCGGATGGGCGAAGATTTTTTCCCGGAAGCGAAACCATTGGGAGAGGGAATTGAAATCGAGGTGATGGGTAAATTCTAACAGTTGATCGATATCATCTTCGTCGTAAGCGGGGGAATAGGTGATGATGTGTTTTTTGAAATGTTCCTGTGCGAGTAAACCTTCCCATAGACCTGAGGCGCAGCATCCATCGAGGTCCTTGGTGATATGTGGAAAGGCTTTCCAACATGAAAAACCCTTTAATGCGAGAACGACCTTGCAGCCTGCCTGATCGGCAACGTCACGCAGGATCGCGGTATTGCGCTGCAGGGCAGGGATGGAAATGAGGAACATAAGTGCGCTGCAGGGTGTTTTGGGAGGGTGAGGAGAGTCAAGAAAGATGATAACAATGAGCATGACACCAAGGAGGGGCTGCATTCTGCTGCCCCTCCTTGTTAACCCAACATCTGCTTTACCCATTCTCCCTCATACAGTGTAAACTCCCCGTCTCGTAGCTTCGCTTTTTCAGGATTTCTTCGGATATATTTTGCGACTCGAAACATATGCTCCCAATCGCGAATGATTCTATCGAAATAATCCTTCTGCCACAACGAACCTTCATTACCTATAACTACATTGATATCTTTGGCTGAGTATTCCTTCCATCCACCAATTACTTTTTCTAAACTTCCACTTTCCACCAGCGAAAATAAAACATGCACATGGTTTGGCATAGCAACCCATGAATGCATGAGGAATCGCTCACCATCGAATAAGCTGAGTGATTTCGCGAGCGCATCGCGACAATTCAGATGACGCAATACACATTCACCAAACCCCATATCCATTAGCCGATCCGCTTCTTTGGAGAATGTATTGTGATATTCTGCCTCCTCTTCATCCGTCCATGGTTTGGGATGAAGGATTTCCCAATCGGTTCGTTCGGAGATGAGCCGTTCCAACACATCGCGTGGAATGGAGTCTTTTAGCCGCCATGTATCGAAATAAGTCGAGCCTTCTTGTTGCCAGTGGGGAAGGTGATTCTGCGTTTTTTCGATTTCAGCAAGGTCATTAAAAAAGCGCATGAGAATCTGTTAGTTAAGTTGGATTCTAGTGTCAAGGAGCGGCGGCATTTTGCCGCCGATATGGAAGAAGGCAGCAGGATGCAGCCTCTCCTTACCTTACGCCTTCCTTCTCACTCCCATCGCACCTAACAGCAGGCAGAGAGGGATTGCCAACCATGCGGAGGTGCGGTTGGTTTTGCGAATGCCTAGAGTGATGGACATGGGCTCTTCGCTGTCGCTACCGACTTGGACGCTGCGCGTGAAAGTAACCATGCTGCCTCGTTCGGGGAGGGTGATGTCTAAGGCTTGTGGCGCAGGTTCTGCGGCGAGCTGTTGGGTGACGATGCGGTTGGCAATATCCTTGAGCGCTGTGTTTTCATCAGCTGAGTTTCCTAAGAGGAAAAGATCGAATTTGCTCGGATCGTAATTGTAACTTCCTTGGAGGATGGGATTGACGCTAGCAGCTTCCTGGAGCTGGCTGTTTTCTTTGGATCCGTAATCATTATTGTCCAAGGTAAGTTTTTGACGACGCGTGTTCAGGCCGAGAACAGCTTGTTGCGTTTTGAGTTCCCGAAGTTGGACGCGTGCGTCTTCACCAGATGCTGCATCGAGGTTTCCGTTACGGACTGCATTGCTAAAACATTGTGCGGCTTTTTCCTGGTCACCTTTAGCGGCCCACGAAACAGCTTGATCCAGTAGAGCGACCGCGCTTTGTGAGTCACTTTGCTTTTTATTAAGGGCAAATGATCTGTAGTCTTCGAGGCTAAACGTTCCGTATGCCTCTTGTCCGCTGAGGTCGAAATCACCTTTATGGGAGAACATCTCATAACCTTCAGGAACGAGCACACGCCAGGTGAGGTTTTGCATTGGCACGTTGAGCACTGGACCTTGGAGTTGACCGGTTGCTTTATTTTTAGCGGAGAAAACGAATCTGACGCTGGCGGGTTGGTTTGGATCAGGTGATGGGAAAACGTAGAACAACCATTCGCCTTTTTCGCGGACGAGGGTGGCGGCTTCGTCATTTACGAGCACATTGAAGAGTTCTGCTTTGTCAGGGAGTTTCAGACGCAGAGTGCTTTTGCTGGTGACTTGCATGCTGAGATCAACGGCTGTTAGAGTATCACCATGTGGAGAAATGAGTGTGGTGAGGGTTCCTTGTGATACACGGAGTTTTTCGAGATTTTCGAGTTCGTGACGTTTGATCGAAACAGCAAGTGGTGCCTCGGGGTCGGCCACGCGGAACAAAAGCAGTGGGGCGATGGTTCCTGCGGCTTGGCCGATGGTTGCTTGGGCTAAGGCCCAATCGACACGTTGCCAACCGCGCGGCAATGTTGACGCATCGAGTTCCAATCGGCCTCCTGCACGAACAGCTGTGAAGTAGGAGAGTTGACGCACTTGCTCCAAAGAGATTGCGCTGATGGATTCGGTTCCAGTGTCTTTGGTGGATTGTTGGAATTCGAGGATTACTTGAGTCTCTCCTGCGATACCACGTTGGAAACGAATTTCATAGAGGCCATCTTCACCATCGATAGGGACGAGATCAGCAACATCGGCTCCGGTTGCGCGGACAGTGGAGGCAGAGTTTGTATCCAGATTTGGAATACGGACGCGGAGACTTTTAATTGCGGCGTTTTCGATGCGGTATTGGATGGATGCGCGGGTCACTGACTGACCTTCACGTAAGGTGCTTTCATGGAAAACTTTAGCGGTGACCCATGCATCGAGGCGGCTAATTGCAAGGCCGAGTGACCAATCGGACTGGAGAATGCGGTAGGTGAGGGTACCTGGACGTATAGCTGCTTGAGAGGCTTGTTTGTTAAGCGCCTGAATGTCGTCGCCGCTTTCTTGAGAAATATTTTTCCGGCTAACTGAACGGACTTGAAGTCCACGATCTGGCACGACAGTGACGATGCCGGTTTCGCGGGATGCGTCTTTCAGCGATAGGCGAGGAACAGTCCAGCTGGTTTGTGAACCGGGAGGTCTTCCTGTTAGAGTGATGTTGAAATCTTGTTTACCGATGGTTTTACCGTTAAGGTGAAGTGTGAGGATACGTTTGCCATCTGTGGTGGATTCGTTCCAGTGACTGAGAGCGCTACCAGTGGCGGTCTCGATTTCGAGTCCGGCGGGGATTTCCACAGCAAGTTTAAAGACACCTGCACGTGTGATGTTCACGGAGAGATCGGTGGAGACGACGAGTCTGTCATCGCCAAGAGAGATGAGCTGCCAAGATTCCGAGCGAAGTTCAGGAGCGACCTCGGTGATTTTAACGTTTAATGAAGCGGCGTCTGAACCGTAACGGAAGGCATGTTGGAGGAGGGCGAGCGGATTGCCTTCTTTGTCACGAGGAAGAAGTTTGGCATTGAAATCGCCGGGGTTCACGCGAGAGAGCTTGGTTGGGACGATCGATTCGGGTTGGGAATCATTGCCAAATGCCATGGCGAGGAATCCGATTTCACCGGCGCTGCCCATGACACGAACGGGTGCGATGGTTAGATCGAAAGGTAGTGCTGCGGCGCTGCGTTGGGTTGAGACAGAGAATTCAAAGGCACTGGACTGTGCGGGTTCGATAGGAATGCGAAGTTGTTTGGTTTTAGGATCGAAGCGCCATGTTCCGACTGGGCCGCTGGTTACATCCGAGACCGTGAATCCATCCGGAATATTGAGGATAAGAGAAGTGACCCTGCCTTGAGACGGACGGATGGAAACATGATGGAGACCGTTCACAACACCGGGTCCAGGTAAGAACAAGTTTGAAGCTTCGGCGAAGAATTTGGTTTCCTCTGCGGAGATATCGCGTTGTGCGAGACGGGCGGAGATTGCGACAGATTGTGAAGGATTCAGAATCATGGTTGCACCGGATTCGGTTGCAGCGAGATCGGGCGGGGTGGTGGTAAGCGCGGCGGAATCGGAGAAGAATTCCCATCCAGCTTGATCGTAGCGCAAGGTGATTTGACGAAGTGCGGCGGAACCGGTTGGGATGAGCCATGGTTGCGCGGGGGAAGTCATTGGCATTTCGAAACTTGCAGTGGCAGTTAGTAGGCCGGAGGTTTCAGCGGTGAGGATGTAGGCTTGTCCGAGTTGTTGCTGCTCGGGTTGTTGGGCAGCAGCAGGATGCAGCCCCTCCTTGTGGACTTTCAGGTTCGCTCCATTGAAGGCGGTGAGGGTAGCGGGGGATTTGAGGAGCAGGAAGCGATCGCCTTGCTGAGCGCGGATGGAGATTTCCATGGTGGCTTGGAGACGGTTTTCTTTGATGACCCATGATTGAGTGATGGATTCGGCGGGCTTGAGATCCTGAGCGTCCGCGTTATCAATGAATGCACATGTTAGAAAAATGAGCGCGGTGGCAGTGGCTGCTTTTTTGAAGAATGGGAGGATAGATGTAATCCGACGCCACGGGGTGATGATCATTGCGAAGAGTGCCGTGATGAGGAAAAACAAGGTTGCTCCGCCACTGAGGGAGAGGAATGACGCGCCGACAAGTGCGAGGCCAAGGGCTTTCATGAGCGTATGTTTTTTGGAGATGGCATTAACCGTCAGTGCTGTTCCTAGGGTGAGAAGTAGCCATACGTTCCAACCTGCACGAGCTTGCCATGGGGTGAGGTTGGAAAGTTCTAAGGTAATGATTTTACCGGCAGGGACGACAGGTGAGTTGAAGGAGAGTACGTAATCCAAAGGAGTCGGAGTGGTGTAAATTTTTGCAGCGAGTAGAAGAGAGATTAAGATGAAGGCGATGGCGGCGGCGGCGGTTAGGAAACGGGCTGCAGAATGCAATCCCTCCTTGGGGAAGAATGCCGCGATGATTCCTAATATAATGAGCACGGCCACAGGAACCGGGTAATTGGAGAGCGTTTGCCAGCCTGTGGGTGGGGTGGTGATAGATGTTGATTGAAGATCGCCGCCACGTGAGACTAGAGTGCGGTTGTCATCGCCGGAGACTGTCCATTCACCGATCACGAGTGGGGCATCCAGTGCGGGGGCAGTGATGCGTGGTTGCGTGGAGCTTTCTGATTTGGCTCCATAACGTAGGATAATTTCAAAAGCTTGGTTAGGATCGGATTGTGCAGGGAGAGGGATGAGGGTATCTTTTCCATCGGCACGGGCGTTAACGGGTGAACCATTGACGCTGGCTTCCCAAAGAGAAGTTCCTGTCGGTAGAACTGCGCGGAGGGAGGCACGTCCTTTGGATTTCACGAAGAAGCTGGCATCGGTGACCCATTGGCCATCGCGGGAAACTTGGGTGGAGAGTTTGAGGAAATCGACGACTTGATCAACGGTTTCACCGGGTTCATACCATTCGATTTTTGAACCGATTTTAAAATCTCGGGCAGTGTATTGCCAGGCGGCTAGCGTAGGGGCGGAGGAGAGTAGGCGAAACTCAGGGGGAAGTTCGGATGGATCGATTTTCAACAACGGTCCTTCGCTGAGTTGGGTGGAGAATTTGACTTGAAGAGGGCTAACAATTTGGATGTGACCGCGTTCGGCTTGGACATTGAGTGGACGAACTTCGCCGGGTGAGAGTTCCCCTCCAGTAGCTGGCATGGGTTGTTCGAAGGTAAGTAGGACTGTGCCTGCTCCGAGGAGTGGACGGGAGAGTGGGATGATGACTGTGTCACCTTCGCGGCGCCAATCGCGTCCGACGCTTTGACCGGTGACATCGACGTTTCCGATAGAGGCTGGGACAGAAATTTTCCATTCATTGGCTGGTGCGCCGACAACGAAGTAGTTGATCAACACACTACCGTAGGCAGCACCTGCTTTGAGGGAGTAGAGATGAAATACATCGGCCTGGATGGATTGTCCGAGGGCTTCGATGGTGAGGTCGGCAGTCCATGTGTTTTCGCGAAGGCGGAAGGCTTGCTGAAGGCCTGTGGTTTTGCGTGGGAAAAAGGTAACCGGAACTTCTGCAAGGCCTGTATTTTTTCCTGCGACGAGTCGGTATCCAGCGGTAGCGGAAGCACCGATGTAACCGCGGCGGGATTTCACATCAGGAAATCCGAGCGGTTGGAGTGTCCATGAAGCGGCTTTGGCTGCTTCGTTTTTCTCTAGGCGTAAGCTGATGAGTTGTCGTCCATCGACGGCTTGTGTGAAAATGATTTTCAAGACTTTAAGTCCGTCTTTGATATCAGATGAGACGGCGTAATCTGCGATGCTTGCGCCGGTGACGGATGCAACGGCGTGATCGCCGGGGATTTTTAATTCCCATTCACGCAGGGGAGCCTCACGAATATCGAGTTCGATGTTAGAAATGATGCGACGATCTGTCTCCGCGAGTTCATATACGGTGACTTCGGTAACACCGACTTCTGGGAGAATCTGATCAGCAGAAATTTTGGCTGAGAAGTCAGCGGATGGAAAACGATAGACCAAGACTTGGCGGAGAGATTCATTGGCTCCACCGGGGAATTGGTTAGGGGCGAGTTGGATCAGGCCTTTGGCATCGGCAACTTCGATGCGGACTGCACCATCGTTGGCAAAACGGATAAATCCGCTGTGACGGAGTGTGCCGACGGGAGAGATGCGGAGGGCTTGCATTTCTAATGGAAATCCGCCGAGAGCAGCTTGGGATTCGATGGTGATGCGTTCGCCGTTTTCGATGGGGCGGGAGAGTTTGATTTCGATTTTACGGTTTTCTTTTTCCCCTGAGACCGTCCATGCGAGAACGGATTCACCGACGATAGAAAGGATTTCACCTGGGCCATCTAACGAAAGTGTGAGGTTGGGGATTTTTCCTTGAAGAACACGCAGGTCGATCTGGGTGATTTGGCGCATGAGTCCGGAGCCGATGCGGTTGTCGGTGATGGATTGGCTGGTGAAAAAGAGCGAGCCGTCTTCGGTTTCTGCGGCTGGCTTGAAGGCGAGTTTCGCTTGGCCGTTGGCGGGAAGGAAGCCGCGCCATGCGTTGTTGATTTTACGAGGTGCGACGGTCAGGTTTGGATTGAATGATACTTTATCGGGAATGCCATCAAGCGTGACGGGAACAACGATACCTGCTGGAAGGATGAAATCGATGGAGTGCCAATCACCTTTGCGGCTGATAGGGACGACGAATTGAATTTCGATGGGGAAATCTCCGGTGGTGTCAGCGATGAGATCGTAACCTTGTTTTTCGTTTAGAGCGATGTGGTGGTTGGGTCCGGAAATTTTGCCAGAGAGCGCAGCAGTGCCGGAGAGGAGTTCAATGGATGCGGAGTTGGATTTAGCTCTTGCGGTGGCGTTGAGGGTGAAGGTGATGCTTTGGGAGTCTTTGGCGAGGATGCCTTTGAGGGTGGAATCAAATAGTTCAAGATCGCGCGATGCGGATCCGGTTGGGGTAGTGGTGAATTTCAGGATTGCGGTGGATGCGGTGATGAAGCTGTGTGAGTTCTTGGCTTCGATCGGGGAAAGGCCGGTGGTTTCGGTCAGGCGGATTTCGGTTCCGGAAGCGGAAACGAGATTGATTTTGGCGGAAAATCCTGTGGCTGATGCAGGGGTTGGGAGGAGAAGGGAGGATGCGATTTTGTTAGGGAATTTGGTGGTGAGCTGGATAGTGAGGGATTTAGGCGGATTTTTTTCATCGGCGATGGTTGGACGGACATCGAGAAAGCGGCTTCCGTCTTTTGCGATGCGGACCGACCAATCTCGCAGGCCATCGCCGGTGACGGAGGTGATTTCACCTAAACCGGAAAGACCGAGGGTGAGGGTTTCCGGGATGCCTTGATGGATGGTGAAACTGATGTTCTGGGTGGAAAGGGTTTCCTTGACGCTGGCGGTCGCGGAGATTTCAGCAGTGGCGGAGAAGAAAAGTGGGACGGGCTTTTCAACTTTATCTGGGACGATGATGATTCGCTCTTGTTGAGAAAAAGCGAACGTGGTGAGTGTTAGAAGGGTTAGTAGGAGTTTCATGGGGAAAGTTTGCTAGTTGCTAGTGTTCAGTTTTCAGGGGAGAGATTGGGGTTTCGGGCGGTTGGGGTGAGGGGCTGCGGCGGGGTCGGTGAAGTGGCGGAAGAAAGTGCCGAGTGAGCAGTGGAAAGAGGAAGATATGGGGGATTAGAGATTAGAGGTAGAAGATTCTCTTTATTCAAAAATCAACAATCGTCATTCAACAATCGTCAATCGATTCTGAGAATGGTGCGTTTTGGTGATTCGGTTTTATTGACGATTGATGATTGATGATTTTGGATTTTTGATTTGGAAGATATGGGCAGCAGGATGCAGCCCCTCCTTGTTTAATTGGATTTTTCTAATTCGATTTTGGTGATGACGCGTTCGGGAGATTTGGAGCGGTCTTTGGTGACGTAGTCGTGGTTCCAGGAGAGTTTGATTTTTGTATCGGGTTTTAAGGATTCGATAGTGGCTAGCATATCGGCTGAGATTTTTGCGTTGCCTTGGTTGTCTTTGATCAGGATCTGGAAAGTGGTCTGTTTGGGGTCGCCGTATTCGCCGGGTTTTTGGTAATCGAGGTATTCGATGATCTCGAAGGTCGCGAGTTTGCCGGATGATCCGCATTTATCTGGGCATAAACCTGTAGCACCTCTGCAAACGTGATCTTTGATGCCGATGAATTTGGAGATGGTGGAATGGGAGGAGAGGAGTTCGCGATTTTCTGGGGCGAGTTCCTCGGCGTGGGTGAGGGTGAGGAGTGCGAAGAGGGCGAGGAGGAGTTTCATAAAAAAGTTGGCTAGTTGCTAGTTTTCAGGGGAGAGATTGGCTCGAAGATTCTCTTCATTCAAAAATCAACAATCGTCATTCATCAATCGTCAATCGATTCTGAGAAAGGTGCGTTTTGATAATTCGGTTTTATTGACGATTGATGATTGATGAGGTTTGATTTTTGATTTTTGATTTGGAAGATGAGGCAGCCCCGACTTATCGGGGTAAACAGGATGCAGCCCCTCCTTGGGTTTGTGGGTAAAGGCTTTGTAAATTATTTTAGGGCGTTGATGAGGTCGAGAAGCTGCTGGGTCTTGCTTGAGTTGGCGTTCGCTTGTTTGAGCTTAGCGATGGTCTCGGAGTAGTTAGAGAAATCGATCGCATCTGCGAGCGGGCCGGGTTGGAGTTTTTGGGCGGCTAAGAGCGCGAGGGTGGCGAGTTGGGTTTTGGGATTGGCTTTATCAAAGGATGGCGCGCTGGCGTCGTAGGGAATGGTCCATTTGCGCTCGACCATTTCGTCAGAGGCGGTGTCGCGGAAACGGATGCTGACTTCGCCGATTTCTCCTGTGCCTTGCGGGAGGGTTTCGACCTGATAGATAGCGACTCCGGCTTCGTCTGCGGCGAGCTCGGCGGCGTCGACGGTGTCGTTGCGGAAGTCCTCGGTTTTGAGTCGGTCTTTTTCGAAGCCGATCAGTTTGTAATTTCCGACGCGTTGTGGGTTGAGTTTGACTTGGATTTTGACGTTTTCGGCAGCTGGGCGGAAGGCACCAGCGAGTTGGGTGGCGAGGGTGTTGGCGGTTTTTTCACCGACGAGGTAGTAGCGGCCGTTGCCGTGGCGGGCGAGGTCGGAGAGGAGCTTGTCGTTGACGTCGTTGGTTCCGATTCCTGCGATGTCGAAGGCGAGGCCTTGTTGGCGGATGGTTTCGATTTTGTTAGAGAGGCGTTCGGGATCGGCATCTCCAAGGTTAGCTGCGCCATCGGTGAAGAGGACAATGCGGTTTTGTGCACCATCAAGCCTGTGACGGAGCGCTTGCTCGGTGGCTAGATTGATGGCTTGTTCGAGGTTCGTTCCGCCTTCGCTGGCTTCTTGGTTGATAAGATTGGAAAGTTTGCCAGCTTCGATTCCTGGTAGGGCTTCGGCTAAAAGGTGAGGTGTGCGAGAAAAGCCGATAACCGTAACCTGATCATTTTCTGTTAGGAGCGTGGCGAGTGAGGCTAGCGCGGTTTCCATGGCGGCACGGCGATCGGCGCGGACCATGGAACCGGATTGGTCGACGAGCAGGGTGAGGCGTAATGGTTGAGCGGCTGACCGACCGGCAGATGCGGTGCGGACGGCGACTCTCACCAAATTGCGGCCGGGGATGACGGGGTGCGCGGTTTGATCGATG
>JANOKJ010000013.1:0-42151 GCA_031419275.1 Akkermansiaceae bacterium | reverse complement strand
TTAAATTGGCCAATGGCACATCTTTTATCTCCTCATTTCATGCGGCGCCCTCGGCGATGGCGCCCCACCTCATGCCTCCGCGCATCACACTCCGGAAGCCATTTCTACTCAGCCTTCACCTCCAGCGCCTCAACATGCCGCCTCACGCCTTCGGTGATTCCGCCTTCGCTGTAGCCGCCTTCTAACAGGGAAACGATGCGTTCGTGGCCTTGCTCGCGGCAAAGTCCGCGCAGGATTTCGGTGAGTTTCGCATATACCTCGCTCGACCAACCGAGCGCGCCCAAAGGATCGTCTTTGTGGGCGTCGAAGCCTGCGGAGATGATCAGCAGCTCGGGTTTGAATTTCCGAAACTCCGCCGCGAGATCGGTTTCAAAAGCCTTGATCACCGCCTCGTCGCCGCTGCCGGCTTTGAGAGGCAGGTTCAAATTGAAACCCTCGCCCGCGCCTTTCCCCTTGATGTCCGGCGAACCGCTCGGTCCCGGATAGAGCGGATATTGATGTGTGGAGATAAAATACACCGTCGGATCTTCAAGAAACATCGCCTGCGTGCCATCGCCGTGATGCACATCCCAATCCACGATCATCACGCGCTTGAGCTTGTGATGCTTCTGAGCGTAACGCGCCGCAATCGCCGCGTTTCCGAAAAAACAAAAACCTTTCGCCCGATCAGGCATCGCGTGATGTCCCGGCGGCCGCAACGCAGCAAAGGCATTTGTCACTTTCTTCTCCATCACCAGATCCACCGCGGTCAACGCCCCGGCCACGGCGCGCGTCGCCACCTCGTAAGTGCGTTTGGAAATCGGTGTGTCCGCGCTGTCGTGCATGCGTTTCTCATCGGCCTCACAAGCCCGCTTCAGTTCCGCCACGTAATTCTTGTCATGCATTTCGTGAATCCACGGTAAGGGATCGATCTTTTCATCCGGCTTCGCCCACATCAGTCGTTTTGAAATTTCGTGTTCCTTGAGATGCTTCGTCAAACGTCGCAACCGATCCGGATGCTCCGGAAACCCTGGCCCAGTATCGTGTTCGAGAAACACATCATCGTAAATCAACGCCGTGCGGAACGCATTCGGCGCAGGCTTCACTTCCTTTTCTTCGGCACCCACCATTACTGAAGTAAAAGGCAGCAAAGCGGCGCTGAAAAGCAACAAGGTGGGTGAATGGGGGTGGGCGATCATGTTCATGAGGTTCAATTCACATCCATTTTTCATCAGCTTCCGCAGATCGCAACCCCGCATTTGATTTTACACAGCCTTTACGGACAGAAATCGGAGCTGGGACTACAAAGAGGTTGTTATGAAAACCACCACCACACATGCCCTAGCGCTTGCCGCGACTTTCGTCACGATCATCTCCAGTCAGATGCCTGCGCATGCAAAAGGCCGCAAAGTCGCGCCAAACCAAGATAAACCCACCGTCGATGCACCGGCTAAACCCGTTGTCGACGGAAAAAACCGCATCCAGATCGCATTGCTGTTAGATACTTCCAGCAGCATGGACGGCTTGATTGATCAGGCGAAAACGCAGCTTTGGAAAGTCGTTAACACTTTCATCGATGCGGAACGCGATGGTGAAGCGCCGTTCGTTGAAGTCGCACTTTACGAATACGGCAACAACAGCAATGCCGTAGGAAATGATTGGATCCGTATGGTTAGTCCGATGACCCGTGATCTTGATGATTTGAGTTCGAAGCTTTTCGCGCTCAAGACCAATGGCGGAGAAGAATACTGCGGCGCAGTCATCCAGCGCGCCCTCGGTGATCTCGCATGGGATGATAACAAGAAAACCTATAAAGCAATTTTCATCGCCGGCAATGAGCCTTTCACTCAAGGTCGGGTCGATGCCCGCTCCGCTTCCAAAGAAGCCCTAGCGAAAGGGATCGTCATCAATACGATTCACTGCGGAAATCGCCAAGATGGCATCAACGGTGCATGGCACGATGGTGCAGCACTGGGTGGTGGAGATTTCCTGGTGATCGATCAGGATAAAGTCGTCGCACATATCGATGCTCCGCAGGACAAACACATCGCTGAGCTTAGTTTGAAACTTAATGAGACTTATCTTGGATGGGGAGCGCGCCGTGACGAGGCGGCTGAAATGCAAAAGAAAGCAGACAGCGATGCTACAGCAAACGCAGGAAAAGGCGCAGACGTTCAACGCGCCATTACAAAATCCAGCTCGAACTACTCAAACGCTAGCTGGGATCTTTGCGATGCGGTGAGAGATAAGAAAGTAGATATTACTAAGTTGAAACAAGAGGAGCTTCCCGAAAATCTGCGTGGAAAAACTTCCGAGGAACTGACTAAAGCCATCGCTGAAGCCTCGACCAAACGTGCGGCAATCCAAGAAGAAATCAAAACCCTCAACTCCGCACGTGAAGCACACATTGCCGACGAATTGAAAAAGCAAGCCGCCACTGGTGATAAATCCCTCGATCAAGCCATGATCGAAGCCACCCGCCTACAGGCATCGAAAGTCGGATATAACTTCAAGAAGTAATCTTAGTTAAATCATGAAGAGAACCACGGATGAACAAGGATGAGCACTGATAAGATTGAAACGTAGAGTTATTATCCCTCCCAATGATTGTTAGATTCAATTTCCATTTTTTATCAGTGTTCATCCGTGTTCATCGGTGGTTCCGCTCCTGTTATTTCTCTGGCGTGAAACGCTGAATCTCCTATCTTTCCAAAAACATGATCGACTCACCTACCATCCTTGTCATCGAAGATGATTCCGCAGTCCGTACAGGGATCGTGGATACTCTTGAGTATGGAGGATATCAAACCTTGCAGGCTCCTGATGGTCACGTGGGTATGGAAATGGCGTTGAAGGCGAATTATCGCCTGCTTTTGCTAGATATCGTGATGCCGGGTCCTTCGGGTTTTGAAATCCTCGCAGCGATCAAAAAAGCTCGGCCAGGCCAGGCTGTGATCATGCTCTCCGCTCGCGGTGAAGAACAGGATCGGGTCAAAGGCCTCGTCGGTGGCGCGGATGATTACGTGGTCAAACCGTTCAGCATGAAAGAGCTTCTCGCTCGCGTGGATGCCGTGCTGCGTCGCACCCACGAGCGCCCAGCTCCTGCGGCGAACTACCTGTTCGATGGAGTGGAGATCGATTTAACAGAAAATAAAATCAAGTTCCCCAACGGAGCGCTCACCGAACTCAGTGAGCGTGAAGGTTGCTTGCTGCGTTACCTCATCGAAGCCAACAGCCGTATTCTCACGCGTCATGAAATTCTGCGGCATGTTTGGAACTTGGATCCAGATAAAATCGAAACCCGCACAATCGATATGCACATGGCGAATTTGCGCGCGAAACTCGGAAACGATCTTGCTCATCGTCTTGTCACCGAGCGCGGCAAGGGCTATCGTTTCACCCAACCCACGAATCTCTGATGAACTGGACCCGCTTACAACCCACGACCCTCGTCTGGATCGCCTTCACCTTCTGCGCATGCTTGGTGATCGGTGCGATGCTTTGGTTGACAGACAGCGTGATCCAAACGGAAAAAAACCGCGCCCGCGCGGAGATCCGCGCGGAAGTCCAAGAACGGGTCAGGCTCGTCCTGTGGCGGATGGATTCACTGGGAACTTCCATTTTACTGGAAGAAAACACGATTCCACGGGAGCTTTTTCTAACAAAGTTAGATCGGTCTCTGCCAGCAACCGTTCGCTTCGAAACTCCGGATGGCGCGGCAATCAAAGGCTGGGGAGACGAGCAAAAACTCCAGCAATGCACCAGTTGGTTGGCGACCTTGGTGACCGATAAAACTACTGCGAGCAACGAAAAAAAACTCCTGCCTGAGCCAGAAGAACTTCAGGAGTTAGTACAACAATCGCAGCTCAAATATCGTGGGAATAAAAATGATGACACTCAAGCATGGACGAACCGGAATGAGAAGCAGAGTCGGGATCAATTGATGACCAAGAATATTCAAAATAGCTATGGGGATTATGCACAACAAACTATAGACATCACCAAATCTGGAGTGATCCCGTCCAGCATTGAAATCAACAACCCTCTTTCCGAATTCAAGCCGCTTTGGTTCAAGGATTCCTTGTTTCTCATTCGCAGAGGCATGACTCTATCAACGTTTGCTCAGGGTATTTTGGTCGATCATAAAGCGCTTGAAAAATCCCTACTTAATGAAGCCACTTTTTACTTACCAAACGCAAAGCTATGCCGTCCTGTTGAGGGTGCGGACGATTCGTTCGTGCTCGCATCGTTCCCATTGAAACTGGTTCCCGGATCGCTTGACCTAACACCGGAAGCCATTCCGAAAAGCATCATGAATTCTCTGGTTGCCGGATGGTTTGCAGCGGCTATTGCGGTGGTCACCGCCTTTTTCCTCGTCACCAACATCATGAAACTCAGCGAGCGCCGCGCTTCGTTCGTTTCCGCCGTGACTCATGAACTTCGCACGCCTCTCACCACGTTCCGGCTCTATTCAGATATTTTGCAAAACGATGCGGTTAGCCCGGAAAAACGTCCTGCATATCTCAGTACTCTTTCTCGCGAAGCAGATCGGCTCTCTCACCTAGTGGAAAATGTCCTCGCGTTTTCCAAAATCGAACGCGGCAGTGCGCGCAGTTCTATTTCAGAACACAATATCGGTGAGCTGTTAGAATCGATGCGAGAGCGATTCGAATCACGCCTTTCCTCCGCAAGTCTGAATCTGGAAATGAACATCGAGAGTTCATTCCGTTGCTCGATTGATTCCAATGCGCTTGAGCACATTTTATTCAACCTCATCGACAATGCCGCAAAATACGCCGCTGGCTCGGAACCTCCAATCGTCACTATCGAGATGACTAACCATTCTAACCGTTTGGAAATCAAAGTCTCCGACCATGGTCCCGGCATCTCGAATGCGGAGTGCAAAAAGATTTTCCGTCCGTTTCATAAATCTGCCAAACAAGCTGCCGAAACCCAACCGGGCGTCGGCCTAGGGCTGGCGTTATCGAATCGCCTCGCGCGCTCGATGGGCGGCAAACTGAGTTGTGGCAACCGGACCGATGGTCAATCCGGCGCCGTATTCGCGTTGACGCTGCCAGTTTGACAAGATCGCTCTGGGCGTCATTCTAGCTTGCATGAGAATGATATGGTTATCGATCGCCTTGGTCGCATTCGCCCACTCTGCGGAGAAACCCCTAAATGTGATCGTGTTTATTGCCGATGACCTCGGGGTGAAAGATATCAGTATTGATGGATCCGATTCCTTTTACGAAACGCCCAACCTCGCGAAATTTGCCAAGTCAGCCGTCAATTTCACCAACGGCTATTCAAGCTGCCCGGTTTGCTCGCCTACGCGCTCCGCCATGCTGACCGGCCAAAACCCCGCCCGGACGGGGAATACCGATTACTTCGGCGCTCCCAATGAATTTATAGGCGAGATTCCCAAAGACTACGATCCTGAGAAGAATTTCCTGAAAAGCGATAAGGACAAAAAAGGTCGCGACAAATATCCCATCCTGCCTGCTCCTTACTTGGGTAATTTACCCAAAGGCACAGTGACATTGGCGGACGCTCTCAAGAAACAAGGTTATGCGACCTTCTTTGCGGGTAAATGGCACCTAGGTCCGAAAGGCAATTACCCTACCGATCATGGTTTTGATATCAACATGGGCGGAACCGAAAAAGGCGGACCATACGGCGGGAAAAGATATTTCTCTCCTTACCAAAATCCCTTCCTCGAGGACGGCCCGGATGGGGAATATATCACCGAACGCCTAGGTCGCGAGACGGTGAATTTCATCAAAGCCAACAAAAACAAACCGTTTTTTGTCTATCATTCCTTCTACGCCGTCCATACGCCGCTGATGGCTCCCGAGGCTTTGGTAAAAAAATACCAAGCCAAACGCGATAAACTGGGACTTAAAGACGAATTCGCGCCGGAATCTCCGCGCCAGAACCGCACCATCCAATCCCACGCCGTTTACGCAGCGATGATCGAAACCATGGATTCCGCGGTCGGCCATGTCCTTGAAACCCTTGAGCAAGAAGGCCTCGCCGATCACACCCTAGTCATTTTCACCTCCGACAACGGTGGGCTCTCCACCTCTGAAGGCTCGCCGACTTCCAATCTTCCTTACCGCGCCGGAAAAGGCTGGCTCTACGAAGGCGGCATCCGCGTGCCTGTGCTTGTACGCAATCCCGCCACAGGGAACGCCGGCAAAACCTGCGCGGAGCCCATCTATACGACGGATTATTTCCCCACCATCCTTGCCGCCGCTGGTCTCGCACCCCTCCCGGATCAACACAAAGACGGGACATCATTTCTAACATATCTGGAAAAACCAGCCACCCAGCCCTCTGACCGCAAGATGTTCTGGCATTATCCACACTGGGGAAATCAAGGCGGATCGCCCGGAACGGTCGTGCGCGATGGTAAATGGAAACTCATCCGCTGGGCTTGGCCAGCCCGCTCAGAACTCTTCGATCTGGAAGCCGATCCCAGTGAAACAAAGGATCTATCAGCTACTCAGCCGGAGTTGGTTGAGCGACTCGCAAAAGAAATCGATTCTTTTCTAAAGAATACTAAAGCTTATTCGTTCTCCCAAAACCCGCTCTTCGAAGGCGACTTCAAAAAATGGTAAATGGATTTCCTACAAACTTTTTCATTTTTCGTAAAATCTTCCTTGCCGACCCTCATTATATTTCCAAACTCCCTGCTTATCCGAGCAAACTTGCAAAACTCATGACACATAAATTTAAAAACCGCCCCCGCGTCACCGCGTTCACCATCATCTTATTCACCCTGCTTACCGCATCAGATATTTTTGCGCAGGCAGCAGCAGCACCTGCCGCGGCACCTGCCGCCACGAGTGATTCATTCTTAAAGCGCTGGGTGCTCGACGGTGGACCAACCATGTTGTTCATCGGTGCCGCAGTTGTCGCTTACATCGCGCTCTGTGTTTATAACTCGATGAATCTAACCAAGGCAAAATTTTGCCCTTCTGAGCTCCAAATGGTACTCATGGATCACATGGTCAACTGCCGCGTTCGTTCCGCTATCGAAGTTGCAGCGACTCATCCCTCATATCTCGGCCGCTTGATCGCTTACTCCTTCCCAAACATTGATGCGACTCAACCAGAAACTCTGGGTCGCGACCAAGTGGAAGACGCAATGGCTGATTTTACGAACAACGAGGCGCGAAAATCCATGCAGTGGATTACCTACATTTCACTGTGCGCCCAGGCCTCTCCGATGCTCGGACTTCTCGGAACGGTTATGGGTATGGTGAGCGCGTTCGGAACTCTTAAAACCTCCGGCGGTGCAGATCCATCAGCACTCGCGGGTGACATCTCCGTCGCTCTTCTTACAACACTCTGGGGTCTGATTAACGCGATTCCCGCCATCGTCAGCTTTGTTTATTACAAAAATAAATACAATCAGCTGGTCGCGGAATCGGTTCATCAAGCAGAGGAAATGCTTAATGCCGCTATTGCCACAGTCAATGCGGACACACTTTATGCCAAGATTCCAGAAGGCATCGCCGTTTAATAACAAAGAAACAGCAAGCAGCAGAGTCTTAGCTGCTGCTTGATAGGTTCTCAAAATTACCAAATCTCAAATCGCATGGGCAGTAAAAGTAGATACACTGGTGTGGAAGATGAAGAAGCGAAAATCGACATGTCGCCCATGATCGACATGGTTTTCCTTCTCCTCATTTTCTTCATCGTGAACGCGACCGCCATCATTGTCCAAACCGATCCTGCAGTGACACCTCCGGTTGCTAAGAACTCTAAAAGGCAAGAGGAAGGACGTGGACGCATCGTCATCAACGTTCGCGAAGATGGAACGTATACGGATGAGAAGTTTGTCGTTCTACTGGATAAACAATCGATCTTTGAAGTCGTACAGATGAGAAAACAAAAAATCGACTCTGAGGGCTTAAAACCAAAGCTACATCTTCGTGGCGATGAAAATGCAATGTTCAAATATAGCCGAACAGCTATCAGCGCAGCAGCGGAAGCAGGTGTTACAGAAGTCGTCTTTGCTGTTTATGAAAGATCGAACAAACGCTAAATTTTAGTCAAAAATCCCCATGGCACGTCACAAGAAATCACTCTTTGAACAAGAAGGAATGCCGGAGCTCGATATCTCATCGTTGATCGACGTCTGCTTCCTACTTCTTATCTACTTCATCGTTACGTCAACGATTTCATTACGTGAGAGTGATCTGGGTATGGCTCTTCCCGCAAATTCTCCTCCCACTAGTGAACAACCTAAAATCGATCCAATGTTCATCAAAGTTGATGCTTCAGGCGCGGTTTTCAGTGGTACTGGTGCCGCCCAACAAGCTCTTGATACGGATTCCTCGGTACGTGATTTGCCCCTGCTTAACAGCCAACTTCAGCTCTATTCCTCAGCAGCAAAAAGTGCGGGAAATAATCCTCTCGTCCAAGTCTGGGTGGATCCGGGCACCCTTCAACAACGCGTGATTGATGTACTCAATGCCCTTGCCGCAGTTGGAATAACATCAGTTACTTTCACGGATCTTATCGAAGAGTGATTCACCGCAGACAAAATTCGAACTAATTTTTTAGCGCCGCCAGCCGTTACCTGTTGCAAGGGCGGGCTCTCGGCGCTTTATTTTTGATAAACCTAATACCCATCCAAATTTAAAAAACAATAAACACAGCCATGAAAAACTTCATTTTATCCGCTACATTGCTGCTCACCTCCTCACTACTCCCCGCGCAGGAAATTGCCACGCTTGTTGATAGTGCCCTGAAAGCCATGGAGGAGGGGAAATGGGAGCAAGCTCTCGCTTTTAATGCTAAGGCTATCGAGTTGCACGGCCCGACTCCAAAAGAAGCCTTAGATCAATATGGTCCTCAATTCGGCAATATTCATTATCGTAAAGGAATCTGTGAGCTCAATCTCAAGAAGTTCGATGACGCGATGAAGTCCTTTGAGACGACCCATAAAGATTTCCCAAACGGGGCTGAAGGCGATGGTAATACGTTTATTGTGATGGCTTTACTGAAGTGGGGCGAGGCCGCCATGGGGGCAGAGAAATACGACGTCGCCATCGAACAATGGCTCAAATTCATCGCACAGCGTACGCCCAGAGATAGATATCCCCAAGGCTTGTTTCATGTGAACCTAGCGATTTGCTACTACAGAACGGACGATATCCCAAAAGGCAACGAGCACCTCGAAATCGCCATCAAAAACAAAGCCACTTTCGCTACTCCTAACGCTGCCATCGTTTCCGCATTTCAAGTTCTTGTCGACGTCTCTCTCAAAGCAGAAAGCGAGCAAGCCTTCCTTGATTTCGTGAATAAAAACAAAGGCGTACTTTCCATCGAGCCTTTCGAAATGCAGAGATTCTCCAAAATTTTCATGAAACTCGCCGGCGATGCCGTTGCTGCTGAAAAGGTGAAAACTGCCTTGGTTCTCTATCAATTCATTCCTCCTACCCAAGTTGCGATTGATGACCTAACTGTGAAAATCAAATTACTGGGCAAGATCCCCGCTCTAGGTGACGGCTCTGCTAAACTCAACCGTGCTCAAATGGAAGCCGACCTAGCGGTTTTGAAAGCAGAGCTCACGGGTAACAAGTCGCTCGAAATGATCAAGCTAGCTGCTATTGCATACATCTATGAAGATCAGGGTTATGTATCAGGGGCATACGCAGCCTATTATCAGCTCGAAACGCTGTATTCCAGAGCAGAGAAGCGTGAGGACAATCTTTATAACCTGATCCGCACCTCATCACTTCTCAATAAGATCGATCAAGTCCAGCAATACAGCGATATTTTCCTAAAAACGTTTCCTGAGTCCAAGCATAAGCAAGCCATCATGAAGCTCATGCTGTCCACGCTGTTCTTCAAAGGGGAGTATAAAACCTGTATCGAGATTGCATCAGATCTTATCAGCAAAGATAAACTCCCGAAGCCGTCTGTAGAACACGATCTCGCACTGTTCGTGCTCGGCGGTTCTTACTTCTACACGGGTCAATACGAGGTCGCTGCCCCGCACCTAGAAAAACACATCGCTACATATCCACAGAGTATGTTCGCGATGCAAGTGAATTACTTCCAGGCATCCAATGCGTTTCGACTTCAATTGTGGAAAGACGCCGCCAAGCTTCTCGATGCATTCCTCGAAAAATATAAAGCCGATCCCGAGCAGGGCTTCATTCCGCCTGCGCTGTTAGATCGAGCCAATACCCACTACGCTGAAAATGAGATGGAAGGGACCTTGGAAAAAATTGATCGTTTGCTCAAAGAATTTCCAGACAGTGAGAGCACCAATCAAGCTCTAAACCTCAAGGGTAACGTGCTTGAAGGCCAAGGCAAAGTCGCCGAGGCGATTGAAACTTATCAATTGTCTGTTGAAAAAGCCGAAGCCAAGGGAATTGACCCGATCGTTAGCGAAGCTCTTTACTACCTCGTTACCTTGCTTTCCGGGGAAAAGAGCGATGAAGATCCTGCCACCCGGTTTCCAAAAGCCGTCGCGTATGCTGACAAATACTGGGAGAAGTATTCAGAGGGCTCGCCCTATCGCGCGCAAACGGCTGTCGCGCAAATGCCACCTATGGACGCTGTAGGTCGCGGAGAAGAAGCCCTGAAGCGCCTCCAAGGTCTCATTTCTGAAATGGCGAAAACACAAGAAGCTTTCGGACTAGAAGAAGCTATCAACTCCTACACCGAGGCCTATCTTAAAAAGCATACGCCAGAAGAACTTAAGGAGCACTATTTCAATTTCCCGGGTGTTGGGCTCGAAGACAAAGTCGCACGTGCCCTTCTGAAAATCGCTGTGATCGGTGTCTATGAGAAAGTTCTATCAAAAGCCAAGGATGATGCTGAGAAACGCAACTTGAATGCCATGATTCAAGTCTTGTTCCAAAACATCAAAACTGAGTTCGATGTAAAAGAACTTTCCAACTTTATCTTGGTCAAGCTAGGCGATTATCTCCGCAAGACCGCGGCACCACTTGAAGCTCTTCCATTCTACAATGAAGCACTCGAACGTCCGGATAAGTCTTATCGTTTCAATGCACTGTTAGGCCGCGCCGACGTTTACGGAAAATCTCAGCAAGCTGATCAACTCGTAAAATCCATTGAGGATTTTGAGCGCGTTCTTGCAGATTCTGATGATAAATCGCAGCGCGAGTTTTCCCTTTATCGGATCATCCAAGTTCTGATGGCGAAGGGTGATCACGAAGCGGCGGCGAAGCGCGCAAACGAATACCTGAACCGTGAAGCCGCAGCTGGCCCAGTACATGGCTTCACCAAATACAGCGCCGAGGTCGGTTTCCTGCTCGCTCAGACCTTTGAGAAGCGCAACCTGAACGACGATGCGATTCTAATGTATATGAAAGTCTGGTCCACCTACATGGGTAACGTCAAAATCTCCGCGCCTGCCATTCATACGTGGATGGAGCTTTCCTACAAACGCAATAATCCTTCAAATGATCCAAACATTCCTGCGGATCGCCAAGGCGCCTATCAGGGTGGCTATCAATACATTGAACTAACAAGCCGCTTCAAAGATAAGCTCACTAAAGAAGAACGTGAGCTTTGGGATAAGGTTCAAAAACTTGTTGAAAAGTATGTTGCCGACCCAGCCGTCAAATCCATGGAACAAATTAAGAAAGAGAAAGAGAAAGCCGCAGGCCAGTAATCAAATTATCGCTTCACTCATTTCAGAACCTTAAAATCATTCAAATCTATGAAACCACTCTTTCTCGCATCACTCATTCCCGCACTTGCCCTCTCCGCTTTTGGGCAAGAGAAAGCACCAGCACCATTTGCGATCAAAGCGGCATTCATCACCAAAGAAGAAAGACCCAGAAGCTTTGTCGGTGCTGTTGTCGCCGCCAATGCGACGCAGATCGAGTATCGCACTCCCCCCGAGGCCGAGGCAGCTGAAGTTGCTAATATCAAGGATTTCGAGCTTATTTTCTTCATGGAGCCTGCGGAATACAACGCTGCTATGGATTTATTTGAATCCGGTAAGTATGAAGATGCTAAGGCTCAGTTCAAAAAATACAAAGATCAGACCAAGGCCGTCGGTGCCCTTCCCGGGAATTACCATGTATTAGCCGCATATCATGAACTCGAGTGCCTCAGGAATCTCGGAGATTACAAGGGCCTCACCGAAGCTTTGGCGACCTTTCCAAAGGCGCAACTCACTCGTGAATATCAACTCCGCCAACTAGAGCTCTATGTGCTTTGGGATGCTCTTAACGCAGGAGCTTGGGAGCGCTTGCTCACTCTTGCACTCGAGCGCGAAAAACAAAAAATGCCGGACTCTCAGTTCGTCCAAGTTCAATACTGCAAGGGCATTGCCTTGCAACAACTCAATCGCCCTGACGAGGCAGCAGTCGCTTTCGATATGGTGATTACCGCAGATGCTGCATGTACCGAAAATCTGACATCCAAAGCCGCTCTCGCCAAGTTAGGAATCTACCATAAGGACGCGGCTGTTCAGGAGGCAATCGCACTCTGGGGCACCGATAAGGAAGTGAAAGGCTCAGTGGGATACACCAAGTTACAGCAGGCCGCTGCTTTGGCTAAAGTCTATCAACTCTATTTCAATCACATCAAAGAACTTCCACCAGAATTCAAAAAGTTAATGGATTACAAAGCCAAGGAAGAGCCGAAGGAATGATGGGCTTGACCCAATGATTACCGATTTATTTCTGGGTTGCGAAATTTATCCTGCCATGTCGGCGCATTTATTGCATGCTCTTCCCAGAGATGTTACGCCAACTCACTTTTTTAGCCCTGTGCCTTTGCTTGGTTTCCTGTGAAAAGGAAAGCCAAGTTGATCAAGCGACGCGTGAGGGGATCTTGATCATCGGGAATTCAAACGACCCAAAAAGCATGGATCCCCAGGTTGTCACGGGCGTGTTGGACAGCAACGTGATGCGCGCGCTGTTCGAGGGCTTGGTTCAGTTCCATCCATCCGAAGATCTCGCCACTCCGCTCGGCTCAGCGCTGGAACTGACTCCCGATGAAACTTACACCATATGGTCCGTCAAACTCCGCCCGGATGCAAGGTGGTCGGATGGAAAACAGGTTACTTCCGAAGACTATGCTTTTGCTTACCAGCGCATACTCACTCCAGAGCTCGCCGCCAAATATGCGGAGATGCTCTATTTCGTAGCAGGCGCAGAAGCATTCAATAAGGGCGAAACCAAAGATTTCTCAACCGTCGGGATCGAAATCATCGATTCGGAAAATTTCAAAATCAAGCTACGTGGGCCGACGCCGTATTTCAAAGAAGTGCTTAAGCATTACACATGGAATCCGGTTCCTAAACATATCGTATTAAAGCACGGGAAAATTGGAATGATCGGTAATCCATGGTCAAAAGTAGAGCATGTCAGCAACGGTCCGTTCAGACTCAAATCATACCTCCGCAATAACCATATCGAAGTAGAACGAAATCCTTACTATTGGGATGCGAAAAACGTCGCGCTCAATGGGATTCGTTTTTTGCCAGTTTCCAATTCGTTTACTGAAGCGCGCATGTTCCGCGATGGACAGATCCATGTCACTTATTCCGCGCCCAAAGAGGTAGTGGATTTGATGAAAAAGGAAAACCCTTCGGTTCTCCGCCAAGAGCCATATTTTGGTACGGATATCCTTCGCTTTAACAATAAAAGAAAACCTATGGATGATGCTAAGGTGAGGCGCGCACTTAGCATGGTTTTGGATCGTGAAGCCCTTTGTAAAAACATCTACAGCGGTTATAATCCTGCTTACGGACTCACACCGCCTACCGATGGCTACCAACCGCCACGTTTGGTCAAATTCGACCCAGAAGAAGCCAAGAAACTTTTTGCCGAGGCGGGCTTCCCTGGAGGAAAAGGATTCCCCAGACTTAAAATGTTAGTTTCTTCCCGTGAGGCAGCGGCAACCATCGGCGCTGCAACGCAAGCGATGTTCCGCGAACATTTGGGAGTTGAGATTGAAATCGAAAATAAAGAATGGACCGCGTATCTCGTCGCAATGCAATCGTTGGACTTCGACCTATGTGCGGGCGGATGGATTGGTGATTATATCGATCCGCTCACATTCTTGGAAATGTGGACTCCTGGAAATGGTAACAATAACACGGGATGGGAAAGCCAAGCGTTTTTGGATAAAATCAATTCATCACTACAAGTCACAGATCCTGTCGAAAGGTTTGTTCGCCTTAAGGAGGCTGAAGAAATCCTCTTAAATGACGCGCCCATGGCTCCGGTTGCATGGCGTTCTAAAAATTATTTAATCGATCCATCCGTAAAAGGATGGGATCCGGTGCTCCTCGACTGCCACCCATACACTAACGTCCGCCTCGTTCCCCAGAAAAAAGCAATCAAGTAGGCCATGTTCAAACTTCTTATCTCCCGATTTTTGCAAGGCTTGTTGACGTTGTTTGTCCTCGTCACGCTGACGTTCTTTCTCGTGCGTGCGATGCCGGGAAGTCCCTACACCTCTGAAAAAGCTATTCCTGAGCACATTCTGGAGCAGATGAATGAGTACACCGGACTCGATAAGCCATTGCCTGTGCAGTATGCGCGTTATTTGAAAAACTTGGTGATTCATCAGGATCTCGGCATCATGATCAAAAAGGATGGGGTTAAAGTTTCCGAGATCATTAGCGAATCCTTCCCTGTATCTCTAATGCTAGGTTTGGCATCCATGGCTATTGCGTTAATGGTCGGCATTCCTGCGGGTGTGATCGCGGCAGTGAAAAAAAATTCACCCACGGATTTCGCCTGCCTGTCTTTTGCGATGCTTGGTATTTGTCTTCCGAGTTTCGTCATTGGACCTTTATTAGCGGTGTTTGTTGGACTGAAATTGCAGGCGATCAATGTCGCTGGCTGGAGTTCGCCAACCGATTGGATTTTGCCAGCCGTCACCCTCGGCATGATCAATGCCGCTTATCTCGCCAGGCTTTCTCGTGGTGGAATGTTAGATGTTCTCAACCAGGATTACATCCGCACTGCGAAAGCCAAAGGTGTTCCGGCTCATAAAATTATCACTCGTCATGCGTTACGCGGGGGATTGATTCCAGCCGTGGCATTCATCGGTCCAGCATTCGCAGGCATGATTTCTGGTTCATTTGTCATTGAAACCATTTTTCAAGTCCCTGGTATGGGTCAGCACTTCGTTAATGCCGCAACGGACCGCGAGTTTTTCCTCATTCAAGGACTCGTGTTGTTCTATGGCTTCCTCATCGTCGGCGCAAACCTGTTGGCGGACCTCGCGCAAATCGCCCTCAATCCGCGGTTACGCTGAGATAGGTTTTCTGTAAAACCATCATCGCATTCGCAAGTTCGGCATCATCTAACGGACGCTCCCAAATCAGGAACCGCGCGATTTCTCCATCAAAAGATTCTTTGCCAGGATGCTCGATCGCATCTCGCTCTTGTCCAATCGCCATACGCGATGGATTCGCTTTCGGATCCACCGGGAAATCTGCTTGCACCACGGATTTTTCCGAACCGATATGCAGGCTAAGCGTCGCGGTTTCATTGCCCGCAGTCATCCGTCCCGCTATGATGTGAAACTTTCCTTGTTCCAAAATAGGACCGATGAGTTGCGGATTGTTTTTATCAAAGCGTCCGAAGCTGCGTCCGTTTCTTGTTCCCCACCAGATGGTGTTGTCATCGTTTAAACAACCCCAGACACCTTCGTATTTTTCGCCGTTGCGTAGGTTTCCAAAAAACGAATTCACATCTTTCAATCCGACCCGCTGAGGATGCACGGCGATCACTGCGATCCACGTGTGGCCTTTGCCGGTCGTTAGGCCATCAAAGAAATCCTCATCTTTGCAGACAAGTTCTTGTTGGCGAAAATCAATCGAAGGCAAACCTTTGATTTCGGGGGCGGATTTTCTAAAAGTCGGCCTGCCGCTACCGGCTTCTTTGCGGCCTTGATCTTGTGGCACGAAAACCAATTCCGTTTTGATAGGTGCCTGATTGCGCCACGCCACCACACGATCACCATCAGCGAGTTCGATTCCTTTGGCGGCATTCAAATCCAAAATCAGATTTTTCGCCGGCAGAGAAATTTCCTCAGCGCCAATCGCAGCAGTAAAGCACAACAACTGCGCGAGTGATGCGCTGATGAATATTCTAAGCTGCATGGCTTACATCAGTTGCGCACCCGCCTCGGCGAGCTCAGAGCGCTCGCCGCGATTGAGTGCTACGTGTGCGGTGAATGGCTGACCTTTCAGGCGGTTGCGGGTGTAAACCAGGCCGTTGCTGCGGCTATCTACGTATGGATTGTCGATCTGTGCCGGATCTCCGACCAACACCAACTTGGAATCCCGCGACATACGTGTGACGATGGTTTTCGCTTCCTGTGGGGTGAGCTGTTGAGCCTCGTCCAGGATGAAGAAACGATTCGGAATAGAACGACCACGGATGTAGCAAAGCGCTTCGATTTCCAAAATGCCTTGCTCCATTAGAATTTCGTAAGGCTTCTTAGCCGCAATACCATTTGCCGCAGGCTTCTGCTGTTTGCGTTTTGGACCAAGTGGAACATTCGGACGCATCAATAAATCCAAGGCATCGTGAATGGGTTGCAACCATGGGCGCATTTTTTCATCGAGCGAGCCCGGCAAGAAACCCAGTTGATCACCCATCGAAACCACCGGACGGCTCACTGTGATGCCGTTGTATTTGCGGTTGAACATTTCATGCAGACCCGCCGCAACCGCGACTAAGGTTTTGCCCGTTCCCGCATGGCCGTAACAGGTCACCAGAGAAATATCCGGATTGAGCAACGCATCGATCAAGCAACGCTGACCGAGATTGAGTGGCTTTAAAGTCGTGCCATCCGGAATTTTCAGCACCTCTGGAATATTTAATCTAACAAATTTACCATCGAACTGCAGACGCGCAGGAATGGTTTGTTTTTCACCGCAGCAAAGCAGGACATACTCATTAATGGAAACGTTTTCGTATCTATCCTGTTCCAGCTCGATTTCACCACTGCTGGCGAAACGATGTAGCTCGGATGCGTCCACTTCAACACGCCGCACATCGTAGTTGGAAACCTCACGTGCATCAACTTTGTCATTGAGATAATCTTGGCACTCAATGCTAACAGCGCGCGCTTTGAGTTGGAGATTGATGTCCTTTGTGACCAGCGCCACTTGCCCGTCGGGATTGTATTGTCTAAGCAGAAAACAAGCAGCGAGAATGCGGTGATCGACTCGCTCGCGATCGGGAAAAATACGATAGAACTGCTTGAGTTGCTCGGAGTTGTCCGGGCAGCTAGTCGGATCGTAAATCACTAGGCGTATCGTTCCGCCGCCTACAGTTGGTACTCCGGCAGTTACTGACGCCGCGGCAGAAAAGATATCGGTCAAACGGCGGTGGACACGGCGAGCGTTTGCGCCGCGCTCAGTTTGTTCGCTTTTGAATTTATCAAGCTCCGCGAGAACATCGACGAGGATACAGATATGGTTTTCTTTAAACCGTTCCAAACAACCCGGATCATGAAGGAGGACATTCGTATCGAGCACATAGTTTTTTCCCATTTGCGAGGGAGCTTTGAGTCCGAATTCTTCCACCGCTTTCTGAGTTGTGCGACGGGGCTTACGGATGGCTGACTTAGATGCTGTTGCGGTGGATTGATCAAACAGGGCGGGTTGCATGGCCTCGGTAGTAGGGTTCATGGGGTTTCAGATAATGGGTGGAGTTAATATCAACAGGAAAAGTTCCGGGGTCAGTGCGCGAGGTGTTCATCTCAAACGAGTAAGAACCTTTGGAATCAGAAACGATCCCAGCTGCGCCATCAAAAGGCGGCCCACTGACTACACTTTTAATCAAGATAACTTAACTATCGATAAACTGGTCGAGATGACAACCGTTAAATGAATCAGGCCCGAATTTTTCAATCCGGGCCCGATAGTTGAATGGTTTTGAATCACTCGCCACTGGCCGAACGCTCAGCTTCGAGCCAATCTGCATCGTGGTCACCGGGAAGACCGAGATCCATCCTGCGGCGGTAATTTAAATAAGCGGAGTGTGCGATAGCTTCGTAACTCGCAGATGATTTCTTGGCCGCTGGCTTCTTAACCGCTGTTTTCACGGCCTTTTTAGCAGCCTTCTTAGCGGCTTTTTTAGCTGCTTTCTTGGCAGGAGCTTTCTTTGCGGGGGCGGGAGCCGCGGCTTTTGGGGCGGATACCTTGGTAGTCGGTTTCTTTGCTGGCATAATATTTATTTAGGATAATTGGGGGTAAGCACATTTGATGCCGTGAGTGGGATAAGTCGATTTTTCCGATATTGCCAGCACGATTTCATCGTTTATGATGACAATTATGGAACAAGAGTTTCGTTGGAGTGCGGCGCGCGATGCCGATGGTTACCGACTGCCTGGTCCCGATCATCTCGGGCGCTGGGCGACGGTTGCCATGGTCGTGTCGATTTTGCTCCATGTGGTGCTCTTTTTCTCCCTAGATCAGGTGAAAATCGCCTTTGGTATCATGAAAACCGAGGAACTCACTACGGCACCCATCGATATCCGCCGAGTCGAGGTAAAACCATACGTCGAATCTACTCCGCCTACGGAAACTGTCATCACTCCGCCTAATGAGACTGCGGCCTTGTTGGATGAGATCGATTTATTGGAAATCCTGCCCAAAGACGTAGACATCGATATCGCTCCAAATGTCGATCCTGAATACGCGCTTAAAATGTCTAATCCGCTCGCCAGTGGGGAGTTAAACGAGAAGGTGAATGAAATTTCTTCGAAATTCGATCTCGAAGCGAATCTTCCAGATTTTGGTAGGATGACGACCGAGCTTCAGCCAGCAGCCGTTGGTCAGATTATCGTCGATCCAGGCTCGGTCAAAGTGGATGATGGCGAAATGGCCAATTTCACGGATGAGCTGATCAAGAAAGGCAACAATGGATTAGTCGATCAAGGGAAACTGGATGGGGTGGAATCCCTCGATCAGTTGTTAGATCTGCCGGAGAACTTACTGCTTTCCAAAAAAACACTTCTGCCAAGCGATTTGCTTTTCGAGTTCAATCGCGCCGATCTAAGAGAGAACGCAAAAGTCGGTTTGATGAAACTCGCTTTGTTGATTGATAAAAATCCCGGCCTGTATTGTTGGATCGAAGGCCATACGGATTTGATCGGATCGGACGAGATGAATTTCAAATTGTCCGAGCGTCGAGCGGAAGCGGTAAAAACTTATTTGGTTAAATCGATGCGTATGGATCCAGAGCGGATTTTCACACGCGGCTTTGGTAAAACTCAACCACTCATCATCGAGGGAGATGCGAATGCTCAGGCTTCTAACCGACGCGTCGAAATCCGTATGCGTCAGACGCCGCCACCTAAGGGTGAAATCAAAACACCAAAAGCGAAGCCGGTCGAAGTGAAACCCGAGCCAACACCGGAACCTCCGAAAGCTCTTTTGGTGAAGCCTAATTTAAAAGCTATTCCAGTAGAGGAGCCTGAGCCACCACGGGCAGAGCCTGTCCCGCTAGAAGCGGAGCCAGTCCCACCTAGAGCAGAAGTGGTTCCTCCTCGCGCCGAGCCGATCGAAGAAGAAGTCATCGTTGATCCTCCAAGAGCTGTCCCTATTGAGCCGTGAATCTCGTCCCGCAATCTTTACTTGGCCTGTCGTTTTCCGAGATTGAATCCGCACTCTCCGATGCTGGAGTCTTGAAACATCATGCAAAAGCTCTCTGGCGCGCCGTGCATCGCGATCACGCGCTCGATCTAACAGAAAATAATTTTTTACCGCCTCTGAAAAATTGGGTTGAAGCATATGTTGGAACAGGGAAGGCGTATTTCATCGATGCGCCCGAACAGGATGATGAAATCCATAGCAGCGATGGACTGACGCGGAAATATCTTCTGCGTCTCAACGACGGTCAGGTTATCGAAACTGTGCTGATGGGATACGACGGACGTTTCACCGCCTGTCTCAGTTCTCAAGCCGGTTGTGCGATGGGTTGTGTGTTTTGTGCTACCGGACAAATGGGCTTTGTGCGACATCTCACCGTTGGTGAAATGGTTTCTCAAGTCCGCCACGTCAGGCGAATGTTAGCACAGAGCCACCCGCATCGTCGCCTGCGCAACATCGTCCTCATGGGCATGGGTGAGCCGCTTCATAATTACGATTTCGTCATGAAAGCGATGGATATTGTTTCAGACTCCCGCGGCTCATCGATAAGTCCGTTAAAAATCGCGATCAGCACGGTCGGCCTCGTTCCTAACATTTTACGCATGGCAGAGGAAAATCGCCCTTATCGCCTCGCGGTAAGTTTACACGGGTCAACCGAAGCCGAACGCTCCGCCCTCGTGCCAACCAGCAAGAAATGGAATCTCGAAAGCCTGATCGGAGCTTGCAGAAGCTATTGCGAGACGACCGGTAAACGAATCTTTTTCGAATGGACCCTGATCGCTGGGAAAAACGATTCACCGGAAACCGCCGAGAGACTTGTCGCTTTGTTAGATGGCATCGACAGCCACGTGAACATCATCCCGCTCAACCCAACTAACGGCTTCGCTGGTGCGGCCAGTGAAGCCGGAGCGGAATTTCAAAAAATCATCCGTAAATCCGGCATTCCCTGCACATTTCGTCAACGCCGTGGGATCGATGTCGCGGCGGGTTGTGGAATGTTGAAGGCTGAAAAGCTACGGCAGACGACGAAGAGCTCGTGAGATTCAGTCATTCGATGAACTCAGATCCAGCTTCTATATTTCACCCAACATTCCGATCCACATAGAAATTTGAAAAAAATCTTCCGTTGCGGGATTGAATTTCATCTTTATGGTAAACAATGAATTTTAGGTGCCACGGGCAAAGCTGCAGCGTCATGAGATGGATGCGCATCGTTCTTGTTTCTAGTGGGGTATATCATCTGCTTTTTTCGCTGTGGGTGATTTTGTGTCCTACGCTTGCTCTGGGTTGGTTTGACTGCAAGGAGCCGGGCCACCCCCTTTTGTGGCAGATGTTTGGTGTGATTTCGGCGATTCTTGGTCTTGGTCTCATCATCGCCTCGAAAAATCCCATTCAGCATTGGCCGATTGTGTTGTTGGGTTTCATCGAATCCATCGTCGCGATTGTAGCGGTCAGTAGCGCGGTTTTTCAAGGTCAGCTCCCTGCTACAGTTTTGGTTATACTTACGGTGAACGATATTATTTGGTTGCCCTTGTTTGGGTTGATTCTTTGGGCGGCGCTGCGAGCGCACACAGGGATTCCTCCGTCACGAAACCAACCTTACTCCATCGCTGAGGCGGCTGAGGTATATCAACTTTCCGATGGCAGAAAGCTAGCTGATGCATCTATGGAGGCACCATTGGTATTGGTTTTCTTAAGGCATTTTGGTTGCACGTTCACGCGTCAGATATTGCGGGGCTTGCAGGAACTGGAAAAGCAAGCGAAGCAACATAACGCAACACTGGTATTGGTTCATATGCTTCAGTCCGGTCAGGAAATCGATTACCTCGGGCAGAATTCGAATGTCGTTAGAATCGCCGATCCACGATGTGAGCTCTACCGCTCCTTTGGATTGGGTAAAGGTGGATTCATAGAGCTGTTCGGTCCGCATGTGTGGTGGCGGGGTGCGATAGCTGTTTTCAAAGGTTGCGGGATGGGCCACCTAGCTGGCGACGGCTTGCAAATGCCGGGTGCGTTTGTGTTTCACAAAGGGAAAGTCATCGCTTCCCAGCCAGCGCAAAGCGCGGCGGATTTGCCAAATTTAGAAGCTTTGTTTGCAGGGAAAGCAGATTTAATAAATTCTGAGGGCAGAGCTGAGTAGCTCGTCTGAATGATTTATTATGATCCGACTTATTGCCGCTTGTCTCATCGCCTTTGTTTTTTCTTCCTGCCTAGATAGTCACGAAGAAGTCTGGTTGAATGCCGATGCTTCAGGTAAGGCCAAAGTGGAAATCAGTATCCCTCTCGCAGCTACGCTCATTCACGGTGGGGAAAAAGGCGTGAAATCGATGGTCGTGGATTTCATGGATGCGTCTCCAGCGTTCACAACTTACACCGTCGAGACCTCCAGTAAAAAGGATCAACTTCAAATCGATATTTCCATCACATTCAAGAACGCTCTGGAACTAACCAATATAAATTCCGGTCCCGCATTTGATAAGCTTCCCAGCGCAGCGCGCGATTTAATCGGTTATACAAAAATCAATTTTCATGGCACCGATCTGAAATATCACCGGAAAATCGATCTCACTCGTGCGATCCCCGGTTCCGGATTCATAACCAAAGAGCAGCTCAAAGATCACAGCCTTACTACTGTCATTCACCTCCCGAAAGCCGCAACCTCCCATGATGCGCAGTTTGCGGCCAAAGGAAAAGTTTTAACTTGGAGTACACCGATCGAACGCGCATTTCGCGAACCGCTAAACCAATCCTTCACCATGCCGCTTCCCATCCCGTGGTTGAAGATTGTATCAATCGCCTTGTTGATCATCTTTCTTATCACCGCGCTTATTTACTACGTCTATCGTAGGAGAAAGATGGGGAGAGCAAAATAATCAACGGTCTGTCGTTCAGCTTTTGACTTGCGCCAATGCGTTGCGTTTCTCAGGATGTATAAATGAAAATCCTTCTACAGTGCCTGTTGATTTTGAGCTTTAATGCTTTGGCGGTAGCGTCAGAGATCATTGCTTGGAAAGCGCCGATTGCGGTCATTGCCCCTGAAGGATTGAATGTCACAGGTGTGACTCGTTTGAAAAGACCACCGGAAGCATCACCGTTCTTCGGGCCAAAGGATGAGCTCTGGGATGTTGCCGTTCTGATGTCTAGTCCGGACAGGGTATTATCAGATCCACCAGAATGGATCGTGTGGAATGCAACTACTGGGCGCCTCGTTGCCAAAGGTTCATGGGCCACATACTTAGAAATAGAGCATAAGTGGGAATTGCAACACCCTGTATCTCAATGTCGCGTCAAAATAGACGTTTATGATGTGCCTGTAGATGGCTCGCCACCAGATAGTTCAAAGCCTCCTAAGCAGAGTCTCAGTATCTTCACTCGAAACGGCCAAAAAACGATCGCCTCGAATTCGGAGAATGGAGTTGATATTGCCGTGGAGTGCAAAGCTGAATTTCATGAAGACGAACTTACGGTTTCTGGTGTTGATATCGAGACACTGATTTTGGTTACGCTACCTGATGGTTCGACGTCAAAATTTGATACGCGTGTGGTGCCAAAAGATGATGGGACGCCCCTCTGGCTTGCCAGAGAATTTGATGGAAAGATTGGAATCGATATTGTGCTCACTGCGACGAGCGAACTCGTCGATGGAACTCCAATTTCTGAAGCGATCATGAGACAAGAAGGTGATACCGTTATTCCTTTCCCGAGTGATATTAGATATTGGAAATCGGATAATGTCGCGATTGGTGAAAAAAGCAGGCTGATTTTGTGCTCAGTTCCATTGAAGGTTATATTTAGGATTTTCGGCCTAGTTAAGTATCCAGAAGATAAAATAATTAATGATCCGTTTGCTACTACTGCTGATGTTGTTAAGCAGGAAAAAATCATAGATGAATCAAAGCTGAAAATGATAACAGCTCCTAAGATATTAGGCCCGCGTATTCGTGGTTCTGTGTTTGATTTTGGCGACTTGGACAATACTTTAGGGCTTAAAATTCCGGAAGGAGATTTACTTGGCTATGATTATGTAAATCAGAGAATCTTCATTTATTCATCTGACATAAAAGCGCTTCTTCAATTCGAGAAAATGTGTACCTCAGTAATTGAATTAAATCCGATTTCTTTAGTGACCACGGTTCGAGGTAACGGTGAAATTAGGCTTATAAGTCGCAGTGGAATAAAATCTTCCATAGAAGTAACTCACCCCAAATCCAAACAAACGAGGTATTTTCAGGTTGAGCCATCTATCGGGGAAGATGTTACTCACGTAGATGCTAGTTTTACGTATCAAGATAGGATCGGCGAGAAAATGATGATCTCGATGAAATCATCTCTCTCGCTGGTGGTTGGAGAGTCACTCAAGTTTTTAGAAAAGAGCAAAGCAGATGGATCGAAGGAAGCGATGGAGGTGAAAGTCGAGGTATTGGATCGCGGCCGTTGAGTTAGCGCGTCAGATCCACAGTCCAGCATAATCCACCGCAAAAGCTGCGGAAAACCGCAGCAGTCCAAAGCCTGCGGCTGGAGATCACCCCAACCATTTCTTCACCGTCGCGAGATCATTTTTCATTGCCTCTACGGTTTGGGTGACGACATCGCCGCCTTTAACGTATTCGATGTGGATGGCGATAGGGATATTGTTAGGTAGTTTTGAAACTAGTTTGCCAGAGAGGGGATTGACCGCGCCTTCGCCGATGGGGCAGGGCTCCCATTTCTTGCCGGTGAGTTTGTAGTCTTTGTAAAAAACTGCGCCGATGTGCGGGCTGGCTAGATGAAAATTCATTTCCCATGCGTTGGCGCCTTCCACGGTGGCGTGAGCCAAATCGAAAGCCATGCCGAGATGGTTGACATCGATTTCTTCTAACATCCCGACCATGTCCCAGATCGGCCCGCCGACATAGTTATTGCCGCGATGGTTTTGATAGAGGCCTTGGATGCCGATTTCCTTGTTGAGCTGCGCGAGGTCGGTGAGCTGTGCTTTGTAATTGGCGACTTGGGGTTTGATGGGTTTGGTGAGATCGTATTTGAGGTGTTGGAGACGGTATTTTTTGATGCCTGCCTTTGCCGCAGCGCGGAGTTGTTTCTCTGCCAATCCGGTTTGATCCACTTTATCGATGCTGGATGACATGATCAGGACGCGCAGATTATGTTTCGCGAGGGCTTCGACAAACAGCGGTAGTTTGTCGACCATCTCTTCGGGCTCGATGTGTCCGCCTTTTCTCAGCGGCGCTTCGAGTCCAGCAACTCCGAGCGGTGCGATGGCGGTGGCGAGTTCGTCGAAGGTCAGTTTTTCCAGAAACTTGGTGAACACCGCGATTTCGCGAGTTGGCGCAGGTTCTGCGGCCATGGCTTTGCTGCCTGCCATGATGCCCATTCCGGCGAGGGCGGATGTGGTGATAAAAGATCTCCGATTCATGTGCGGAGAGTAGCGCGATGAAGCGCTCTGTCAAAGCAAGGTGCTGGATACAAAAAGTGCCGCCAGGGAACCGCGGCAAGAGTGGACAAACTACCGTTGCTACGATTAAGTCCTGGCGGGGTTCGCTTGCCAAACCTCCACGGCCCCTGACAGCGAGAGAAAACAACCGCACCAGCGGCAAACTCGCAACCCTAAACTATATTTTCCCAACTTCGCAGTCTTAACGCCTCAGCGGCGGCACGGGCTTCAGCTTCTTTTTTGCTTTTGCCTTTGCCGTTTGCGAGCAGTTTGTCCTGCCAAGTGACCTCGGCTTGGAACACGCGTCGATGATCCGGGCCGCTTTCGCTCACGATGCGATAGACTGGAGCAACGGGATGGATGGCTTGAAGGGATTCTTGCAGCTCGCCTTTCGGGTTCCGCTCATCGGGGCTGTCGACCATGCCTTTGATCTCATTGGCAAACAGCCGGAGAATGAGTTCTTTTGCGGATTCCAGCCCAGTATCCATGTAGACCGCGCCGATTAAAGACTCGAACGCGTCGGCTAAAGTCGAAAGCCGCCGTCTGCCACCCGTGGATTCTTCGCCTTTGCCGAGTAAGACGTATTCGCCGAGATTGATCGCTATGGAGAAACGCGCCAATGCCTTGCGAGATACCACCCGTGAACGCAGCTTGGTGAGGTGGCCCTCCGTGGCGTCGGGAAAGAGCTTGAAAAGGGCCTCGGTGACCGCGAGCTGAAGCACCGCATCTCCAAGGAATTCCAAGCGTTGGTTATCGAAATGAGGACGCTGTGACTCGTAAGCCAAGCTGGGGTGGGTCAACGCTTCCGCTAATAATAGCGAATTGCGGAATTTATATTGAATCCTACTTTCCAGCGGTTGCATTCAGAAAATGACGGTTAAATCACCTCTTTCTCCGAACCCGGAAAGAGCTCCGAAAGCGAAGAAAAAAGTGGGGTGATCGACGGGACTCGAACCCGCGACAACCGGAATCACAATCCGGGGCTCTACCAACTGAGCTACGACCACCGTTATAGGCGGGCGACACGCTTAGCCCAGCCCAGCTGCCTTGCAAAGAGAAAAATCAGATCAATCGACTAAATCCTCAAGCGCGTCTTCTAGTTTGGAGCAACGGAATTGAAAACCGGCGTCCAGTAATTGATTTGGCAGGGCTCGCTGACCCTGGAGCAACGCACCGCCAAAGCCGCCGAAGGCGATTTTCAAGATGAAGCCTGGGACAGGGAAAAACACCCAGCGATCAACCGCTTTGGCAAATTTGCGAGTGAGTTCGGCATTGGTCTCAGGATACGGGGCGGTGCCGTTTACTGCGCCTTTTAGCTCCGGATGGCTCAGAGAAAACACAATGGCGCGGCGTAAGTCATCGACGTGGATCCATGGGGTCCATTGTTTGCCATTTCCCAAGCGTCCGCCGATCCCTGCTTTGAATACGGTTCGCAGTTTTTCAAAAGCCTTTCCGCCCCTGCCTAACACCACGCCGATTCTTAATCTGATCACTCTCATGCCTAAGGCTTCTGTCTTGATGGCTGCGTCTTCCCACTCCACACAAAGATCCGCTGCGTAACCTGAGCCATGCGGTGCTTGCTCATCTAAAATCTCATCTCCTCGTCCACCATAATAGCCGACTGCTGATGCGTTGAGTAAAACCTTCGGCCTGTGTTCTTCACTGAGCGCTGAGATTTTTTTCACGATCTCATCAGTGACTCCGATACGACTGTCGTGAAATGCGCGCTTGTTTGCATCGGTCCAAGGTTGGTCAATGGGTTCACCGGATAAGTTCACTACTGCTTCACAATCTGATAAGTCGGCTTTGTCTGGCGTGGTCCATTTGGAAATACCTGTGGCATCGCCTGTGCCTTTCCGGCTCACTCCGATGACTTCCCAGCCTTCAGAGCTGAGCATGCTAGCGAGACCTTTTCCGACAAAACCGCTCGCGCCATAAATCACCACTCGTTTGCTCATGACAGAGAGATAGCGTGGATTGATCTGCTGCGCAAATGGTCAAGTTCACTATATCTGGATTCGATAATCCCAGCAGGGATTTCAGAAATTAGCGCGGGGTTGAGCAGCGCAGCGACAACTACCCCGGGAATACAGAAAAAAGAAAACCGACCCCAACGCGGGTCGCAGAGGAATCGATGTGGGTGATGTTACGATTCTGGCACCCCTTCAGGGTGCTGTTTTTTGGGGCGTGGGTCCCGGGGTCAGGACCCCGGGCTAATGTCTTTGATCCCTTTGGGATCAGGAAAATCAGACGCACAGTATCAGAGAAATGCGATCCTCTATTCCATGTTAATATTTTGATTCCTTTGGGATCAGAATTTCAAACACCCAACATCAGGGAAATATGCTCTGCAGTCAGCTCGCCCATGGAGGCGCAATCGGTGAAATCCTTGGTTCCGTGCATGCGGTTGAGATCGAGCGCTAACCGCCGGACATGTGCCTCAGGAGCGACCTGATCGCGACGCATGATCCCAAGCAAGGTGCGCAGGCGGGTCGATTCCACTTTCGCTCTTCTCGCCATCTGCGCGTGCTCTTCATTGACGTATTGATCAATCGATTTCCGGTTTAGGACCTCGAAGGAAAGCCGCGTCACGGGTCGGTTCGAGTTGAAACGAAACGCCAAGTAAATGTTGCCGTTGCCTTCATAGGATTGTTGATCGAAATCGATGGGTCGGACGCGATACTGCACTTCCTCAAAGTCCGGGGTGATATCCACCACGTAGTTTACACTGCGCATATCGCCTAACAGCCGGATGAAAGAGCGTTCGGTGAATTTCGTGAACTCTTTGGCGATACGTACTTTGTTGAGCGCGGGATTGTTCAAATAATCCCGCATGAACATGTCTCCAGGAACACCGGCGATGTGTTCTTCGATGAGTGTGTTTCCGCTTAAAATATAGTTGATCCGGTTGGGTGAAAGAATGTGTTCCAGTTCCAGTCCGTAGATTCGAGAAGCATCGGCTTGCTTCACGTAGAAATAGTCGGAGTTGTCATTGAAAAGATTCGTTACCCGGATGCGGAACGGCTTGGAGTTTCCGAAATCGCCGAAGTCAATCCGATCCACCAAGAGGTGCTCATGCTCTTGTTCCGCAGCATCGCGCCCGATTTTGAGTTCGCTGTATATGCGTATCAAACCTCGCCGCAAATCTTCAAGGACATCTTGTGGATACATCACTGTTAGCCAAAGCGTTTCGCGGCCAAGGGTATCTTCGTAAGACATGGCACCTGTGAAGCGAATTAAGTCCTGATAGAGATTCGGAATTTCCCGCAGCCGATCAAAGCGATAGAGATACTGCCGCAGGCTGGTCGAAACCTCATACATGATCTTGCGCGCAGGAATCATTTTGAAAATAGTGAAATTTTTACTCTTAGCTCTTAGCTTAGAGCTCCACGCTCAAAGTGGTTTCGCATAAGTATCGCAGCGGTTGTGCCAGCCTTCTTCCCAACGGGATTCGCCACGTTCGGGTGGTGAATTTTGAATGCGGCGTGAGAGGATGCGTTTTGCGGAGGCGGCAAATTCCTTGGCGGCGGCAGGACCGGAGCCAACGTCTTCCATGCCGCCGAGAACTTGTAGCAGTCCCCAGCCTTGTCCTTTGTATTTTTCGGTTTGGCTAGTGCCGTCACCTTTGAAATTGATGTAGTCGATCAAGGCGTAGGTGCCTTGTGAAGTCGATGCCACTTTGTGATAGTTCGCTTGGATTTTTGAACGTTCCGTCGGAGGCGCGGCTGCGAGAATTTTTGGAAACGCTGCGCGTGAACGCTCGATAATGAAATCTGTCTGTAAGTTCACGGTCGATGCCAGCCAGTTGCGCAAGCCATTCATTTCAGGTGATCTGAAATCTTTGAGAAACTCCGCACGGGTGTTCCATGGGGAATCGGCTACTTTTGCGATGGTCGGTGGTTTCGCACCTTTGCTGTTCGCGTAGGCGATGAAGTCCGGCCAACTTTCTTTGAAGCGTCCGTTGAAGCCAGAAGGATACCAAATGAAGTGTCCGATGCCGAGCGAGGGGAATTCCTCGCCTACGTTCCACGCGGTGAGTCCATCGACTTTTCCGCCGGATTCATTTTGCCAGATTTTTTTACCGATGGCGGACTTCTGTGTTTCTGTTAGGACGCTGCTCGTCGAGCCAATTTGAGGATTTCCCGGAACGCATGCGGACGAAGCAAGCGAGGCTATTAGAATGAGGTAATGCAATTTCATAAACGGTTATAGTTGGAGATTAATGGACAAGGCGTTTCTCGATATCATCCAGCACCAGCTTGGTGTGTAGCATGAGTGGATGGAGTGCAACATGGTATGAGCGATTTTCTGCGCGATCCCAAATGGACGAATCGGTGGGAATGATGACAAGATCGAGAGGCGTGCGGTAAGAGACAATGGGAATGTCTTTCAATTTATTTTCTGATGCTTGGAGTTTATGGAGAAACTCACTTCCCGGGCGCATTTGTTGGACGCCTTTGGTTGGGTAAGCGTGTGCGATTTTGGTTCCGTGATGCGGAGTGGAAATGGTCATGAACGTTTCACAGCGATCCGCACCGCCGAGTTCCTGCAAGTAGTAACGCGAAACCAATCCGCCCATGCTGAACGCGACAAGTCCGAACGGTTCTTCCGTGCCGAATTCTTGATCAATGTCGCGCTGTAAACCTTGAGCGAGATTTTCCAAGCCGCCCCTACCATCGGCGGGCTTGAGTTTTGGCACGTAACATTCGATGCCGTGATATTCGAGGCGACGCTTCAGAGAATCGAACGCTTTTCCGTCTTCAAAAATTCCATGCACCATGACAACCCGCTCGACCTTGGGTTTCGCAGGTTGGGGATGGCAGGAAACGGCTGTCGCGCAGATGCCGGTAAAGAGATGGAAAAAACGTGCGGTGATCATGATGATTAGCCGGGAGGCCATGTGAGCTGTCTGCCTCCCAGTAAGTGGACATGGAGGTGAGGGACGGTTTCTCCGCCGTGGGGCCCGTGATTGATGACGGTGCGGAAACCCGTTTGATCGATTCCGAGCTCGCGAGCCACTTTCCCAGCTGTGAGCAAAAGATGGCCGAGAATTTCCTGATCCGCTGCGCTGGCTTCGCCGATTCTGGGAATGGGTTTACGCGGAATAATCAGGATGTGAGTGGGGGCTTGAGGAGAAATATCCCTGAAGGCACAACAAATTCCATCATGGTGGATGATGTCCGCAGGGATCTCACCGTCATAGATTTTTTCAAAAAGCGTCTTCACGTTGCAGGCAGGATAACGACAAACGTGGGCATCGCAAGCTCAGGGAATGTTATCAGTTTAGGTTCATCCGCCTTGCAAAAGTGGGTGAAAACGATTTAGGCAACGGGGTGCCGATAACTCAAAGCCGCAAATCCAATCCAGGATCATGGAAGAAAACCCTCCTCAGGGGGGTGTTGCTTTGTGCTGGTTCCGTGGCGATTTTGCTGCCTGCGTGGCTGCCGAACAAGCCGGGAGCGCCTATGGAGCGTGGCACGGTTGAACTGTTACAGGCAGCTTTGCTCGCGGCATCTACGGCAGTGATGCTTGGGGCAATGGCGCACTCCGGTCACCGGCGCTGCATTTGTCGGGTGCTCGCATTTGGCTTGGCTGCGGCATTGGTCGGTGAACTTGAGGATTTCATTTCTGGTATTATGAAGTGGCCGTTTCCAGATGCTTGGGTGATCGGGCTATTGGTGCTGATGGCACTGATCACTGTCGTGCGGCACAGGTATGTCATGCTGAAATTTTTTTCCACCCTAGGGCATCATGCGGGCGCAGGGTTCATAGGTGCGGCGTTGTTGATCATCTATGTGTTCAGTCGCGTGATCGGCACACAACAGTTTTGGCAGGCTTCCATCGGAGATGCGGTTTCTCCTGAGATCCCTAAAATTTGTAAAAGCTATCTCGAGCTGCTGGCATGTTATTTTATTTTCGTGGGATCGATCGGTCTGGCGATCACGCTTGGTAGGAGAGAGGAACTGGATTAAATGGCTGCGGGTTTTGGAAAAAGACTGAGTTGGAGACTAGAAGCTATCGGGCATTCGCTCGTGGCGGCAATTATGCGGTTTTTGCCTGCTGAGGATGTGTTCCGGCTTGGTGAGCTTGTCGGAAAGATCGTTTGGCCAATAATGAAATCACGCCGAGCGATCGTTATCAGAAATTTGAGAATTGCCGCAGCTCCTCTTGCATTCGAAGAAGCGGAAAAGATGGCGCGCGATTCGTTCATCCGCACCATGGCGAACTTGTTGAGCTCATCCATTTCGCCAAAAGCTGAAGGTGGAAAAATCGAAGATATTTTGGTCATAGAAAACCCTGAGCTGTTAGAAGAAGCATGCGCACAAGGGCGTGGAGTTGTGGTCTTGCTCTCACACATGGGAAACTGGGAACTGCTTACCAGAATAAATCATTATTTTCCAAAAGGCACGAACAGCGGTGCGTTTTACCGACCGCTAAATAATCCGATTCTCAATGAAAGAGTCCTGAAACTGCGTGAAGCCGATGGAACAAGACTCTTTGCGAAACGAGATAGTTTGCACCAAGTCGGAAGTTTTCTGAGGAATAACGGGGTGATCGGCATTTTGGCGGATCAACGTGTTGGGATTCAGGGGGAAGTCGTAAGTTTTTTCGGACGAGTTACTCGAGCAAGTCCCTTAGCTAGTCTGTTGGTGCGTCGTTGTAAAAGCGAAGTGTTAGCACTTTCCTTGCGCACTATTGCTCCGGGAAAATGGAGCGCGCGTTACCATCCAGTTGAGAAGCCGTATCACTCATCCAATTGCATGAAGGCGTTGGAAAGCGCGATGAAAGTCTCCCTGTCAGATTGCTTTTGGCTTCAAGAACGCTGGAAAGTTTATGTGGGAAGGGGCGGCACCCTCACGCAATGGCTTGAGAAAGAAAATGTGCGCGGCAATAAACCTCACCGGGCCATGGTGTGGCTAGGGGAAAATGAGGAAAGATATGAGCTTCCTGCGGATTTCCTGCATGGTGATGTGGAGTGGGAATTTATCACCGGAAAGCATCCTCAAGAGCTTGCGGAAATCGATCGATCCAAGCCTCTGCCTGTGGATTTTCTCGTCAGTACGCAGATAAATCAAGAGTTGCTGCGGTTCGCGGAAGAGTTAGAAATTCCAGTGCTGAGTTATCCGGATTTCAAAATAGCTCACCAGTGACTTGCTGCGTGGTTTTGAAATGCAGCTTCGCGAATTTATCCAATGCATCCGCCCCGTGAGTTTCCACAAGAGTTTTTCCAGCTGCAATAACTGCGGCTGATGCTCCCAGTGGAATTTTAAAGCCGACCTTTTTTGTCGCTGCATCCATCCAATCGATGAAGCGCTCGCGGGCAAGAATGGATGCAGCAGCCACGGCGGTGTCGGACTCGCCTTTGGTGCGTTGGTCGAGAGTGAGCGTGATGTTTTTTTGTTTCAAGGCTCGCTGCAAAACCTCGGCTCTGGCAAATTGATCAGAAAGCGCGCGAGGGCAGTCTGGGCGTTTTCTAACAAGTTCTTCAATCACCGTGGCGTGACCCCATGCGAGCATTCGGTTGAGATTTTTGAAGGACGCATAGAGCTCGTTGTATTTCTCTGGGCGCAGCGCGATGATATCGAACTCGATTCCGGGCGTTGCCTTTATCACGGCCGCAAGCTGGCGAATTTTCGCTGGCGTGGTGATTTTTTTCGAATCCGTGATCCCAGCTTTGATAAGGTGTCGCGTGATTTCCCCATTGGTGTAAACTCCCGCGATGACCAGTGGACCGAAGAAATCGCCCTTGCCGCTTTCATCGATCCCGAAGTGTGGGGCGAAATGCTCGGGATCGTTGATTTCCTCGTAACCCAATTTCGCCTCGCCAAGCACCAGAGGTTCCAGCGTGAAGCGGATGAAATCTTCCGTGTCTTTCCCCTGAATCAGAACCTTTGGCCCTTTCTCGTAAACGCTGATGTTTAGCTTGCCCTTCTTCCCCGCAAAAATGGTATACGCCTTTTCAACAAACTCAAAACTCTGCTCTACGAGAATCTCGCGGAGTCTGCTCACTTGCGCGGCAGTGAGGGTTGTGGTGTGGGAAGTCATGATTTTTTACTCGTCAGTTGACCGTTTGATGCTGAGAGTCCAACAAACATTTATTGATTATGAAAGCATTCATTCCCCCATTCACAATAGCTATCGTCGCTTCCTTAGTTGTAGCCTATAACCCAGCAAATGAAAAACCACCCGGTGGCGCTGTTGAAAAAATCACAGCATCGATCCCAGCCGAGGCTTATGCGAAGCCAGCCAAACCACGTAAGTTGTTGGTGTTTTCCCGGACCAACGGTTTCCGCCATCAATCGATTGTGACGGGTAAAATCGCGCTGGAGGAGATGGGCAAAAAAACCGGTGCGTATGAGGCGGTGATCAGCGATGAGCTTTCGAATTTCGAAAAGGACAAGATCAGCCAGTTCGATGCGATCTGTTTCTTGAGCACGACCATGAATCCATTCGCGCCTTTCAAAGAAGAGTTGGGCAAAATGTCAGAAGAAGAGAAGGCGGCGGCAACGAAATACGAGCTTGAGCTCAAAGAAAACCTGATGGCGTATGTCAAAGCGGGCGGTGGTTTTGTAGGTATTCACGCCGCGACCGATACGTTTTACGAATGGGCGGAGTATGGCGAAATGATTAATGGCTACTTCGATGGCCATCCGTGGGGTGCAGGTTCGCAGGTCAATATTTATGTCGAGCCAGGTCAGGAAAAACATCCCCTTGCGGCGATGTTCAATGGTCAGCGCTTGGATTTCAAAGAAGAGATCTATCAGCTGAAAGCGCCTTACGATTCATCAAAAGTGCACATGTTGTTACGTCTCGATCCGGAAAAATCCGCTCAAGTGAAAGGCAAGAAGCGTGCGGATAACGATTACGGAGTTGCGTGGGCGAGAAACTGGCAAAAAGGCCGAGTTTTCTACTGCTCAATTGGCCACAACCACGAGATGTATTGGAATCCGGAAGTGCTGCGTCACTACTTGGCTGGTATCCAGTGGGCGATCGGTGACTACAAAGTCGAGCTCGCAGCAGGCAAGTAAACTGATACGTTCTTGTCTTGAGCTCTTCGTGGCTAAACTGTTTCTTAGCTCTCTACAGCTATGGACAAAATTCCTCCATTCTTGCGTCTTGCGTCTTCAAGTCTCACGTCTAAAAGTCTTCTGACTTTACCATGATGGAATATCCGCTCACCTCTGCCACCCGTCTCACGCTTCCCAACGGCCTCACCCTGATCCTTGATCCCGATCCCTCGGCTCCCGTCATTTCCGTGCAGGCATGGGTCGCCACAGGAAGCATTCATGAAGGTGAAAAACTCGGTTCTGGGCTCTCGCATTTCCTTGAGCACATGGTCTTCAAAGGCACTCGCGATTTCTCCGCCGATGAACTCGCCCAAACCGTCCAGGCGGGTGGGGGGCATTGGAATGCCTACACCACCTTTGATCGCACGGTCTATTACATCGATGGCCCTGCGCACTCACTCGATTCCTTTCTGAAATGTTTAACAGGTCTGGTGTTTTATCCCATCATCCCCGAAGCGGATTTTGAAAATGAAAAGGATGTCATCCGCCGCGAGATCGACATGGGCCTTGACGATCCCGATAACGTCTCTACCCGCTTGCTCTTATCTACTGCGTTCACCGTAGATGCGCGACGCCATCCCGTCATCGGCCACCGCCATTTGTTTGATGAGATTTCCTATGCGGATCTGAAAAACTACCATCGCACCCGCTACACTCCGGATCGTATCCACATGGTGATCTCAGGCGATTTCGATCCTGTTCATGCCGCAGCTCTAGTCACTTCTCTAACAGATGATTGCCGTATCGTCTCCGGCCCGGAGCCGCACATCCAACGCGATCCCCATCAGCTCGGCCCGCGCGAGGATTTTGAAAATTTCGATATCCCGACCAGCCGTCTGTGCTTGTCATGGAAAATTCCCGCGCTCGGCCATCCAGATATTCCCGCCTATGACATCCTCGCCGCGATCCTTGGCCGCGGCCGCTCTTCCCGCCTCCATCGCGTTCTGCGCGATCAACGCGAACTCGCGCTTGAAATCTCCGCATGGACTTGGAGCGGACCCAACGAAGAGGGCATGTTCGCTATTTCTGCTGAAGCTCATCCAGAAAAACGTGATGAACTCAAAGCTGCTATTCTCGACCAGCTGACTCACCTTCCATCAACCGCGCTCGACGACGAAATGGCCAAAGCGAAACGCCAAACTGCTACCTCGCAGTTCCGCACATTGACTTCCGCATCGGGTCGCGCATCGGATCTCGCTTCGAACTGGCACGAAGCCCGCGATCTCAATTTCACCCGCACTCACGTGGCTGATATCAACGCGGTCACAGGAGCGGATATCCGCCGAGTTTGTCAAAGCCTAACAGAAAATCTGCTAACCTACACCTCGCTCGATCCATTGGGTATAGAGTCGAAAGCCGCCGAGAAAAAATCTGCTGCCAGCCAACACGAGATCGTCACCCACGTCTTATCGAACGGTCTGCGCATCGCTTTGTTGCCGGATCACCGCGTGCCGCTGATCCATTTTCAAGCCGCCATCGGCGCCGGCCTGACCTCGGAAAATCCTTCTAATAACGGCCTGAATCAGCTCCTCGCATCCACAATCACCAAAGGCACCACCTCGCGATCCGCGGATGACATTGCCCTCGGTCTGGAATCGCTCGGCGCATCCATCTCCGCATCAGCTGGCAACAATGCCCTCCTGCTCCAAGCCGCCGGACTCGCACTCGATGCACCCGTCATCCTCGAAATCTTTTCCGACGTCCTGCTCAATCCATCTTTTCCCTCCGATGCGATCGCCCGTGAAAAAGCCTCGCAAATCGCCGCTCTCGAAGAAGCCCTCTCCGATCCACTTCATACCTGCTTCGCTCAACTCCGCCGCACCCACTTTTCTGGAAGCGGCTACGGCCTCGACTTGCTCGGCAGTCTCGATTCTCTAACAAAAATCGAACGCCTCGATCTCGTCGCGCATCACTCCCGTCATTTCAACGCCTCTAACCTTACCCTCGCCATCGCTGGTGATTTCGATCCGGATCACATGATCGCACGCATCGAAACCCAACTCTCATCCCTCCCGGCTGGACAAGCATGGAAAGCCGGGTTTTCTAACATTTCTTTGGGAAAATCCGCAGAAACCACGCTACCGAAAAAACAAGCCGTCCTCGCCATTGCCTATCCCGGTAGTGACATCGCCGGCGAGCATCGTCACGCCCTCGCGTTTCTACAAGAGTATGCCTCTGATATGGCAGGCCCCTTGTTTGGACGCATCCGCGAGGAACTCGGCTTAGCTTACCGCGTCGGCGCTAGCCAATTCCTTGGCTACGACACTGGCCTGTTCTTCTTCTACCTCGCCACCTCTCCCGAACAAATCGATCTCGCACGCACCGAACTCCTGCTGGAAATCGAAAAAATCGCCCAACACGGCATCCCCGATGAAGCGTTCGAACGCGTCCGCTCCACCGCTCTTTCCGGCCTAGCCATCCAACAACAATCGCCCTCTTCCAACGCTCGCCACGCTGCACTAGATCTACTCTTCGGCAACCCAGCGAACACCCATCGCCTCCTTCCGGAAATCTACCGCTCACTCACTCCCCAGCAAATCCGCGAAACGGCAAAGACTCTTTTCAATGTCAAACCGACCACATCACTTGTGCTTGGCAATAGCTAGCGCCATATGGAATAGGAAATCATCGAGTGGTTCCTGCTTTTTTCAAAACGGAGAGAGGAGGCAACGGAGGACACGGAGAAGATGAAATGGTAGGGCGGCATTGCCAAGGCCGCCGCGCGAAGCGGGGACCTGAGCAAGGAATCGATAGACGAATCATTTCATTTGCTGGATAGTCATGACACATGCAAGAGCCTGAACATGGAAAACCGACTTCCGTTTTTAATAAAATACGGAAACGTTTTCCCAAGCGTTTGTTTCATTGGGGAGTCGTTTTTTTGATCATGGCATGGATTTGCTCGATGCCTATCTATGTGTCTTTAGAATTTCAATCCAAAGGCAACCATCCAAAGTCCTTAATGCTTGGGTATGGATCGATTGGCATCATTACAGACCATTATTCCACCTGTACTCTCAATCGCGTTGTTTTAAATAAGCCTGAAGTTCTCTGGTCAAATCCCGAGTTTCGAAGTCACGGGAAATACCTATTTCGTTCCTTTTTTGGACGGACAATAGTTGATTTCCACAGTGGTATAAATCTGGTTTTTCCAATTGTTGGCTTCATATGGATTTGGCTGCTCGTTGGATGGATGCGTCATTTCAAAAAAACGCATGGGGATGAATGTGACGAGCGTCCGAGGCAACTTGCACGTTGGGCGATTTCAAGCTTATTACTAGTATTTGTTTTTATATCAGAGCGTGGATCAAGACGCGATAGCGTCTATGCGGAATGCGTAATGAAAATAAGAAATATCCAACAAGCCATACGGGGTTATCAAGGAATGGAAAATCAATGGACCGATGATTTAATCCCATGGAATGAGATCATCGGGGCTAAGAAGTTTTTACCCGTTAATCATAAAAAATGCAGACGCGGCGGTAATTATCGACTGATCAGCCACTTTCCGGAAATGGGTGTTCTTGCCGCAGAATGCCGCGACCCAGATCATCAGAAGAAATTCAAACATATGGATACCTCTACCTGGTGAGTAATTTTCATACTGAGCAAGTATTTCCAATAGCAAATATTCACAGCTTGTAAGAAACGTTTCCCTTTTCATCGATTTCTAAGGCTTTGATGCGCTTAAGTTCGGCGATGAGTTTTTCGGCTTCGGTGTCGGGTTTGTCTTTGCCACTGAAATTGCGGGCGTAAGTGATGAGAGTCTTGTTCTTTTTTGGGCGAATCGTAGCAGATTTTTTCAAACTATCTAACATTTTTTCTGCGGCAGCGGAGAGGGAGGTTTTTGTGGGTGCAGGGGATGGTTTCGCGGGATGTTTTGCGGCTGGGGCCGGTGCGGCTGGCGCGGATTGCAGGCTCAGTGCGGTCCAATCGGGATGGCGCTTGGCTTTGATGTTTTTGGATTTCAAGAGATCGATCAAGGCGTCAAAGCCGGTGTCTTTGCTGATGATGTGGAAATGGGCTTTGGGTTCCGTGAGCACGGCTTGTCCAAGGTGATAGGCGAGCACGAAGTCCAACGCATTTTTGCCGGCCTTTGGGCTGCGGATCATTTGCACGGTTTGGGCATGTTCCAACAGGCATTCGACAACGGCGATATCGAGTTTTTTATTCTGCGGTCCGAGAAACAAATAGAGACGGAGGTTTTTACTGGCAACCACCGAGCGATCGACCGTCTTGACGTTTTCAAAATCCACGAACACATGATTGACCGGCGAATTTGAAGAGATTTCGGTGTGCATATTTTTAGTTCTTAGTTCTTAGTTCTTGGTTCTTGGTTCTTGGTTCTTGGTTCTTGGTTCTTGGTTCTTGGTTCGAAAAGATGCAGCGCGAAGCACCAACTAAGAACTAGGAACCAAGAACAAAAAACTATTTTTTACACCGTATCCGATGCATGGATTTCCCTTCGGCTTCCCATTGGATTTGGAAATCGGTTTTAGGGTAAAAGAAAGAATCATCATCCCACGGCAGAATTTCGAACAGGCCGCTGGCGTGAATTTGTTCGCAGGCGTATTCGAAATAATCCTCATGATCGGTCATGAAGAGAAACTCACCACCCGGCATCAATGCGGTTTTCACAGCTCCTAAAAACGGGATCTGCACGAGGCGGCGGCGGTGATGTTTTACTTTAGGCCATGGATCGGGACAAAGCAGATGGATGCGCGAAACGGCGGCTTCCGGCAACAACCACTCGACGACGTATTTGGAATCCAGGCGTAGGATTTTCGCGTTATTCAAATCCGAACGCTTGATTTTCTTCGCCACTTTTTTGCATCGACCTAACAAACGCTCGACCCCGATGAAATCCCGTTCCGGATGATGCTTGGCGAGACCGATCAAAAAAGATCCATCCCCGCAGCCCAGATCCATTTCCAAAGGCCTTTCGCCGCGCACGATTTCATCGCGCTCCAACCGCTTGAAGTAATGCGGAGGAACGAACTCCTTATCGGAAATCGGGGTGCGGGTGAGGGTGTGCATGGAAGAAGTGTGAATGGTGAATAGTGAAGTGTGAATAGTGAAATGTATGGGTGAAACTTAGCAGAAGATTAATCGACTTATGAAATTTTCACTCTTCACTATTCATCATTCACTCTTCATACACCCCGCCGCATGATCATCGACCATGCCGGTGGCTTGCATGAAGGCGTAGGCGATGGTGGAGCCGACGAAGTTGAAACCGGCTTTTTTGAGGGCTTTACTTAGGGCATCGGACTCCGGGGTTTTTGAGGGGTAGTCGGCCATCGATTTGGGGCGCTTTTTCTTTTTGTTAGGAGCGAAGCTCCACAACCACTCGACGGGGTTTTCTAGGGCGAGCCACGCGCGGGCGTTATCGCGTACGGAGAAAATTTTCCCCCGATGGCGGATGATCCCGGGATCGGTAATGATTTTTTCCAACTGTTTGTCGGTCATCTTCGCGACTTTTTCCGGAATAAAGTTGTGAAACACTTCCCGGTATCGCTCGCGTTTTTGCAAGACCGTCCACCACGACAAGCCAGCCTGTGCTCCCTCGAGACAGATCATTTCAAAAAGGTAACGCGGATCGCGCGAAGGAACTCCCCATTCCTCATCGTGATATTTAACGTAGAGGGGTTTGTCTGGCGGTAGCCATGGGCAGCGGTTCATGGGAAAACTTTAAGTTTTAAACTTTAAACCTCAAATAAGAATTCACTGATTGAATACGGATTTTGATTTGGTCGCCATGAAATAGCCATCTTGCTTGGGGTTTAGAGTTTAAAACTTAAAGTTTTTTCCGCAGCATGGTTGAGCTGCGATCCAGATGCCCGCTGATCACGAGCTGACCTTCATCATCAATCGTCAGTGTCAGGCCGCCGGTTTGTTCGCGGTCGATGATTTGGAGGGATGGGTTACGCAGGCGTTGGATTTGTTCGATGCGTGGGCCGTCCATTTTGCTGCCGGCGAGGCGGGGGATGATGATGGCTTGGGGTGCGACGGCATCGATGAAAGGTTTGGTTAGGCTGAAATCACTTTTGTGTTGGCCGGCGACGATGAGATCGGCTTTGAGATCGATTCCATTTTCTAATAATGCTTGTTCGCTCAAACGTCCGGCATCGCCTAGCCAGAGCAGTTTCCAGCCTTTCCAATGGATCATGAAAATGAGGCATCGATCATCGGAGACAGAGCCGAGGTTTTGATCATGTGGCGAGAGAATAACCTCGGCCAGAACTCCGTTTCCGAGCTCGATGATAGCTCCGCGGTGAGGGTTGATGAGACGGATGCTTGGGTCGGTGGTTTCCCAATCCTGTACGATGGATTTTTTAGTGAGAGGCATGCCTAGCACGACTTGGCGGATAGGAAACATTTCCTGCAAAAGCGGCGGCGGCGCGACGTGTGAGGCATCGGCGTGTGTGAAAATGACCGAGTCAGGGCGCATCCCGAGCCGGTTGAGGGAGATTCCGATGGTGCCCTGCAGGCTGAATTTTCCACCGGTATCGATCATGACGGCGTTGCCATCAGTGGAGGCAAAACAGGCGGCCTCAGCACCGTAATTGAGATCGTAAATGACGAGCGTGTCCTGGCTGGGAGAATTCGTGGACGCCCATGCGCCGGGAATTTTTGCAAACACACCAGCGGTCCACGCGCAGGCATCGGCGACGATGGCGTTGTTGCGATTGAGAAACTCAGATCCGCCCGGGCAGATGGGATGCACTAGCGCGGAGATTAGCGCGATGGCGAGCAGGATGAACACCTGAAATACGAGAAACATAGTAGCAAATACTGAAACTGGTGTAATGACTCCGAAGTGGAAGATGGCCAAGGGAGTGGAGCCAACGGAGGCGGCGAGAGATACGGCAAGGCTGTTGGCAAGGTATTCGCGAAATTTCAGGCATTTTGTTTGTAACCATGACAACTCGCTATTTGGAAGCAGCTCTTCTTTTTCTGCGATCCAATCAATGCAGCGACGCGCAAGTGCGGTTCCCAGACCGATAGCGGCGACGACTCCGTAGGACAATTGCACACCAGGCAAACGAATGATTCCCGGATCCCAGAGCATGGCAAACAACAATACTGCGCCGAGTGAGTTGAGAAGGTCGGGTCGGCGGCGCAACATGAAAGCTCCGAGAAAAACGGCGCTCATCCAACCTGCTCGCAAGGCGGCAGGTGCGCTTCCTGTCAGCCACACATAGCCAAACATCGAGAAAATGATTACAGGAATTGCCCATCGGCGTGGGCATCTTAATAGGCTCAACAGACCCCAAAGCATCCCGCCAACCATCGTCACATGAAGGCCGCTGACCGAAAAGGCATGCAGAGTTCCACTTTCAAAAAATGCTCGGATCAGCCCCAGTGAATCTGGAGATTTCTCCCCAATCACAACCGCGAGAATCACTTTTGTGGCTGTGCTATCCGGATCAAGTCCCGCGATGATGCTTTGATGAAATGATTTTTTGAACGCTGCCTTTTTTTCTGAGATCGGGCCGATCCAGCGCTTTTCACGCATTTCACTCGCGCGAAATGTGCCGATGATTCCCTCCGCGCGCATCATTGCCATCCGATCTGGGGCACCGGGATTGCGCTCGGGTTCCATCGCTTTAAAAACGCCTTGTGAGATGAGCTCGGTGCCAGCGGGTGGAGGATCACCTGCGCCCAGCCATTGCACTTTGACGGAGTATGCGCCGGGTCGGCGGATTTCTGCTGAAGCATGCCAGCGGCCCTTGTCTCCTTTCGCATCTTCTAACAATCGCGCTTCGACGCGTTGAGGATCTTGTTTCGCAAGCCACGCTTCGCCTTCGCGTTGGAGGGCATTGCGGTAATGAACGTGGGTCAGGATCGCTGCTGCTAGAACAAATGTGACGCTGGCCATGCGCCAATGAATCAGCCATCCGATGAGTAAGGAGAAACAAACCGCAATAAGCCACCCGAGACTTGAGTGAGTAGCTCCCAGCATAACGACCGCAACCATCCCTGCGGCAATGACGAACAAAGGCCGCTTAGCCCAGAAGCGGGAATATGTTCAGCGGGGTGCAATCA
>JANOKJ010000012.1:0-41603 GCA_031419275.1 Akkermansiaceae bacterium | reverse complement strand
GAGCAAACTTTTCGGAGTCATCAAGATGAGAGGTTTGCGGAAATTGCGGCGCTTCTGACGACGCAGCGCGTGGAAATACTGAGCAGGCGTGGTGAAGTTTCCGACAATGAGATTTTCCTCAGCACATAGCTGCAGGAAACGCTCAAGGCGTGCACTCGAATGCTCGGGGCCCATGCCTTCGTAACCGTGCGGAAGCAACATCACCAAATCGCTCGGTGTCTGCCATTTCGATTCCGCAGAGGAAATGAATTGATCAATGATGACCTGCGCGCCGTTCGAGAAATCTCCGAACTGAGCTTCCCACATCAGCAGCATGCTCGGGTAGGAAAGAGAGTATCCGTAATCAAATCCAAGCACCGCGAACTCCGAGAGCAAGGAGTTGTAAACACAGAACTTCGCTTGATTTGGGGAAAGATTTTGCAGCGGGATGTAACGCTCACGAGTCTCATAATCATAGAACACCGCGTGACGATGTGAGAACGTGCCGCGGCGGCAATCCTGTCCAGAAAGTCGAACCGGCGAACCTTCTAACAGCAATGAACCAAATGCGAGCGATTCCGCGAACGCCCAATCAAACGAGCCGCCTGTAGCCAGCGCTTCGACACGACGCGGGATGAAGCGTTTTTCCAAGGTTGGATTCAGGTTGAAATCATCTGGAACGGTGGTGAGAACTTTTCCGATCTCTTGGAGCATATCGCGATTGATACCCGTTGCGACTGGTGCGTGAGAGTAACTAGGTTGAATGATCGCGGTCGATCCACTGAACACTGTCCGGTCACCGGCTTCGGAAAGCTCGATCATGGTTTTGTATCCATCTTCCAGCTTGTCCCAGATCGTTTGCTCTAAATCATCGGCTTCTTTCTGAGTCATCACGCCCTCGGAGACGAGCTGGCGTTTGTAAACTTGTCCAAACGTCTCGCGCGCGGCGATTTGTTTCGCAACCAAGGGCTGAGTGAACGCGGCTTGGTCTGCCTCGTTGTGGCCTTGGCGACGGTAGCAATACATGTCGATAACGATGTCGCGTCCGAATTTCTGGCGGAACTCCAAGGCAAACTGTGCCGCCCAGTAAAGTTCCATCGGCTCTTCACCGTTCACGTGTAGAATCGGCGCTTCGATCATTTTCGCCACATCCGTCGCATAGGCGGATGAACGCGCATCGGCTGGCATCGTGGTGAAGCCGATTTGGTTGTTGATGATCAAATGGATGGTTCCGCCGGTGCGGTAACCTGGAAGCTGCGAAAGATTGAGGACCTCAGCAATTGAGCCCTGACCCGCGAAGGCGGCATCACCGTGAATCAAAATCGGCAACACGCGTTTGCGATCGGTGGAGACACCGTCATCGCCAATGACTCGCTGACGCGCACGTGCTTTACCTTCGACCACTGCGTTGACCGCTTCAAGGTGGCTGGGGTTTGCCGCAAGACTGACTCGCACGTTTCCATCAGGAAACTCACGAATACTTTCATAACCCAAGTGGTATTTCACATCGCCATCACCAGCGACCAAGCCTGGCTCATAATCGGGAGTAAATTCATAAAGCAAGGTTGTCAGGGTTTTTCTAACAAAATTTGCCAAGATGTTCAAGCGACCGCGGTGCGCCATCCCCATCTCGATTTCCAAAACTTCCTGCCTCGGACAATTTTCCAAAAGCGCATTCAGCACAACCATCGCGCCTTCACCACCTTCCAGAGAGAACCGCTTTTCGCCTAAAAACCTTTTCGCGAGAAAATTTTCAAACGACTCCGCTTCTAACAACCAGCGCAGCGATTTTGTCTGAAGCTCAGGATTTTTTTCCGCGCCGTGCAAGCCATGACGTTCGATCCTTTCACGCACCCAATGACGCACGGTCGTATTGTGGATGTGCATGAACTCAAAACCAATCTTGCCGGAATACGTCTGTTTCAACGCAGCAACCATTTGCGTGAGCGGCATTTTCGCGCCATTTAGGAAAAACGGATTCGATGCCTCGCGCGCCATTTCCTGCTCAGTGAACTGGTATTCGTTAATCGAAAGCCGTGGATTCACTTCTGGCGTATCGTCCAAGGGGTTAATCTGCGCCTGTGTGTGACCCAGCGTCCGGTAGTTATAAACCAAGCTGACGACTTTTCCGTTAAACTCGATTTCCGATGCAGATAGGGCCGTGGCGGTGGTAGGCGCGGCAGATTCCCCTGCTTCCTTTTTCTTCAGTTGGGCAACCCCTAATTCAAATCCTTCAAAAAACGCCGACCAAGTCTGATCCACAGATTGCGGATTTTCACACCATTGTGCGTATTTTTCGTCTAATAAGTCCGCATTGAGTCGCGCCGAAACCGTTGAGTTCATGTGATTAAAAATAAATGCGTGCGAGGTTCTGATATTCAGGCTTCCCTCGGAGCGCAGGCATTAGTTAAAGGTCTCACAGGCTTGCGTCAATCATTGCACAATGAAAATATAGCCGCATCTCAAAATTGTATGATCGAAGTCTCCAACCTCTCCAAACGCTACGGGCGCCACCTTGCCGTCCGCGATATCTCTTTTTCGGTATCGAAAGGAGAAATCGTCGGCTTCCTAGGCCCCAACGGAGCCGGAAAAACCACCACTTTACGGATGCTGACCGGCTTTTTACCACCTTCCAGCGGGACCGCGACCATCGCAGGGTTTGACATCTTCCGTGACTCCATCGAAGCCCGCAAACGTATAGGCTATATGCCTGAAAACGTCCCGCTCTATGATGATATGCGGGTCCGAGAATACCTATCTTTCCGCGCCCAGCTCAAAGGACTGAAAGGTAGCGACGCCCGCCGCCAGGTCGCCCATGTCATCGATACCTGCGGGCTCGAAAGCGTCCGTCGAAAAATGATCAAAACCCTCTCCAAAGGATACCGCCAAAGGGTCGGTTTGGCCGATGCCCTCGTCCACCAACCCGAGCTCCTCATCCTCGACGAGCCCACCAACGGCCTAGATCCCGTCCAAATCCGCCAAATCCGGGAGCTAATCAAGCGCCTCGCGCTGAATCATACGGTCGTCATTTCCACCCATATCCTCTCGGAAGTGGAAATGATCGCGAATCGGGTCATCATTATCGACAACGGCCAGATCAAAGCCGCCGACACGCCGCAAAACCTCATCAACGAGATGCGCACCGCCGGCCGGGTGCATACCGAAATCCAAGCCCCTTTCGAAGAAGCAACCAACGCCCTTGCCGAAATCGGCAGCGTAAAAAAAGTCACCTCGGAGCTGCTCGAAGACGGCTGGATCCATTTCACCCTCTGGTCAGACTCCGGAACCGACACCCGCCAATGCATTCACAAGCTTTGCATGAAACACCAATGGCCGCTTCGCTCCCTTGCCCGCCACGAAGCAACACTCGAAGACGTGTTTGTAGAGCTGACGCGGAAGGACTGATCCACATGGTAGGGTCGTTTTGATAAAACGACCGCCACCCCGCATGCCCATTCCATCGTCGGTGTTTTTTTAAGACACCCGAAGAGTATTCTGGTTCGAGGTTTTATTAAACGAGTGGCAATGCTTATCTGATTTGTGAATGAAGAAGATTACCGGGAAGGTTGATCAACGGTTCCATGCGGGATCTGTCCGAGAATTTGATTCGTCGGTCGTTTTATCAAAACGACCCTACCATAGATTTCCCCCAGCTTGATCGCCGTGTTGAGCCTCCGCAGATTCTTTTCTGGCGCTCCAAGCACCCGAGGTCTATGAATAACCCACCATTATGAAAATCCGTAACCTCATCCTTGCCACACTCTGTGTTATTTCCAGCGCCGCCCACGCAGAGACCACTGCCACTCCTCTTAAAAAAGATGACCGCATCGTTTTCCTCGGTGACTCCATCACTGCAGGTGGCGTGAAACCAGGTGGCTATGTCACCCTGATCAAAGAATCGATCGCTGCCACCCATCCAGATCTTGCAATCGAAGTCATCGGCGCCGGAGTCAGCGGCAACAAAGTTCCTAATCTACAAGCAAGACTTGAAAAAGACGTAATCTCCAAAAAACCAACCATCGTCTTCATCTACATCGGCATCAACGATGTCTGGCATTGGAAGAAAAATAAAGAAGGCGAGATGGCTGGTGGAACCACCACCGAGGCTTTCGAAACGGGCCTCAAAGACATCATCGCAAAAATCAACGCCGCTGGCGCACGTGTCATTCTCTGCACCGCCACCGTCATCGGTGAAAAAACCGACGGTACCAACGAGCGAGATGCGATGTTAGAGGAATATTGCGCGATCAGCCGCAAAGTCGCAACCGACACCAAAAGCCAAATGGTCGATCTCCGCAAAGCTTTCATGGACCATCTCAAAGCCAACAACAAAGACAACCTTCCCAAAGGCATCCTCACTGGCGACAGCGTCCACCTCAATCCAGCTGGCAATCAACTTGTTGCCGCTGAAATGGGTAAAGCGCTCGGTTTGAAAATCGAAGCCCCAGCGAAATAGTAGTTCGTATTTGGTAGGGTGCCATCGCCGAGGGCACCGCGCGAAGCGAAACGTGTTTGATTATCCATCAGAACATTCATTTCTTCCTCATTTCATACGGTGCCCTCGGCGATGGCACCCTACCTTTTAATTCCCACCTCTCTACCCCCCATGCGCACATCCGCGATTCTTATTTCAGCTTTTCAGTTTTTCAGCGTTTCAGCTTTTACCTGCGCCGAGTCTTTCCCCGCAGCCAACGGCTTGGAGCGCTCGCTTGTCGCGAAAGAACCGATGATCAAAAACGCCGTTTCCGTTTCCGTCGATGTGGACGGAACGATCTACGTTACCGAATCTGCACGCCGCAAAGTGGGCGATCTCGATATTCGTGAATTCACCGGCTATGGCTGGGTGCCGCACGATGTGTCTTTCACCTCCGTCGATGACAAGCTCGCGTTTTTCCGCAAGCAACTCGACGGCAAAAACCAGTTTCCAAAATCCTCACTGAAAGATTTTAACAAAGATGGAAAGATCGACAGCAAGGATCTAACCGTTGCCACCGAGAAAATCATCCAACTCGTCGATACCAACGGTGATGGCGTAGCGGATAAATCAACGGTCTTTGCGGAAAATTTCAACACCGAGGTCACCGGCATCGCGGCTGGTGTGCTTGCATGGCGCGGAGATGTTTATGCAACCATCGCGCCAGATCTTTGGAAGCTCCGCGATGAGAATAGCGACGGCAAAGCCGACAAGCGCGAGTCGCTCGCCCACGGTTTCGGTCTGCACATTGCCTACGCCGGACACGACATGCATGGTCTCATTCTCGGTCCCGACGGTCGGATCTATTGGACGATTGGCGACAAGGGAACGAACGTCACATCCAAAGAAGGAAAAAAATTCTTCGCCCCGCACGAAGGTTCTCTACTCCGCTGCTATCCGGATGGTTCAGGATTTGAAATTGTCGCGCGTGGCCTCCGCAATCCGCAAGAAATCGCCTTCGATAAATACGGAAATCTATTCTCGGTCGATAACGACTCGGATCAAAAAGGCGAACGCGAGCGTTTCCTCCACATCACCGAAGGATCGGATACGGGTTGGAGAAATTACTATCAATACCGAGGCTCCGCTTACAACCCGTGGATGGCCGAAAGCATTTGGGAGCCCACTGGAAAGTTCCAACCCGCCTACATCACTCCAACCAATTTGAATTACTCCGATGGCCCGGCAGGTTTTGCCTACAACCCCGGCACCGCTCTCAACTCGAAATACGAAGACGCATTCTTCATGAGCGAGTTCCCCAAAGGAAACGTCAGCTCATTCAAGGTAAAACCCAAAGGAGCCACGTTTGAAATGACCGATGAACACATCGTTTACTCCGGCCCGATGAGCGTTGGAATCAACTTCGGTCCCGATGGTGCACTCTACGCAGCCGACTGGGCTGGCGGTTATCCGATGAACGACAAAGGATCCGTTTGGAAACTCGACGATCCAACCATCGCCGGCACAGACATCCGCAAAGAGGTCGCTAAATTTCTCAAAGAAGGACCAACCAAAGTTTCTACGGCAGATCTGATCAAGCGACTTTCCCACAAAGACATGCGCATCCGACTGGACGCTCAGTGGGAGTTAGCGAACCGAAAAGTGAACGGAGAGATTCATCATGTCATCTTGTCATCTGATTTCGATCAACTCGCAAAAATCCATGGAATCTGGGCACTGAATCAACTTGGCCAGTTCTCTGAAAAAGCATTCCACGCATTAGCTACATCCAAAGATCCCATCCTCCGCGCCCAAGCCGCCAAGCACGCAGGCGAAACATCAAAAGGCCTAAATCCTATGCTGACGGGTTTACTGGCGGATCCCGATCCACAAGTCCGCTTTCACGCAGCCACCGCGATCTGGAAAACCAGTGACGCCACGGCGATCGACCAAGTCATCACTCTGTTAGAAGAAAACAACAACAAGGACGCCTACCTCCGCCACGCCGGGGTAATGGCTCTTACAGCCGCTCCAGCCGAGGAGATCGCCAAGAAAACGCTCACCCACAAATCCCCCGCCGTCCGCCTCGCTGCCGCCGTTGCGTTCCGACGTTTGAATTCTCCTCTCGCTGCCGAACTACTCAAGGACGCGGACCCGCAGGTCGTCGCCGAAGCCGCGCACGCCATCCACGACGATCCAGCCATCGTAGCGGCTTACCCCGCACTTGCCGCTTTACTAAAAGAAAAACCCAACGCAACTCCTCCCGCTATCCGCCGCGCCATCGCCGCAAACCGCCGCATCGGAACCGCAACCGCTGCAAAAAATCTAACCGATTTCGCACTACGCGAGGAAGTCGCCGCAGACCTCAGAGTCGCCGCACTTGAGGCTCTCACCTCATGGGACACCGCATTCAACACCGATCCCGTGGACGGTCGCCACAACCCCTACCCCGCTGCCGATAAAGCCATCGCAAGCAGTGCGTTTGCTGACGCAGCGAAAATTCTACAAAACAATCCTGATAAGACCATCTCCACCGCAGCTGCTGCCGCCGCAAAACAACTCGGCATCGTCGCCAACGCAGCGGATCTTGAAAAAGAATTACTCAATCCCAAAGCCGATCCAGCAGTTAGAATCCAGGCTCTCGATGCACTAAAAACCTCAAACCCAAAAACGTTTGAAAAACTCCTGCCAAACCTTATCGAAGATAGTTCATCGTATCAACTTCGCATCCATGCCGCCGACCTTCTGGTAGATAAAGACCCGCAAAAAGTGATCGATTACACAGCGGGAGCGATCATGAAATCCGAGCAAATAGAAGAGCAGCAACAAGCGGTTTTGCTACTCGGAAAAATCAACACACCAGCAGCAAAAGAACTGCTAAAAAACTACGCAGAGAGATTCAGTAATCCTCCAAGCAAACGCCCATACCTCTTTCTAGAATTTAGCCAAGTCATTCCCGACTTCGCAAAGAAACTTGCACCTTACTCCGTTTCTTTAGAAGGCGGAGATCCCGTGGCTGGTGAAAAAGTTTTTAACCAACACCTCGCAGCTCAATGCATCGCGTGCCACCGCATCGGCGATAAAGGCAGCGAAGTCGGACCACCGCTGACCCACATCGGTAAAAAAGGCCGTGATTACATTTTTGAATCCCTCGTCGCTCCCCAAGCAAAAATCGCGCCAGGCTACGGTATGATGTCGATCACGACCAAATCCGGTTCATCCATCGCAGGTGCTCTCAAAGTGGAAAGCGAAACTTCCGTTACGTTGATTCTTCCCGACAAAACCGAAACCACCGTCAAGACGTCCGACATCGCAAGCCGCACCCAACCCATCTCCACCATGCCGCCCATGGGCAACATCCTCTCCCCCAACGAACTCCGCGATATCATCGCGTTTCTGGCAAGGTAGGGTCGACCCCGACTTGTCGGGGTTGTCGAACCTAATCAAAAATATCCACGCGCTATCCATCTAGCGGACGTGAGACCGACCTAGATCTTCTTTTTTCGATTCCCCTTTCAAATGATTTACGGTCAAGCGAGGCCACTTGACCCTACCCTTTTAAAAGAAACCTTTCATCTAGCCCAACAGCTTAAAACCTGATATCCCATCTCGAATCATGAAATACCTCTTAGCATGCACTCTCCTTCTCTGGGACACCATCACTCCCACTTTTGGCTGTGCGGCCGTCACCGTTTCACGAGGTAACGTCGTGAATGCCGATCAGTCCGTGATCATGATTTGGGATAAGGAAAAGCAAACCCAACACTTCATCCGTCAGGCGAATTTCAAAACCGATGCAAAAGATGTGGGTTTCATCGTTCCATCGCCGTCGCGACCGCAGTTAGAAGAATCCGGCAACGAGGCTTTCGATACGCTAAAGCAAATCACCGCTCCTTATATTAGTAGCGGACCTTCATTTTCGATTGGCTGTTCTGCAGCTGTTCCTACGGCAGAGCAAACCAGCGTCCGTGTGATCGAGGAAAAACGCGTAGCTGGTTATGATGCCACCGTGCTGACCGCGCGCTCGGGCAAGGATCTGGTCGCGTGGTTAGAACAAAATGGCTATCCTTACTCGCCAGCTCTAGCAGAATGGGCAACGCCTTACCTCGGAGGAGATTGGCATTTCACCGTGCTTAAACTCGCAAAAAAAGGCATAGCGACGAAGGACATCAAGGCATCCGCGTTGCGCATCACTTTCCACACAGATCGTCCGCTGTTCCCGTATCGCGAACCTGAATCCACCACGGCTAAATCCAATCTCGATGTCTCATCCAGATTGCTTCGCATCTATTTCATCGCAGAGACACGCTACCTCGCACAAATTGATGGCGGAAAAAAATGGAGCGGCAACGCCGTATGGGCAGATGACATCACCCGACACAAATCCAGCCTGCTCAAATCCTTGAAACTCCCGGATTCAACCGGTCCTAAAACATGGTGGCTCACGGAGTTTGAAGATAACTGGCGCTATGAAAAAGCCGCAGGCGATGTCTATTTCAAGCCAGATCCCGACCCATCTGCTTTGGATACCCGCAGCACCGTCCGCCCACGATCCTACGATGCAGCTTTTCTCGGAGCTTTCCTGTTTCTGGGAGTCAGAACTCTCTTCCGACGCAAGCAGGTTGAAATCTGACCGATTCAATTCGCCCAAAACAACTCTCCGCGAGCTTGCATCTCTGCTCCGTAGGCCTTTTCCTATCTGCATGGAGTCACACGAGTGGAATGAGCGGACAGAAGAAGGGAAAAGGTTTTTCCGCGGGAATTTCCACGGAAACGAATGGCGCATCCTCACCACTCTGCAAACCGATCCCGATTGGGAAATTATCGATCAACCTTCCGAAGAAGTCTGGCGAGCTCTGCGCGACATCGTCTGGAAAAAATATCAACGCAAACGTTGCCCATGGGAACGCGTTGCTTCCTTGGACAAAATCCTCGGCGACGATGTTCCGAAGTGAAATGTCTTTGCTTATTTGACAATTTCGTCGGGTAGCTCGTTCACATCTTTCGATTCGTGCGGCCAGTGTGTCGAAAGAGTATCGCCGATTTCACGGAGTCCTTCGTTAAGCGCTGCGAGTGGGCCATCATCCTTGATTTTCTGCATCATGGCATCAATCACTTTCTGCCAGTAATCGGACGGCACCACGGCGTGAATGGCAACATCACCGATGATTACCACTTTTCGAGCGCGAGGCATTAGCGTGATCAACACGCCATTGCGATGGCTTGTGTTGCGCATTCCAAGTTGATCGAAGGTCTTCCATGCGTAGCGGGTGTGTCGCCATATGCGCTTCTGGGTGATGACGATACGAATCTCTGCGCTGGTACGGTTTTCCTGTTCGCGGATCGCAGCCATGAGTTGGCTTTCCTCTTGTTCTGTTAGAAAATTTTTCATTGGAATTCAAAGTTTACCAACCGCCGCTGGCACCGCCACCTCCACTTCTACCACCGCCACCGGAAAATCCACCGCCACCGCCACCGCCACCGCCACCACCGCCGCCCCATCCTCCGCCCGAGGAATTACCTCTATACCATTTGTCGGATGCAGTATAAAAATTGCCTTTGATTAATGACCTAAACACAGAGAAAAGAATAATGCAGAGCCACAAGGCGAAGAAAATTCTTCCCGTAATATTAGTGTTAGGATCCGAATAATCCAATACCGTGGATCCGTCACCTTGGTATTCTCCTTTCGCGGCAGAGATGAGTGCATCGACCCCAGCGTTGATGGCGGCGTAGTGCCGGCCTTGACGTAGTTCTGGAGCAACCACATCCGTGATGATTTGCTTACAGCGTGCATCTGGTAAGACGCCTTCCATCCCATAGCCGGTGTGAATTCGCATCTTGCGATCTGCGGCGAATATTAAAAACAACACTCCATTGTCTTTGCCTTTCTGTCCGATTTTCCATGCTTGAAATAAGCGCTGACTGAAATCGACCATTTCCTCCCCGTCGGGAACACGAGGGAAAATGGCTACCACAATTTGGGTTGAAGATTCGCGTTCGTAGGATTCCAGCTTGCTATCTAGCGACTGGAATTCCGAGGGATTCAGCCATTTCGCCTCATCGAGAATGTAATGCGGCGACGGGCTGGTGGGCAGCGGGTTTGCAGCATGAAGATCTAGAGTCAGGCCGCATAGCCAAACCATCCAAAATCCAGCAACGCGCAAGATTGAGTTCATTGGGAATTTGAGCCGTCGAAGTTGAATTTCACTTCGGGAGCTTTTTCAGCACCTGCGTCGGATTGGAAATATACCTTAGGATTGAAACCTAGCATGCCGGCCATCAAAATATTTGGGAAAGTGCGAATGCTGGTATTGTAGGACTGCACCACTTCATTGAAGCGTCCGCGTTCCACGGCGATTCGGTTTTCACAGCCTTCCAGTTGTGCTTGCAGGTCGCGGAAGCCCGCGCTCGCCTTGAGGTCAGGATAATTTTCTGAGACGAGCAACAATCGTTGTAATGCGCCACCGAATTGTTGCTCCGCGGCTTGGAATTTTTGGAGTGTTGCGGCATCCTCAGGCGCTTTGGAGGCATCAATCGTGACGCGACCCACGGATGCTCTGGCGTTGACAACGTTCTCAAGAGTGGATTTCTCAAAATTCGCGGATCCTTCAACGACTTTCACCAGATTCGGAATCAGGTCCGCACGACGTTGGTATTGATTGAGCACTTGCGCCCAAGAGGCATCCACCGCTTGTTGTTTACTCACGAGGCCGTTGTAGCTCCCAACTACTGAGAGTCCTACGATTGCGATAATGATTACAATGGCGATTAAGACGATTCGTAACTTGTTCATAACTGAGTGTCTAATCGGGATATTGGAAGTCGTCGAATATAAATCCAGCCGCTGCAATGAATGCTAGCAATTTACTTTTACCGCTGAAGCGGAGAATAGCCTAATCCCGATCGGCAGAACAAAAAAACACTCAATGTGACATCGGATTCTCGCCCGATGCATCTCCAAGATGTTGCTTATCTACCGGTAGAAACTTCTTAAAGCGTGTTTTATCAATTGCTTTCATGTAAGCCTCTTCAGGTGCGATCATTCCTTCGCGGAGTTTCGACCAGATCGACTCATCCATGAATTGCATACCCTCACCTTTGCCGCCGGTGATGACGTCATGGAGTTTTTGGGTCGCTCCTTCGCGGATGATCGCAGAAACGGCGGGAGTGGCGAACATGATTTCATGGACGGCTACCCGGCCAGGCTTGTCCACACGTCTGCAAAGAAGTTGGGCAACCACTCCGCGCAAGGAAGCGGCAAGCATGGTGCGTACTTGTGACTGCTGGTCGGCAGGAAAAACGTCGATGATACGGTCGATGGTTTTACGGGCATTGTTGGTATGTAAGGTTCCAAAAACGAGAAGACCCGTTTCCGCCGCCGTGAGTGCGAGCGAGATGGTTTCTAAATCCCGCATCTCCCCGACCAGAACAATGTCTGAATCCTCGCGCAACGAGGCACGCAGTCCATCGGCGAAGGATGGGGTTTGGATCGGCACTTCACGTTGGGTCAGGATCGATCTTTTATTTCGGTGAACAAACTCGATCGGTTCTTCTACCGTGATGATGTGGCGCGCAAAGTTGGTATTGATGTAATCTAACAGCGCAGCGAGTGTTGTCGATTTTCCAGATCCGGTGGGTCCAGTGACCAAAACCAGACCCGAGCGCATGTGGCCAAATTCTTTCACGATTTCCGGCACTCCCAACGATTCGAGAGACATGATTTCCGTGGGAATCAAACGGAACACTGCCGCAAGGCCGTATTGTTGCTGGAGGTAGTTGCAGCGGAAACGCGAATCCTCATCCATCTCGTATGCGAAATCGAGATCACCCACTTTCAAATATTTTTCGAATGCTTTAGGCTCACAAATTTCTGCCAAAAGTTGCTTGAAGGATTCGCCTTCCAATATCGGCTCGCCTTCAATCGCCGTTACGGCACCGTGCACCCGTATCTTGGGCGGCTGACCCTCGGAAAGGTGCAAATCGGAGCCTTTGCTCGCGATCAGGTGTTTGAAAAGTCTATCAATTCTGGCCATGTGGAAATTCCGGTTGCAATATAATGTTAGATTAAAAGGATCGTCACGACTTGAGGAAAATTCTCATCTGGGCCTTATCCTCGGCGCGGAACATGAGATCATCAGCGCCGATGATTCCTTTGATGTAAAGCTGACGGAGCGATTCATCCATCGTGATCATTCCGACGTTTTTACCTGTCTGCATGATACCTGGCAGCATGTACGTTTTTCCCTCACGAATACAGTTCGCAACGGCTGGGGTGTTCACAAGCAGTTCGAGCGCGAGCGCGCGGGATGTGCCATCGATGGTTGGGACGAGTTGTTGCGAAAGAATGCCGCGCAGCGATTCGGAAACCATGATACGGATCTGATCGCGTTGATCGGTGGGAAAAACGTCAAGCACCCGATCCAATGTCCGTGGCGCATTTCCCGTATGCAGTGTCGCAAGAACCAAGTGACCCGTTTCGGCAGCTGTGAGGGCTAGCTGGATCGTTTCCAAATCCCGCATCTCACCCACCATAATCACATCTGGGTCTTCCCGTAATGCACCTCGCAAAGCTCGCGCAAACGATTCGGTATGTTTGTGCACTTCACGTTGGTTGACGTGGCATTGCTTTGAGTTAAAAATATACTCAATCGGATCTTCCAAGGTGAGAATGTGGTCTTCGCGATCTCTGTTGATGAAATCGATGATGGACGCGTGCGTCGTCGATTTACCCGAGCCCACGGAACCCGTGATCAGGATGAGACCGTTTTGATAACGCGTTAGCGGGACGTTATGATCGATTGGCAGTCCTATTTCCTCCATCTTCCGCATCTGGGTTTTGATAACCCGAAACACCATATCATAACCCAAACGCTGTTTGACAACCGATGCCCGGTAACGGCCGTCCGAACCCTCATACGCAAAGTCAATATCCCCACGCTCTTGCAAACGATCCCACTCATCTTTTCCTAAAAAGGAGCGCACTAGACCCTCGGTTTCATCAGGTTTCAAGTTTGGATGATCTTCCCAAATTGGCATCAGCGCACCGGAGCGACGCCATGCGGGCGGATACGCCGTTGCGAGATGAACATCCGAGCAATTGTATTCTCGTCCGAGTTTCAAATACTCATCGACGTGATCTAGGACTTTGTGTTCCGACATTGAATGAAGTTTGGGGTTTCAGGTAAAAGGTTGCTAATCAGTTGGTCATGGTAAACCAGAATAAAAATATCATGTCAATATGGGTCGCCCCTATCGTTCATATTAATATTACTTGAACGTCCTCTCAGTTGATTCTGAAGATAATCTTTAAGCAGTTTGGTTGCGTAAACTTTCAGGGCAGGCTTAGCCAAAGAAAACATCATCAGCAATAAACCGACAAACCAGCCACGATGCTTTTTTATTGGCTCATGCTTGGGTTCACGACCCCTGGATTTAAACAACAAGCTAGCCACAAAGCCAACGCCCAAAGAGCCTCCGAGCCATTTGAATGGACTCGCTCTCAGGGAATCTCTGATCCGCAATGGAACGTCCAATTTCCGTCTGAGCTGAACATGTGCCTGCCCAATCTGAAACCGAGCAGCCTCGCTGCACCGTATCAGCTCTGCGAGTTCGAGCGATTTTTGAGTTGATTTAGCCATTGGCGGTCTTTTTCAAATTCTTCACGAGTGATCGGAAATGATTCAATTTTTTTAATTCTCTTGATGATCAATAACATCACTAAAGAAATGAATAAGTAAACGCCACCTAAGGAAAAGGCAGCGATATACCATGGGCATTTGAATTGAGCGGAAATCAGCCCAATCAAGCCAGCCGTCAATAGCCCCCACGTCGCAACGATACAGAAAACGGTGATTCCCCATAAGATGAGCTTTTTAGCCACCACTTCAATCGCATCCTCTGCTTCGATACGAAAAATCCCAATACGTGAAGCAATCAAAGTAGGGATAGCCTCTTTCCAATTTTCGGGAATGTGACCAGCCCCTGAAACAGGATTACCCTGTGCCTTTGAGCTGGGCAGACCTGAAGAATCGTGACTCATAAATGAAGTGTGTGGAAAATTGAGACCCTCATGCAACCTTATGACACGATCTAACAGAAATATAAGATCGTGGTCGGATTACGTGAGACTACAATCAATTTAACGACGCACGATGAGTCCGATCAGAAAACCGACTCCGAGAGCACCGAGCACAGCTTTGGTTGGGTTTTCGCGGATGTAATCTTCGGCAGTCACATGAATTTCCTTCGCTCTCACGCGAGTTTCATCCCATTGCAATTGAGCAACCTCTTTTACGTGGGTAGCTTTTTCAGCAGCGACGGTTTTGAAGTGCTCAGCCTTCTCGACAGCGACGGTTTTGATTTGCTCGGCTTTCTGGACAGCACTTGCCTTGAGAGCATTCGCCGTTTCAATAGCGCGATCTTTCACATGTGCTGCTTGTTCGCCAGTGGTTTTAGCAAAATCACCTGCTGCTGTGCGAAGGTCATTTGCAGCCGATGCGACAGCTGCGTTTCCTGTATTTGAAAATGGATTCTCGTTCATAATATTTTGGGTTATTGCCTCATTAATTCAAAGCAACTCTTATACCACCAATATTACAGAATCCGGCAACTAAGGCAAGAACACATTAAAATCAAACTAGCGCTTGAGCTGGCTTTCGATCCGCTCGATCCGCTCCTTCAGGCCTGGTTGCTTGCTAAGCTCACTTGCCACCTTCTTGCATGCGTGAATCACGGTGCCGTGGTCTCGTCCGCCAAAAGACTCGCCGATTTCCATCAGTGAGCTGTGCGTGAGTGAACGGCTCAGATACATCGCGACCTGTCGTGGAAACGCAATACTCGCCGGCCTGCGCCGTGAAATCATGTCCGCCATCCGGACGTCGAAAACCTCCGCAACCGCCCGCTGAATACCGTCGATACTGACCTGACGACTCGCTTCTTCCTGAATGAAATCCCGCAGTAAATACTCAACTTTTTCCACCGAGACACTCTCACCCGCCAGAGACGCGAACGTCGCAACCCGGACTAAAGCGCCTTCCAAACGACGCACGTTCGAACGGATTTTCTCTGCGAGGAAATTCAGCACGGTCTCGTCCACGGAAACTTTCCATTCCAGAGACTTCTTCCTCAAGATCGCCATCCGAGTCTCAAGTTGTGGCGGCTGCAATTCCACAGTCAGTCCACATTCGAAACGAGAAATCAAACGTGGCTCGATGCTCTTGATTTCACATGCTGGGCGATCACTGGTCAGGACCACCTGATTACGACCATCGAGCAAGGTGTTGAAAGTATGGAAAAACTCTTCTTGAGAACGTTCTTTTCCTGCCAAAAACTGAACATCATCGATCAGCAGCACATCAGAGCTGCGATAACGGCGGCGGAACTTCTCGATATCGCCTTTGCGAATCGCCTCGATGAACTCGTTGGTAAAGCGTTCACAGGTCAGATAAATGACGCGTGCATCTGGGCGACGACGCAAAATTTCCTGTCCGATCGCGTGCATCAAGTGGGTTTTGCCCAAACCGGATCCACCGTGGATGAATAGCGGGTTGTAACCCACGCAGGTTTTGGTTGCAACTGCCTCACAGGCCGCATGAGCGAACTGGCTGTTGCTGCCCACGACAAATTTATTGAACGTGTAATCTGGATTCAAGCCAGCTGCTTTGGCGCGCTTCTCAAGCATATCACTTGGAAGCTCGATTCTAATTTCTGGAAGGGTGTCGTCTGATAAAATATTTTCCTCGGCGCAATCCGCCGCGCTCTCCGCCACCATGATCTTCACATGATGCATCCCCTCATGCACCTCACCCGCAGCCAACATCAGTTCTGGAAAATAATTCGTCTCGATCCACACCTGATGAATCTCACCCGGCACCGTGACAATTCCTTCACCACTAGAAGTGCTATGCCAACTCGCCGCTCCAAACCAACGCTGAAACGCATCACTCCCAATCGACTTTCTCAAGAAGTTTGAAATACGCAGCCACTCTCCCGCACCATCATCATTCAATCCTGTTTCATTGTGATCGGTCTCCTCCGTTAAAGGCTTAGGCATTTTGTTCTCTGAGGTTTTTCGATTCATGGCTGTCATTCACTACGCTTGTCAGCACCCCCATGGGTTGCTCCAACGCAACGGTCGACACGGACAATGAACAAGGATTTCTCAGTAGAAAATCGTTTTAGAATTCGATCTAACAGATGAAACTTATTCCCCGTATTCCACAAGCGTTCCACGAAATTAAATTTTTAAAACTTGACTCGAATTTTCTTTAGCTTTTGTGAAACAACTCAGCTATCTATCAGATCAATTCGCTGCAAATCCTTAATCTACAAAGGAAATCGATCTGACGAAGCTGTCACAAAATTTTAGGCCGTTATAGCAGATTCAAATGTGCAAAGATAGTAGTGATAACCTTATCTCTCCACCTAGACGCAGTGCTAGGCTTCCAAATCAATATCGCGTTAAACAACTCATTCCGAATCTGGCTTTTAAGACAAAATATAGACGTTTGTCGAAGTGATTTACTCGGTCACAATTTTTAAAAAAAACTTAAATCATTGCTCCGCCATTGGGTGCTTGGTGCGGAAGCACAACGCCACAGCCACGGTCGCCAAGGTTCCCGCCATGATGCGCCAAGGGAACTCGATGACAGGTAGCCAAGCAGGATTCTGATAAAGCACTCCCCCGCCAAACATTTTCCAAAGATCGTTTGGCAGATTACTTAGAAAGGCTACGAAAACGATGCCTGTAATCATGGCAATCATGTTGCCCGTTTCACTGCCGCGGTTTTTCGTAAAAAGTGCGACCATAAAAATTCCAAGCAATGATCCGTAGGTGTATCCGAAACTTCCGAGGATGATGCCGATGATGCTAAGTGATGGATTATGTGCTTTCACAAACGCAGTCGCTAGACCCACAAAAATCAGAATCAGCGCGAAGCCAACGGTGCTGCGTTTGATAATACGAACGCGTGCATGATCATCGTCTGGAGTTTTGAACCACCGGAAATGGAAGTCTCGAGAGTAACTCGTCGCCAGCGAATTCATCGCGGTTCCTAGCGATCCCATGGTAGTCGCGAGCACACCAGCAACGACAAGTCCACGAAGTCCCCCGGGCATGACATCAATCACGAAATAGGGGAAAATTCTGGTGCTATCGGGCTTACCACCCGCCATCGGCAGCGACGGATCATTGACTACGTGACCATAGTAAACGGACAACAGAATCCCGATGGTGAGCACCGCATAAGTCACTGGAATATCCGCAAGACCAGAAAGTATGGTAGCGACCGCACTTTGGCGCTTGTTCTTCGCCGTCAGCATCCGCTGAACCATATCTTGGTCGGTTCCGTGGGTCGCTAGCGTGACGAACAAAGAACCAAATAAAGCTGCCCAAACCGTAAACTCGCTTTCCAAAACGCTCTTGATCGCACCCCATGTCGTGGTCGACGGAGCATCTCCTTTCCATTCCCAAAGTTTCAGATCATGTGGCCCAGTCAGGAAGCTTTTTGCTCCCGTCCAACCACCCGGAATGTGCCCCATCAAATACCATACGGAAAAACCAAGAGCGCCGAATAGCACGGCAATCTGCAACACATCCGTCCAGATCACCGCCTTGATACCACCGATCGCCGTGTATGCCGCTGTCAGAAGCGAAATCACCACCAGTGCTGCACCGGTGAACCAAAACTGCTCCCAGTTTGAAAGAGGATCGTTCGGATTGAGCTGGTTCCAAATCACGATCAATAAAAGGGTCGGCACCCAAAGTCTCGATCCACTTGCAAGTGATCTCGTAACCAAAAATATCGCACTTGCGATACGCCGAGTCTTAGGCCCGAACCGCATCTCCAAAAACTCGTAAATACTCACCACATTGTGCTTGTAAAAGGCTGGGATAAACACCCCGCTGACGACGAGTCGTGCCAAAAGGTAGCCGACCATCAACTGGGCGTATGTGTAATTCTGAAGGCGAAACCCCTCGCCAGGAGCCCCGAAAAAAGTGCCTGCGCTGATTTCAGCAGCTAGGATCGATGCTAGCACTGCCCACCAAGGAATGGATCGCCCACCAAGTGCATATTCCGAAACATCTTTGTTCCTACGACTGAAATACGCGCCGATCGCTATGATGATCGCGAAATAAAGCACAATGATGACAATATCTATTACCAGCGGACGCATACACGGAACTTAAAGATCACACAAAACGAACCAAGCTTAAAGTTTCCTGCCGGGCTGGGTTATTACCGATACATTTCGCTTTCCGATGCATATCGAAAGTGACAACTTCCCCGCGATGTCGGAGATCCCAAAACTTGTCCAAGACGACCCGTGGCTGGAGCCTCAGACTGATGCAATCGTGCGTCGCACCGCTCGCTTCGAAAGTGCATTCAAAGAAATCCAGCAAAACCACGGCTCGCTCGCCGCCTTCAGCAACGCGCATCAATTTCTCGGGATTCATTTCGATCCTGAGCAAAAGCACTGGACCGTCCGCGAATGGCTGCCGGGAGCGAAAGCCGTTTCTTTGATCGGTGTATTCAATCAATGGAACCGCGATACACATCGTTTGGGGAAATCTGCCGACGGCATCTGGGAGCTGAATATTCCAGCTGATGCTTTAAAACATGGCGATGAGATCAAACTCCACATTCATGGGGCGGATGATTCGCAGCTCGATCGCTTACCCGCCACGATCACACGTGCGGTCCAACATCCCGAAACACACGATTTCACCGCGCAAATCTGGTCTCCAGCACAGGCTTATGTTTGGAAGCACAGCTTCGATCCCAAACAAATCACCTCACCGTTCATTTACGAAACCCACGTCGGCATGTCCGGCGAAGAACCGCGGGTGCATACCTATCGTGAATTTGCTGAACAGATTTTACCGCGCGTTCAGAAAGCCGGATACAACACGATCCAGCTTATGGCGGTGCAGGAACATCCGTATTACGGTTCGTTCGGTTACCACGTCTCGTCGTTCTTCGCGCCTTGTTCACGTTTTGGGACTCCGGAAGACCTAAAATATCTCATCGATACCGCTCACGGCATGGGGATCGCGGTGCTGCTTGATATTGTGCACTCCCACGCGGTTAAAAACATTTCCGAGGGCCTCAATAACCTCGATGGCTCCGGTCATCAATATTTTCACTCTGGAGGAAAAGGCGAACATCCGCAATGGGACTCGAAATGTTTCGATTACGGGAAAGCCGAAGTTCGCCAATTTCTCCTCTCAAATGTCCGATACTGGCTTGAGGAATTCCGCTTCGATGGCTTCCGCTTCGATGGCATCACCTCCATGCTTTACCATTCCCACGGCAACCGCGCCTTCGGATCCTACGATGACTACTTCGGCGATGATGCCGACGAAGAAGCCATCCTTTACCTCAAACTCGCCAACCAACTCATCTCGGAAATTAAACCCGGTGCCATCGTTGTCGCCGAGGATATGTCCGGAATGCCTGGCCTGTGCCGACCCAACTCCGAAGGCGGAATCGGTTTCACCCATCGCCTCGCCATGGGTATCCCCGATCATTGGATCAAACTTCTCAAAGACCAACGCGATGAAGATTGGAACATGGATGAACTTTGGGGTGTCCTCAACAATCGTCGCCACGGCGAGGCCACCATCGCCTACGCGGAATCTCACGACCAAGCGCTCGTCGGCGATAAGACCATCGCGTTTCGCCTGATGGATCAGGAAATGTATTGGCACATGACCCAAGACGACAACGATCCCGTCGTCGAACGCGGCATCGCTCTCCATAAAATCATCCGGCTTATGACCCTGGCCTTCGGGGGTGAAGGTTGGCTGAACTTCATGGGCAACGAGTTCGGACATCCCGAATGGCTCGACTTTCCACGCGAAGGCAATGACTGGTCTTACCATTACTGCCGCCGCCAATGGTCGCTGTTAGATAACCCGAAACTCAAATACACTTGGCTCGCCGAGTGGGATAGAGACCTCGTGGCTTTAGCGAAAAAGCACAACCTCCTTCAAGCACCTCCCGCGAACCTGCTACACATCGATCATTCGAACAAAATCATCATTGCCGAGCGCGCGAACCTGATTTTCATCATCAACCTTTCCGCAAATAACTCGATTTTCGGCTACGGTGCGAGCCCCCACAACAAACAAAACCATCAGCTACTGCTCGACTCAGATGCGAAATGCTACGGCGGTCACGCCCGCGTTGATGCTAGCGTCAGTTATCCGATCCACCCGGACGGACAACTCAAGTTCTACACGACATCTCGCAGCGCGATGGTTTTAGGTTAAACCTCATGGCAAACCGCATCGTAAATCTTTTCTGGCTTTGGACGATTCTAGGTGTCGTCTGGGCATGGGTCTTCCCCAGCCATTTCACTTGGTTTTTAGGAAAAATTCCCGGCACAGATATTTCACTCATTTCCTCCAGCCTTGGCCTCATCATGCTCGGCATGGGCATGACCCTGAGCTTCAATGATTTTCGCGATTGTTTCAAAATGCCGCGTTGGATTGGGATCGGAGTCGCGGGGCAATTCGTGATCATGCCATTTCTCGGCTGGGGCATCGCCACGGTTTCAGGACTACCTAATGAATTCAAACTCGGCATCATCCTCGTCAGTTGCTGCCCGGGCGGAACCGCATCCAACGTTGTAACATACCTAGCTAAGGGAAACGTCGCTCTCAGCGTGATCCTGACCGCTTGCTCAACCCTGCTCGCCGTCTGGCTCACCCCGCTTCTAACAAAATTCTACGCCTCCGCGTTACTTGAAATCAATGCATCAGAGATGATGCTTTCCATGCTCGGCATCGTGTTGTTGCCTATTTTTGGCGGCTTGCTGCTCAGTCGCTATCTCGGCTCCGCGCTACGACCGGTGAAGGAGTTCTCCCCCGTGATCTCCGTGCTGCTCATTGTGCTGATTGTTTCCGCCATCGTCGGCGCAACCAAGCCTTCCATCATCACCTATTGGAAAACCCTCATCCCCGCCGTTTTCGCGGTGCATGCCCTTGGCTTCGGGCTGGGTTATTTCTGGGCGAAATTTTTCCGCATGCCTGAAAAAGAAAGCCGCACGGTTTCGATCGAAGTCGGCATGCAGAATTCCGGCCTTGGCTCCAGTCTAGCGAAAACCCATTTCACCATGCTAGCTGCAGCGCCTTGCGCGATCTCTGCTTTCTTTCACTGCATCATCGGAAGTCTCTTGGCGAGCTACTGGAGCAGGAAGAAACTCTAAATTTTAAACTCTAAACTTCAAAGAAGAGCCAAGCTCAATCACCACAACACCCAGACGCCTCATGCACGCAGGTTTCACAGAGATGTTCATCACCTAGAACCCCTAGAGCATCTTGGCCGCAGCGATCACAGACTGCCGGTTCTGGGACAGCCTCTCCCATCACTCTGCGAATCGGATTTCCTTCTCAGCATCACCCCCACCTCGACCAAATTTATCCCCGATGTCCTTGCTGGTTACATAAAGCATCAGTGAAATAAGCGCCAAGGCACAGGCAGTTTGGATGATTTCCATGGTTTTCATCTGCATCGGCTTACCGAAAATTTTCTCAAGGATCGCCAAGGTAATGTGACCACCATCAAGCACCGGAAACGGTAGCATATTTAACACGGCAAGGTTCACGTTAAACAGTACCAAGAAACCCAAAATTCGTCTCCAGCCATCCTCGGTCTGTAACAAAGAATACAACATCTGACCAATGCCTACCGGACCACTCAGGTGATCTACGCCGATGCTTGAATTGGGATCCGCTACCGTGGTGACTGTTGCCCACATCATTTTCAAACTGTCGCCAACTTGAGTGAATGGATCCGGATGAACGATTCGAACATCGATTTCAGCTGTTTGATCCCACAAGACGCCCAACATTGGGTCACGCTTTGAAGGAGGCAGCGGCTTAGCTGGCGTCACTTCAATATTTACCAAGTCCCCACTCTTTTTCTTCACTTCCAAAACCACCATCTTAAAGTCCTTTTTCTTCAGATACTGCGAGAGCTGAATATCGCTGAAGAGCGTTTCTCCATCAACCTTGAGAATCTGATCGCCAATTTCCAACCCGGCTTTTTCCGCGGGGCTGTTTTTAGTGATCGCTCCAACGATCGCTGGCCCAGCAGGTGCTAAACCGACCTGACGCAATCCACTGCGTTGAAACCACTTCGATTTCTCTTGTTCGAAGTCACAATCAAATTCCAGTGACTTATCGATTCCTGGTCGCTGAACCTTGATTTTAATTTTCTCTCCACTGCTTAAAACAATACGCTCCGTGATGCTTTCCAAGGATCCAGCGAAACCGCTCACTGGTTCACCATTGATCTCAAGAATCTCATCTCCTGGCAGAATACCCTTTTTATCAGCCGGCATCCCTTCCTCCACATAACCCACTACGGTGCTGGGCACGAAATCCTTCGGTTTGCCCACCGCCCAAACAATCACACCCGCCAACAGCGCAAGTAAAATGGAAAACAGTGGTCCAGCGAACGCGACAATGATTTTATCGAGAGGCGTGATCGGAGGCAACGGCTTGCGATCTTTATCTCCACCTTCAATTGCCTCCATAGGTGCCATCTGCGGCAAGGCCACAAATCCACCTGCTGGAATCCAGCCTAAGCCGTATTGCACACCTTTGTATTCCTTTTTCCAAATTGGCTTTCCGAACCAGATCTGAAACCGATCGATCTGTAAACCACGCCATTTTCCCGCCAAGAAATGTCCCAGCTCATGGACAAAAATGATAAGATTGAAAAGCATCACCACCACAAAAACAAGCAGGGCGACATTGAGAATGGTTTGGAGAGTAGGCATAGGAAATCAGCGAATATGAAATAAACCTACCCGCCATCCCAAATCCCGCAAGTCTTTCGTAGCGGCGATCTTCCTCCTTCGTCCCATCTAGGACTACGGCGGACAAGTCGGTCGCCATGCGGAGCAAGGCGTTACTAAATCGCAGATTCTTCCTATTTTTGAGGTTTAAAGTTTAAAGTTTGAAGTTTTCCGCCCGAAATTTGATTTTCTCAGTCGTGACTACTGGGCAAACCGAACTCTCCTCCCTGCCCGCACTCTCGGCTAAAGAAATCCAGTCACTTGCCGCTGTCGGAATATCAACGATTGAAAATCTGCTAGAGTATTTCCCAAAGCGCTACGAAGACCGACGCCAGTTCGATCGCTTCCCCAACCAAGCCACCGCAAAACCTGTCTGCCTCACCGGCGGCGTGATCGATGCCGGAAACAAAGGATTTGGCAAAATGCGTTTCTACGAAGCCATCATCATGGACGGTGCAGGCAGCGTTTTTGGATCAGGAAAAGTCACCTGCCGTTGGTTCAACATGCCATTCATGTCAAAAGTGATCGCCGCTGGCCAACAGGTGATTGCTTACGGAAAAGTCAAAGAACAAGGCGGACGCCTCATCATCGATCATCCAGAGATCGAAGTCATCGATGACATAGAAGAATCGGAAACCATCCATCTCAACCGCATCGTTCCGATTTACAAAAATATCTCCGGCATCAACCAACGGCGACTGCGGGAGATCATCCACCTCTTATCCGATTCCATCCGCGATGCTGATTACTTTCCCTATCGAGTCAGCGAGTCGGATCGAAAAGCCGATTTAAGAGAAACTCATTTCCCCACCTCCGCCGAATCCTCAAAAACCGCCCGCCGTCGCTTCGCGCTCGAAGCTTTCTTTACCCTTCAACTTAACGTCGTCTGGCAACGCAACCGCTACCGCTCACACCAAGGTCGTGTGCTTGGAAAAAAAACCACCCTTCTCAAAGCCTTCTACTCCAGCCTCCCCTTCGATCTCACCAACGCGCAAAAACGTTCAATCAAGGAAATCATCGCGGACATGCGCGAGCCTCGTCCTATGAACCGCTTGCTCCAAGGCGATGTCGGAGCTGGAAAAACTTTTGTCGCCATGGCGGCGATGATCCTCGCCATCGATTCCGGCTCTGATGCCGCGCTGATGGCCCCTACCCAAATCCTCGCTGAACAACATTTCCTCACCTTCAGGAAATGGCTCGAACCGCTCGGCGTGAAACTCGTGCTCCGAACTTCTAACAAACACGAGTCCACCATCGCCGAAACCCACGCACCGACTATTTTCATCGGCACCCACGCCCTGCTTTACGATCCAGAATTATTCACCGATCTCGGCCTCGTCGTCATTGATGAACAACACAAGTTCGGCGTTGTCCAACGCGCCGCACTCATCAGCCACGGCACGCTGCCCGATGTCCTCGTCATGACCGCCACGCCCATTCCGCGCACGTTGACCATGACGATCTACGGCGATCTCGATGTTTCCCTACTCGATGAAAAACCTGCGGGTCGTGGAAAAATTGTCACCGCTCTCCGCAACAAACCGAAACAAAAAGACATCACGGACTTCGTCAAAGCCCAGCTAGCCGAAGGCCGCCAAGCGTACCTCGTTTATCCCCTAGTCGAGGAAAGCGAATCCATCAAAGCCGAGTCCGCCACCGAAGCTTTTGCCGCATGGCAGAAACGTCTCGGCGCCGAAAACGTCGGGCTCATCCACGGCAAACTCCGACCCGAAGAAAAAGACGCAGTGATGGAAGATTTCCGCAGTGGAAAAACCCAAGCCCTCGTCGCCACAACTGTCATCGAGGTCGGGGTCGATGTCCCGAACGCCAATCTGATGATCCTCCACCACGCCGTACGCTTCGGCCTAGCACAGCTCCACCAACTCCGCGGACGCATCGGCCGCGGCAGCCACAAATCTTACTGCATTCTACTAACAGACTCCAAGCTCCCAGAAGCGCTCGAAAAACTTGCGGTATTAGAAAAGACAACCGACGGCTTCGAAATTGCCGAAGCCGACCTCGCGCTACGCGGCCCCGGCGACGTCCTCGGCACAGCTCAATCCGGCCTCACCGACCTCCGCTTCGCCGATTTCATCACCGACACCCAACTCATCCGCAAAGCTCGCGCGCTCGCCGATCAAGTCTTCCAACAAGACCCTGATCTTTCTAAACAGCACCAAATCCTACGCTCACTCATCTCCGAAACCAAAGCACCGCAAAGCGCGTAGCTACAAGCAATTTCAACACATGCACTCCCTTATCATTATTCTCCGTTTCTACATACAAAGCTTAGATACAGTCGTCCGTCTCGTGGGCACCATTATCATCATCGGCATCATGATCGCTGCACTGGGATACTTCATGCACTCAATCAACTGGATGATTTACGGAAAATTTACGAAAGGTCCACTACACTCTTGGTTAGGATTGATTCTTATCCCGCCAATACTTCGACTCGGAATTTTAGCCGGAGGCTTCTCCATCCCTCCTCTGATCAACCGCCCAAAATTGAGAGAAGGAACTGCTAAGGAACAAAACTAAATTACCGAGCTCTCACTTCCCAATAATCCGATACACAGCACCGGTGTGATCAACGAGATACAGCTCACCACTCGCATCTTCAGCAAAGGCCGGGATCAAATTGATCCGACCATTTTCGGGTTGGAGCTCGCTGGTATGATCTTTGAAATCAGCCGCCTCTCCATCTTTCAAGATGAATGACCAGATCCGTGGGTTTTGATAATCTGCAAAAATATAACGACCCTCGAATGCGGAGATTTTCGATCCGCGATAGACATAGCCTCCTGTTACGGACAGGCCTTCTTTTGGACCACCACCATGTTTGTAGACATAAACCGGCTCAACATGATTTTCCGGCACATCACCACCCGCAGATTTATCTGGGGTCTTGATGTCTCCTTCACGCAATCTCCAGCCGAAATTTTTCTTAGGGATCTCTTTTAAACTCACGACGTTAATTTCCTCCCAAACATTCTGACCAACATCAGCAACCCAGAAATCACCGGTCTTGCGGTCAAACGAGCAACGCCATGGGTTACGTAACCCAGTGGCAACAATCAATGGATGAGCGTCTTTATCTTCCTGATACGGATTCCCAACAGGAACTTTATACCCCTTCTCACCCGAAACATCGAGACGAAGTAACTTTCCTAAAGGTGAACTCATGTTCTGAGCGAGATTCTTCGGATCATTTCCTGAGCCACCATCGCCAGTCGCAATGTAGAGAAATCCATCGGGACCGAATTCTAACCAACCGCCATTGTGATTTCCATGAGGTTGAGCGTATTCGAAAATGGTTTCAGCAGATGCAAGATCGGTTGTTTGACCGTTTTTAGAAACGAAACGCACCACCATGCTATCTCCATCATTATTGGTGTAGTTCACATAATAACGACCCGTCTTCGCGAAATCCGGAGAAAACGCCAAACCGAGCAAACCTTGCTCGTTGCTTTTGCGAGTGACCAGATGATTCACTTTTAAAAAGGGCTTTTCCGAACGCTTGCCTGTTTTCAGCTCAACGATCCAGATCGTCCCAGCCTGCTCCATCACCCACAGCTTATCTTTTACCGAACTCGGCGCACCCGCCCACACCGGACGCTCAAAACCTTTTGCCAATAGCTCAGTCGCCAATTGCGCATGAGCAATTTGAACAAATAATAGCGAACAAACCATCAAGGTCTTGGATAAATTCATAATCGCAAAATCTATCCAGAAATCCCGTAATGACAAGGGATCGCTTCCACTTATTTGCGCCATACTGAACAAGAATCTGGCTGGATCGGTTTCCAAGTTGTAACCCAGCGACTTTGCATCTATTCCAATTACAGACTTAAGGATAGCCCAAGTCCGTCAAATTATGAAATCTCTCCTATTTTCCCTTTTTTGTGCAGGCTCATTGATCGCATCTCCCACTGATGAATTCATTGCCAAGGCAACTCAAACTCATGGTGCATTCGGGGAAAAAGCGGCGCGATTTCTAGTCGAGCATATGTCAGAGAATGATCAGAAATCCCTGACAGCCGAATTCCTGACTGAAAATCTGGATCTCGCCCTCAAGGCCCGTGCCACCTTTCCATGGGCAAAAAACGTGCCAGAAAATATTTTCTTCAACGACGTTCTTCCCTACGCTGTTCTCGATGAACCACGTGATCCATGGCGCGCTGATTTTTTGGAAAAGGCCACCCCACTGGTGAAAGACGCCAAAACCGCTACCGAAGCAGTGCAGATTTTGAATCGAGACTTTTTCAAACTCATCAACACCCACTACAACACCAAGCGTGAACGCACGAATCAGTCGCCCAAAGAATCCATCGCCCAAGGCAGAGCCACTTGCACCGGTCTTTCCATTATCCTCGTCGACGTCTGTCGTTCGATTGGAATTCCTGCCCGAGCTGTTGGCACTCCCATGTGGTGGGACAAAAGTGGCAATCACACATGGGTCGAAATCTGGGACAATGGCTGGCATTACACCGGCGCCGACGAATACGACGAGAAAGGACTGAATCATGGATGGTTTCGGGAAAACGCATCCAAAGCAGATGAAAGCCAACCCGCCCATTCCATCTACGCAACCTCATGGAAAAAAGACCATGGCATCTTTCCCATGATGTGGTCACCTCGCGACAACAGCGTGGGAGGAGTCAATGTCACCACTCGCTATCAAATCAAAGCATCAGCCACTCCCACGACGATAGGTATTAGATTTTTCGAGGGAGCAGATCGAGTGGTCATGAAAGGCATGCTCACCACCGCCGCAGGATATTCCATAAGTGAATTTGAAACCAAGGCCGGCACGGCGGACCTCAATGACACCGCTCGCATAGCAGTCACACCCAGCGACTCATATCGCCTGCGCTTCGAGATCAAAGGCAAACTTCTCGAAACCGCTCCCTTCATCGCCATCGAAGGTGATCGCAATCTCCACGACGTCCGCGTCAAAGATCTGCAGCCAGCACCCGATTTCAGCGATGAATCTATTCCGCTCACCAAAGAACTCGCCCCGCGCGCGATCCGCTATGTTTACGATTCCATCGTCGCTTCGGAAAAAGACAAACGCTCCGCCGAGCTTAACGATAAAACCATCATTCAAGGCGACAAAACAATGCTTTGGTTAGAAAAAACCTTTGGCAATGCTCCAGCAACTGGACGCTCACTCTGGATTTCCATGCATGGCGGCGGCGAAGCACCTGCAGAAATCAACACCCAACAATGGCAAAACCAAATCCAACTCTATCAACCCGAAGAAGGGATCTACATCGCACCACGAGCTCCGACCGATAAATGGAACATGTGGCACCAAGAACACATCGATCCCATGTTTTCACGCCTCATCGAGAATATGGTCGCATTGCGTGGCGTCGATCCTAACAAAATTTACCTCATGGGATATTCAGCTGGTGGCGATGGTGTCTGGCAACTCGCACCACGGATGGCGGATCACTTCGCCGCAGCATCGATGATGGCCGGACATCCGAACGAAGCCTCACTACTCGGCCTGCGGAATCTACCGTTCGGAATTTTCATGGGAGGCAATGATGCCGCCCACAAGCGCAATACAGTCGCGGCGGAAAAAACCGCCGAAATTATCGAACTACAGAAAGCAGATCCTCAAGGCTATACTCACATGTCTCGAATTTACCCAGGTCTTCCACACTGGATGAATCGTAAAGACGCCGAAGCTTTACCATGGATGGCAAAGTTCACGCGCAATCCATGGCCAAAAAAAGTTATCTGGTATCAGGACGATGTCACTCATCAGCGCTTCTATTGGCTCCAAGTGCCTGAAGGCACTGCTGCAAAAGAACAAAAAATGATCGCGGAAATTGATGGTCAGAAAATCCGCATCACAGGTGATGTCCCAAAGGGAATTCAACTTCTTCTCTCTGATGAACTTCTCGATCTCGATCAAGCCATTGAAATTTCCATTAACGATCAGCCATCCATCAAGATCAAGGCTACCCGCAATCTAAAATCGATACGCGAAGCATTAAAAAATCAGCTTGATCCAGCTATCACACCTACAGCATTGGTGACATGCCCATAATCGATAGACGTTAAGCAACGATTCATTAGGTTTTTAGCTTTTTAAGCCATTCCTCGAAATGCTTCTCTCTGGCCTGCTTTTCTAAATCATCTAACTGATTATAATACATCTGTTTTAAATCATCCACAGGGCGCTTGCCTAGAATCACTGGCACTTCCAACAATTTATCCTCGCCCTGTCTTTTGATTTCAAAAACCACTTTTCTCAGAGGCTTGTATGAAGCAACTGTCTCGATCAATTCATTAATCGCGCCTTGCGCATGCCATTTTTTACCATCCATTGAGGCAATAATATCACCCGCTTTAATTCCAGCAATTTCAGCCTGACTTCCGGGTATCACAAAAGTGATTCTGATTCCTATACGTGGCTTCTCCTCGCCCGCAACTTCCAGTTCCTCCTCAGCTAACGTCACACCGAGGTAGCCTTTCCCGTCATTCATGTAATCCTTTTCACTCTGAATACGTAAAACGCGAAGGCATCGATTCCTCACTTCAGGATCATCCGCTCCCACATAGAGTTGATAGATTGTAGCAACCCCCTCTGAGCCTTTTTCATTCGCCCATTTTTCAAATTCAACTTGAGCCGCCTCACGTTGCTTGAATTCCTCAGAAGAAAGGCCCTTCATTATTTCTTTAGGAACCGTTTCCGCAGAAGCAAAGACTGCAAGCATGACAGAACATAAGAGGAATCTGTTCTGAACATTCATGACAATTCAAAGGATCAGGCTAAATGACATTATTGACCCCTCCAATTTTTCTGAGGCACATCAATCGTATCATCAGGATACAATTGAATCTTCATAAACTGAGGATCTGTCACATCATAGGTCTTTGGCTTACCCCCGCGGAACAAAGTCACTCGCTTCATACTTCCGAACTCAGTGGCACCACCGGCGTTTTGAATCGCCTGATAAATGGTCAAATTATTATTATATTCAACTGGTCCAGGACGACGGACATAACCACCTACTACTACCAATTCCTTTTTCACTCCTGCACCCTCGGCTGTGGAGACAACTTGAATGGTCGGGCTTGTGTAAATTTCTGCGGCTTTGTAAGCATTTTGAATCGATGCAGCCAATGCTTCTGGAGCTAAACCAGCAGCTCTTAAAACTCCAATGTATGGTAAATTTACCATTCCACTAGTTGATACCGGATACATCGCATCGACTTTAGCTTTCTCCTCAAGAGGAACGCCCATGATACTGATTTGAACAGAAGTTCCCGCTTCGATCTGAGCCATCAAAGGAGACGTCACAATGAACAAACTAAGTATGATCTGAAATAATGGTTTCATAATAATGAGGGGTTTGGATTTTTAATACACCAAATAAACTAAGCTCAAAAAGACTTAATACAAGTCAGAATCTTTTGACTCTTTGGACAATGTCGCGAGAGTTTTTGGAGTTGATTTATTGGCTGCGATTGCCGGTCCGACTTGGGATTCAGACGGTGCATAGTAGGTGTAATAGCTCGTGTAGTATTGATACTGGCTATCACTGCGGATATCGACGTTGTTGAGGACGACACCGATAACATGACCTCCAACATTTTCCACGGCCTGTTTTACCCGAATCAGCATGTTGCGCGGTAGTTTACGGTGCTGGACAACAATCATAGTCAGATCTACCTCACTCGCCAAAACCGAGGCATCACTGACACCCAAAATGGGAGGACTATCCACCAAGACGAGATCGAAACGCTGTTTCACGTCTTGTATGAGTTCGGACATGCGGCGTGAGTTGAGAATACCTGCCGCATCTGTTGGCAAAATCCCGGAAGGCATGAAATACAGATTGTCCACAGGGCTCTGTAGAATCACATCCTCTAGCATCATCTCCGTCGTAAGGTAGTTCGTTAAGCCAACGGAGTTATTGATATCAAAAAAGGTATGCAAACGCGGTCTTCTGAGGTCAGCATCAATCATCAATGTCGTGTATCCACCCTGTGCGCAGATGTAAGCGAGGTTAACAAGAGTTGTGGATTTACCCTCACCCGCTCCACCAGAAACCACAGTGATGGCATTATCTTCTGGGTTCTTACGATTGAACTCAATGTTCGTTCTCAAAATACGGTAAGCCTCCGCATCCGGGCTCATGCCATGCTGCTTAAATAGGACTCCTACGTCTTTGGGAATCACCGCCAAAACCGGCACTTGGAGATAACGCTCAACGTCTTCCAAGCTCTTCACCGAGGTATCAATGTATTCCAAGAAAAAGGCGATACCCACACCAAAGACAAGCCCTACAACCAAACCCAATATTAGGTTGAGTTCTACTTTTGGACTTACAGGACGATCGGCTAGAGCTGGATTATCATGAATAACAATCGTGGGTTCAGTCATGTTCTGATCGATTTTCGCACTTGTTAGCTTCAGCTTCATTGTATCCAGCACATCTTGCTTCTGCTCGAAATTTCTTTTTGCCTCTTGAAACTCCCGAGTATCAATACTGCGTTCTAGAGCTTCTTTTTTAGTTTCTTCTTTTTTCAGTTTCGTTTTCGCAAGGCGCTCTTTCACCATATCAAGCGTTCCTTGTTGTCTCGTACGTAAATCAACAACGCCTTCATCCAACTGTACCTTCATGGAATTCAATACCTGCTCACTGGCAAGAATTGAGGGATGCTTGTTTCCATAACCATTCGCTCTAAGCCCATTAATCTCGCGCTTTAGCTTGAGATATTCAGGATATAAAATCTTAATGATGTTATCAGGAACATCCAAGCCCGATACATAAGCCAATAATTCCTCCGCATTTAATTGATCCAAGCTCTTAATTTGCGATTCTATTTTCGACACTTCGCTCTCAAGCTCGGTGAATTCTTTAAGAGCAAAAATAGCACCATCATCTTGATTTAATGCGCCATGATTTGATGTGGTGCGATCTGCATAGTAGATAAGATCGTTGACACGGCTTAGCGTCGTTAGTTCTTTATACGCTTCTTGAGTCTCTTCCTCTTGAATCTTAACAGCCCTATCCAATTCATTAATCCCTTTATTAAGCGATTCGTTTTCAAGTTCAGAGCGATATTCTTTATAGGCCTCTGCAACCTCTACTGCGATATCTCTCGCGTTTTCTTTATCTGTGTGCCTAGCCGTAATGGAAATCAAATCTGTTCCTCGTTTGTTTTCAGTCTTAACGATATTTTCCAGCATGAGAAGTGCCTGTTCAGGCGTTACTTCCCATTTATTGGCTAGCTCAAGCTTCTTGATAACTCGATTCAGTGAGTTCGTACTCTTGATAACCTCAAACTCTGTTCCAAAAAACTGAGGTGTCATGATCGCCATTCGATTACCCATCCCGCCATCCAGAGATTCGAAGGCTTTGCCTCGCGGCTTAACCTGAATCACAGCCGTGCTCTCATATTTCTCAGGCATCACATATGTGATGACTGATGCTGTCATGAAAACCAGCGCAAGCGTGAGGAGAATAATTCCGTAACGATTCTTAACTACCTGCCAGTAATCAACCGCGTGGAGAGAAGCTTCGTTTTGCTGTTCTGAGAGATTCATTAAGTTACTGAGATATAATCAAAAAATACGTGGTAATCTAATCCGAATAAAAAGCTCTCGCAAGTATTGTCATTGCGAGAGCTTAAAATTTTAAGGTCGGCTAATTACCTAACCATATATCAAAAAATTAGAATTCCGCTTTGAGTCCGACGCTGATGCGATTGCGGTCATAACTACGATTAGGAATATCGGAATCAGCATTCGTAAAGTTGTAGGTAATGGTTCCGTCCAGATACTCCGTAATTTCAAGAGTGGCTCCGATATAAGCGTTAAAAAGAGTTTCGTCTTGATCTGGGACAGCGACGCCACCGGGAACCGTGCGACCTTCTTCATAAGATGTGCTAATTAAATCAATACCGCTGAAGAGAGACAATTTCTGGGAAACTTGGTAGTTGGCTTGAGTTCCAATACGAAGTGTCAAACGGCTATCGAACTCAGCCAAGGCAGGCAAACTGACAACTGTGTCGTAAACTTCCGCGCCGTAACGAAGAAAGCTACTAACCATGAATTGCTCGTTTACTTGGGTGCGAAGGGTCAACTCCATGTATGGACTGGTGCTGTCGTTACCGCTTACGCTATCCACTTGGCGAATCTGTGCGCCGACGCTACCAATCAAAATGGTATTTGGAGTAAAGCGATGCTCGGCACCGACTAACAAGTAGGTATCGGTTGAGTCGCTTGCATTCCCGTCAGCTGTAGTTTGAGCATAACGAATCGATGCTGTTCCAACGGTTTGCGCTGAAAGCACGTATCTGAATTGATTGTAGAGCGTCCATGTGAAGCGATCCGCATCAGGAGTATTAGCGTAATCCAGCATGGTGAGTTTCAGACCCGAGTAGGTTGCAAGTCTTTCGGTCCAGCGATAGCCTAAGGAGTTATCGGTGTCCCAATAAATGTATTCACTGGATTGGCGGTTGGTTGCAAATCCATAGGAATAATCTGGCTCCAACTCATACGAAACGAAGTTGCGGCTAACAAAACGAAGTCTTTCATCAAAGCTGTGGGTGAGATTCACACCGAGCTGCATTTGACCGTAAGCATCATCCGAACCTGCAGCCACAGGCTCATCCAAGTAGTAAAGAACCCCGAGTTTCGCGTAAACATCCCAGATCGTTTGAGGAGAGCCGCTAACAAATGACATCTCAACATATGGATTGACCGAAAAAGTTTCATCATCCGGACCTGCTGTTGCGGGAGTCGTATTATCATCCCAGATCGTATTCATGCCAACTCCCCACTCGATGGGCAAGGTTTCTTCGGAATCGTTAGGAACGTAGTAGAGTCCCTTGCCTTGCGCAGAAAAAGCAGCCAAAATAGATAGCAAGCTGATGGTGTAAGTTAATCTCATAATTTGTTAAATACGTTTTGGGAAAAAGTAAACGGAGTCTTAGAAATTGTTTAAAATACTAGGACGCGGTAATTGGTGGAAGAGTGGCTCGCGCACCAGGTGCGCCCGCAGCGTTCGCAAAGCCAGCAACCCGATTTGCAACAGCAATTAGATTAGCTTTAATTGTCGAATTACTCGCATTGATTCCATTAGTGATGATATCGTTTACATTTTGTGGAGCGATCCAAGCTGCAACTCGAACTATAAGGGTTTGAATTGCATTGGTCGCACCAGTCGTATTCAATCCAGCTTTGACAATATCACCCGCACTTTCCGGAAATTGACCAACCGCAGCAGCAATAGCATCCTTGAGATCATCTAGATCAGATTCATTTCCTGATTGAGCTGCTGTCACTGCTGCAACCACTGCCGCCTTAGCAGCCGCGAGATCTGCGTATGTTGCAGCATTAGCCGATGCGAAGCCGAATACGAAGACTGCGGCGATGAGCTTGAGAAACGTTTTCATAATTTTTCTGACGTAATTTGGGGTTTTTGAGAATAGTTAACTGCAAATGGAGCGGGCAGCGGGAATCGAACCCGCATGTCTAACTTGGAAGGATAGCGCTTTACCACTAAGCTATGCCCGCGTGGTTATGCTTGAAAATTCTCTCACTTAAATGGGATCAAGCAAGTATTTTTTACGTTTTTCTTAACCATTTCTTAACAATATGACTAATACCCAATACCCCACAAACCTTAATAGATAAGGGTTTTCCCTACCTATAAGCCGGCGGATCGAGCTAAAAACATAGCTTTTATGTGGAATTTCTCCGCGATCAAATCCCCCAGCGCCTTCACCCCAAAGGTTTCCGTGGCGTAATGTCCGGCGTAAAAAACATTCATTTTTCGCTCTTCTGCCTCAATAAAACTCCAATGCGGGCCTTCACCGGTGACGAAGCTGTCAATTCCGAGTTCGGAGATTTTTGCGACTTCCGAGCCCGCACCGCCGGTCATCACCGCCACTTTGCTGGGCGATTCACTGCCACAAGCGCAGCTTTGAAGAGGCCGATCCACCGCGCTTTCGATGGCTTTTTGGAGCTCATTTCGCGAACCAACCCATTCCCCAACGACAGCGGTGGCGAATCCATCCTTGGGTAGAATCGGTTGGATTGATTTCAAGCCAATCGCCCGGGCGAGCAGGATGTTGTTGCCGATTTCCGGGTGGAAATCCAATGGCAGATGCGAGGAGTAAATTGCGAGATTCCCATCGATTGCTGCTTTGAGTTTCTGAAAATACGGGCCGGTGATTTTTTGTGCTCCCTGCCAAAACATGCCGTGATGCACTAACAGAAGCCCACCTTCCTTCGCCGCATCTTCAATCACTGCGAGCGAGGCATCGACCGCGGAAATCACTCGATTCACCGTGCCATTATTTTCTAACTGCAAGCCATTAAACGCGCCCGGATAATCCCGAATTTCCAAGGTTTTCAGTTCACGATCCAGAAAGGTTACGATCTCACGCAGGTCAGCCATGCATGATCTTTAACCTTTCCTGCTCCAGATGACAACGCCTGACATGAAATCCACTTCGCGACCCTCGATGAAATCCACCAAGTCTCTCGCCAACTCCGCTTCCCAAGATATTTCCGCACCGTCCCACGGAATGGTTAGCTTCGCCGCATGCAATGCCTGACGCGGCAGCAACAAACGTTTTGCCAGAGATTCATTCCAATCCTGCGCCATCCATTCGAGATACTCGCTGCCATCACCCGAGTAAATTTTATCGCCGACAATCGGAAACCCACAGAACGCAAGATGCACACGGATCTGATGCATTCGCCCAGTTTTCGGAAAACAACGTACCAAACTAAATTGCCTACCATCTCGTTCAAATCGACGCTCCACCGCGAATCCCGTTGTGCAATCTTTCCCCGAAGCATCGACCACTTGCCGCACCCAGATATCACTCGGCCCAAGTTCGCCGGCACGACAGATCGGCGCCTCGCATTCCCAGCGATCCTGCTCCGGCCAACCGGAAACAATCGCGAGGTATTCTTTTTTTGCCTCACGTCGTTCAAAAATCATCCCTAGCTCACGCGAGGCGGCGGTGTGCTTCGCGCACAAAACGATGCCACTGGTTTCCCGATCCAAGCGCGTGATGATTCCCAAACAAGCACCGTTCTCCATCTCATACGAGTAGAGGTTTTCCAGCCCACCTAACAGAGTTGGCTCGGGTTTCTGATTCGCCGGATGCACAATGAGCGGCGCGGGTTTGTCCACGACTACCCAATCATCGCTCTCATCAATCACCCGAAAATCCGGTATCACCTGCAGTGCCATCGCGTTTCTTTTATCTACTTAAACCCGAATTACGAAATCCAATTTAAAAATCAGTATTCTTTACCACAGAGGCCCAGAGAACACAGAGGTTTGGAAAATGAATGAGAAATACTTTAGATATCTCTCCGTGGTCTCTGTGTCTTTGACTCAGGAATTGAGAGATTGTTCGTCCATGTCCGTTTCACTCCCATTGTGGTGAAACCTTCTTCCATGAACCCCCGTCTCATTCGCGCAATTCGTGGTTAAAATTCTCTTCATCCACATAACTAAAAAAGCACGCCGGAAACCCGTCTTGAAAAAACAGGTTTCCGGCGATGATCAAAAATACGTGTGGTTCACACACCCTAGCGGACTAGGACTTGTAGCGGAGACGCTTTTTATGGCGGTTCTGCTTCATGCGCTTTTTGCGCTTGTGCTTGTTGATCTTTGTTTTACGGCGTTTCTTAATGGAGCCCATGGTATTATACGGGGTTGGTGTTCAATGAAAATTAGAGGACAAGTTTGTTGAGAGGATATTCGATGATCCCCTCTGCCCCAAGGTTCTTGAGGTCGGGGATCATGTCTCGAACGAGTATCTCGTCAATCACGGTTTCTACCGCAACCCAACCTTCTTCCGAAAGCGGTGAAATCGTTGGGCGGCGAAGCGATGGCAATTTGGCGAGCATTTCGTCGAGACGATTTGCTGGAAGGTTCATTTTTAGGCCAACTTTGTCGCGAGCGCACAAAGCGGATTTCAGCAACATGGTGATGCGCTCCATTTTCTCGCGCTTCCATGGATCGGCTGCTGCGGCTTGGCTGGAATAAAAATGCGGGAAAGAAGTGAGCAAGGTGTCAACGATACGAAGGCGATTCGCTTTCAGCGACGATCCGGTCTCGGTGACATCGACGATGGCATCGACCAAATCAGGCACTTTCACTTCGGTTGCGCCCCAGGAAAATTCGACTTCGGCTTTGATTCCGAGTTTATCGAGGTAGCGCTGGGTGATTCCAACACCTTCCGTCGCGATGCGTTTTCCTTCGAGATCCTGAGGTTTCTGGATCGGCGAATCTTCAGGCACCACCAATACCCAACGGGTCGGGTGAGTCGTGGCACGGGAGTAAGGTAGCTCAGCGAAATCGACAAGATCCGCACCGCCTTCGGAAGCCCAGTCCAAGCCGGTGATTCCGCAATCGATGAAACCTTGTCCCAAATAACGGCCGATTTCCTGAGCGCGGATCAGATAAATATCGAGCTCCGAATCATTCGATGCCGGACGATATCCACGCGATGAAACATAAATTTCATAGCCAGCCTTGGCGAAGAGCTCGATTGTCGGCTCTTGCAGGCTACCTTTCGGAATCGCGATTTTAAGACTGTTGGACATGCTGAAAAAACTCACGGTAACGCGAGGGGCGGCGTTTTTAACCGTGAAATCTCAGGAATCAAGCCAAGTTTCAGGAAAAATCCCTAAGCTAGCTCTCAATTTCTTAAAATTATGGGTAGATTTTCATCGGGATCAACCCATCCAGCAGGTTTAAATTGAACTCCACCGACATCCACTCCATGTGGTAAAATGTCCGTTCTAAGCATCGCTTCCATGCCTGTATCCATGTCTTTGAAAAGGATTTGCGTTGCTTCGACTCTCAATATTTTCAAGCGATTCAGCCTATCTTGGAAATCAACGGTGACGACTCCCGATTCCTTAAACACTCGGCCCTCAGATAAAAAGCTCTTTTCCTTAATCATGATGGCAGTAACCTTCATTTTTTTGACGATTTCCGCTAGTAGAGGGCGAGGAAGGTTGTCCCCAAGCGGCTTGGTTATGCCTGGACCGTGCCCAGTCTTGATAACTGGATTCTGAAATATCCCAAAGGGATCCGTAGCGCGACTTTTCATCGATAGATCTGAGATACGAGCTGCCGTGTATAATTCAATATTTCCAACGGCGAACCGAGAGGGCTTTGATTTTAAAAGTGTAATGTCTGATTGAGATTTTACTAAATTACTGGAAGCCGTGACTTCGTTTGCCCCTGGTAGTAATTCAAAGACGTCGGCACTCTGACCTGATAGGTGCTGAGCCGAAATGAAACAAACGCACAGTGCCATCGTTACGACACTTGATGAAATGACTTTTGTGATGTTGGGTATGGTTTTCATTTTAATCTGGGATTTACTTTTTCACCAAGTGTAAGGAATACACTAAAGTGCGATTCTATGGAAGGGAAAATGGGGGGCAAACAAGTAAAAATGCCCCGAGCGTATTAGCAGAGAAGAAAGCGCGATGTAACGACAATGTCGCCATGGTCGCTTCTAATTTTGACGGTAAATTCATACGCGCCTTTCATAGCTCTCCAAGCTACAATGCTAAGATTTTCTTTTAGAAATCGATTTTACTGCCATCTTTTCCAGCCATTTTATACACATGTTCCCTCACTTTTTGTGCCCATTGGACATGAGTATACGTGGAGTCGAATGTTTGCCAGGGAATTGGTTTTCCTATGGTAAATCGTACGGTTTTATTTTGTTTTAACAACATCTCACGAGGCAGAAGTGCGAGTTCGATATTTAATTTAATTCCTAACATCCTACGGATTAAATTTATATTATAAAACAGATTAGAATTACCCCCATGAAAGTAAAATGGAACAATGTCTCTCTGACACGAAATAGCACGAGTTATAACGCTTTTTTGCCATTCCCTATCCAGAACCTTACCCTTATAACGGCGTGAAACATGTCCCGCTGGAAAATGAGTAATAGCTACGTCTGACTGATAAATTTTCTCTAACTCAGTAACATATTTTCTCGGACTCATTCCGTAAGGATTTACGAGCGCAATATACGGACGCAGGTTCTGAACAAAGTGAAACGATTCATTGCCGATCGCTTTTATCGTTCCGTATTTTTCAATTACCGTTTTAGTGAGAAGCAACCCATCAATCACTCCAAACGGATGGTTCGATACAAAGAAGCATTTCCGCTTTTCGGGTAGATTTTCGAGCCCTTCAACATCTATTGTAATGTTGAATTCCTTGACTATGGCACGGTGAAATTCGACTCCCTCACAATGAATGTGCCTATCAAGAATGGCGTTCATTTCTTCTTGTTTTATGATTTTTTCAAGCCAACGCACAATAAAATCTGGGAAACTTTTTAGAAAATCCGAATCACTCTCCTTGATCGATTTAGCTAAATTAACATGCTTCATAGTATTTAAACAAAAAATGATGATCTATTATTGATGCATAATCAATGAACTAGAGGTTTGATGAATGGCTCTAAAAACGCACGAAGTTCGGCGTTGTCGCGCACATTATTATAGCCTTTATCAAATGAGGCCGTCAGCAGTTTAGGATTACGAGTAACCGCTGGAGCTGGATTTTTATCAGGGCCTAGGCGGAAAATTTTCACCCCATTTGACTCTGGAGTATGATTTGTTATTTTAGCACTTAAATGGGAAACCATTTTTTTGGCAAGCGATTGGAAACGGGTATTGTTACGGGAGTGAATCTCAAGGACGAGAATATGCGTCGCTCCAAGTTCAATCGCTTTTGCAACACTATGCTCCTTGGTGATAATGAAGGCGGAATCAGAAAAATATTCACCGCTAATGTTTACTTTCTTCCCGTAAAAAAACGGTAGCGCCTTGGTCGCCCGGAGGACTTCGTGGATGTTTAGTTTTTCACGACAAGAAATATAAAGACCTTTTCCCGTAGCAACATTTTTAACCGCAATGAAATAACGCGTTTTGATGCTTGCGAGTTTAACTAAATCCAATGGTTCTAATTTTCCAATAATTGTATCCACAAGGTAGTCTACATCCATCATCTTACGTATCCGCTTGAACGAGAGGAACCGAGGCGAACAGATATGCTTTGTCCAAGTCCGACGAATGCATTCGTATTGACCGGTAAGATAATACATGGCCGATCCAGCGCTTCCTGATGCCGCGATCATGTAGTCTGGCTGCAATAGACCTTGCTCCTTAGCGAGAGCTGTGAGAGCTCCGCCAGAGTATGAGCAACCAGTGCCTCCTCCCGCACAAACGATCGCTAGCTTCGTTGTTTCATGCGTAATTTTCATTGAAAAAGGTAGGCCGTGGTTACGGTCGGTGTTTTATCTTCATTATCATCGTCTTCGCAAGCGCCATGATACGCACAATGACTTATGCATCAAAAATGACCCCTGATCCAAAACCGGATTCAGACTTTTTTCGAAAAGACGATAACCGCTTGAAGAGCTCTAGCGATCAGTTGAAATTCCACATCTTGCCTTTTTCATGGTCGGCAAAAACCTTGCTGCTTTGCAGATAAGAATCTGGTGGATTGGGGAGCGGACCATCATCCAAACGCGGAAGAGATGCGCCGACGGTGGAGTCCCATGGCTGGGAAGCGGCCACGTTCACAGGGGTTCCCACCCGGGTCATATCAAACACCTTGCGGGCTGTATTGAGCGGCATGCGGACACAACCATGAGTGGATGGATATGGCTTCACAAATCCCCAGTGCATTCCATAGGCAGGACTATGGAATGACATCCAATAAGTCATTGGATAGCCCGCGCCAGGATTGCCTTGGCGGCGGCGATGGCGGGTTTTTGAGTCGATTCTAAAATTACCTTTCGGTGTAGGACTTGCGCTTGTTCCAACACCGATGGGAGAGGCCAGAAGAACTTCGCTTCCTTCCGTCACATAGATCTTTCCTGCACCGGTGCTGATATGAACTTTCACGGCGGAAGGATTACTTACCTTCTTGGCCGGTGGATCAAATGAGAATGAAGTGCCGGAGCGCGAACCCGAAGCACAGGAACTCAGAAAGAGGGCAGATGCACCGAGGGCGATGGCAACGAGGGAACGAATGATTTTTTTCATAATTTTGGGTGGATAAGAGGAATGGTTTTTGGAACAGGTGGAAAAGGCGAGAGCGGTCGATACTCTTATCTTACAACAGCATTGCGCAATGTGAGGTAGCTCTGGTATTCCGCCAAGGTGACTTCGCCGTCTTTGTTGATGTCAGCTTCGTTAAAGGATACCGCGAAGGTATTGAACACCATCGAGTTGGCCTGCGCTTCCTTTAACGAAGCTGACATCAACAAAGACGGCGAAGTCACCTTGGCGGAATACCAGAGCTACCTCACATTGCGCAATGCTGTTGTAAGATAAGAGTATCGACCGCTCTCG
>JANOKJ010000011.1:0-6010 GCA_031419275.1 Akkermansiaceae bacterium | reverse complement strand
GCCCTAGACAAAACCGAACTCGCCACCTTCACCACCCTCGCCCAAGCCCTCCTCAACCTTGATGCGAACATCACGCTACGATAGACCGCGGTCCGGCCCATCCATCCCATATCCATAGAGTTTCCCGATGCCTCCTTATTCTCGATACCCCACGCTCGCTTTTCTCATCTTTATTTCGGGAACCATCTCCACGATCATGGCAGACGATGCGGACAGCCCTGCAAGCGCCGCCTACCCTAAACCGTTTTCCCGCCCTCCATCAATGGGTGAAAACTACAACACCTGGAGCGATGCGAAAGGCCCTGATGTTGGAGAAACGAAAGTTGACCTCAGCCGCTTGCCATCGCGCGTCGATAACTCCACTCGCCCGCAGTTCCCACCGATCTACAGACAGAAAGGAGGAGCCTGTGGTCAGTTCACGTCGGTTGCCTCGATGTTCACCTATGAGATGAACGTCCTGAATGGCACCGTGGCCAGCACAACGGCCACACAATTCCCCGCCGATTTTTCATGGAATATGTGCAATGCAGCCAATAGTGCACAAGGATCCGAAGCGCATCATGGCTGGGAAACAGCCAAGCAGATCAGAATTCCCACTGTGAAATCCTACGGACGCGTGGAAGGAGACGAAGACAAGATCGGCTCGTGGGCGAATGGTTACGCCATCTGGCGCGAAGCGATGGAGTATCGTGTCGCCGGCTACCGCTACACCCCAGTCGCCACCATCTCACAAATCAACGAAGCTCGCGGCTGGCTCTTTGACCGCAATCAACCCCAAGCAGGCAAAGAAACCATCGGTGGATTACTAGCGCTCGATGGACGAATGGGAGAGTTAGAAAAAGTCACCAAGACTATTCCTGAGGGAGAATATCTTGCGGGCGATGAACTTTGGATCCGTTGGGGGCCAAGCGGTTACGGGCATGGCATCACTTGCGCGGGATACGATGACCAAGTCGGATTCGATGTGAATGGCGATGGAAAAATTACCAACGACATCGATATCAACAGTGATGGCAAAGTCACTCTAACAGATTGGGAACGCGGCGCCTTCATCGTCGTCAACTCATGGGGCAAGAAGTGGTCGAAGGACGGTAAAATTTACCTACTCTACAGCGCGATGGTCGATCCCACTTGGCAGCGCGGAAATTTCCTCGGACGGATCGAGGTTTCCAGGCATCTACCAAAATCCACTCTGAAACTCAAACTCACCTGCAACAAGCGCTCCGATCTACGAGTCACCCTCGGTATCGCCCGCGATAAAAACGCCACGAAACCTGAACACGAACTCGCCCCACAAGTCCTCAACGGGTGGCCGCTCTTTGGAAAAAACCTCAAGAACAACGTCGGCCAAGTTCCTCTCGCTGGTCCGGGCGATGACAGTCCGCTTGAAATCGGAATCGACCTCACCCCCTTGCTCGAAAAATCAGGCATCGGCACCGCAGGAGATGGCCGCCTTTTTCTAAGTTTTCGTTGCGATGATCAAAGCGATGCAACAGGCAAACTCCACGCCTGTGCCATTCGACACTACGATGAAAAAGGCTCATTCGTCAGTGAGTCCGTTGTGGAAGTCCAAGACGGAAGCTTCGATAAAAAATCGCTCACGCTAGAAACCATACTGGCACACTAGGCCCATTCAAGACTAGGGAACACCCTTGAGGCGAGCGAAGACCTTGCCTCCTGATCCAGGAATGCTTGCCTGCACGTTGATGAGATTTGGATCCGCATTCGCAGTGATGGTGAAGACAATGCCGTTGACGGTCCCGCTGGTGTCAGGCACCACCACCTCTTGGCTGGTCCACGGATCGCTGACTCCTAGGTCGTCGCTCACTTGGAGTTGGAGTGTGGCGCTTCCGCGATTGGCGACCTTGAGGCAGGTAAAGCTCACCAGCAAGTTACCCGCACTTGAACTCGCAACAGGTAACCTGGAAACTGCATTTATATTCTTGTTAGCAGCACCGAGAAGCCATGCCATACCATCGTGCGTGCCATCGCTGTTAGAGTCAGCACCGAAACTGCTGCCACCAGACCAGGTATTGAAATTCATGATCCATTTCGCATGAAGATTAATGTTGGCGTTAGCGTTATAAATACTGGCAACAGCGTAATCGGTGCCTAGGCCATCGGCCTGGGTGTTCCATCCAGCGAAAGTATATCCACTGCGCGCGAGGTTACCGACGTTGTTGGCAAGGGTCAGGCTGACGCCATGATTCTTGGACTGGTTGGAGGGCGCGGTGCCGGAGTTCGCGGAGTTGATAGAATAGCTTACCGTGTAGGCCGTTCCGGTGTAACTTGCAGCCACGGGATCCGAGCTAAGAGATTCACCATCGGCATTAATGCCGGAAACCACATAGTAGTAGTTGCTGCCATGGATGCCGGTGGTATCGGTGAAACTTGTGGAGGAGGAGTTGGCGATCACCGTGAATGGGCCTTCGCTATACAGGGAGCGTTTGACAAAATAATTCGTGGCACCTGCGGCGGCTGACCATGTTAGACTAACCTGATTATTGCCCGGCGTGGCTTGAAGATTGAGCGGCTTGGCAGGGACCGCACCGGGAGTATCATGCGTGAGTGTAATCGTTCCTCCCCAACCACCAGGCCAAGCGGTTTCAAGAAAGACCGCTTTATCGTGGAGATCGAATGCTGGCACGCCATTGGCTGCGGTGAGGCTCGTGCTTGCGTTGGTGCCGATGGCGTAATGACTACCCGCATTCCAGGGCAGTTGAATCGGAGCCGTGTAGGGAGCAGTGCCGTCCACATGCGGTCCGACACCACCGACTTGCAGAACGGGATTGCTTCCATCACTGTCGGCGAAATAGAGGGTGAGGGTTCCTAAATAGGGATCGCCCGCTGTGAGCGTTACGTTCCATGCAACTCCTCTGAGGACGGAGCGAGGTAACAATGTGCCAGCAGGGATTTTTAGATAAAGAATGCCACTGTTGAAATAGGTTCCGCCGTCTGCCACCCTAGTGCCAAGATCGATGATCGTGGTGCCAATAGTAGTGACATTACTCATGACCAGGTAGGCGCAGGGAGCGGAGACGCTGGCAGCATAGTTTATATCACCCGAATACTCAGCAGTGATGATGTGACCAGCGACGGCTAGCGATGAGGCAGTGAAAAATGCCATACCTCCGCTGAGAGAACTACTGCCAATTACATTACCACCATTTTTGAAAACGATTGTTCCTGTAGGAGTGATACCTGCGACAGCGACGGTGGCAGTAAAGGTGACTTCCGATCCTTGGATGGCGGAGGTGGCGGATGAGGATAAATATGTGTTAGAGGATTGAAGGGCGGGTGTGGCGCTGACCTGCGAACTATTGCCGCTGTTACCAAACGCATTGGTCGCGGCCACGACGTAGTAGTAGGTGGTGCCATTGGTCACTGTGGTATCGATGTAGCTCGCGGTAGTGCACGTGGCTATCTCAGTGTAAGGACCACCGTTGGTGATCGAGCGCTTCACGCGGTAACTGGTGGCACCTGACGATGCTGTCCAAAGCAGACGGACTTGGTTGTTGTTTGGCTGGGCAATCAGGTTGACGGGTGTGGTGGGGAGATTGCTTGCGATTTCGATGATCAGTGGCGCGGATGTGCTGGTGGCGTTACTCGCATTTCCTACGTAACGAGCGGTGATTTCATGAGTGCCGCTGGCAAGGCTGCTGGTGGTGAAAGTGGCCTGAAACGAACCATTCAAGGCACTCGCGCCGAGCAGTGTGCTGCCTGCGTAGAAGGAGACGTTTCCAGTGGGCGCATTGCCGGTGACTGTGGCGATGAAGGTGAGTGCTGTGCCCAGTGCGGCGGGGCTGCTTCCGGTTGTTAGATTGAGCGAACATGTCGAGGATGGAAGCACGGTGACTGTGCCGGTGCCGGTGAAGTAAGCGGCTTGATTAGATGCTCCGTAAGTGCCGGGGCTCATCAACACGCCGCCGAGGGTGAGTGAAGCGATGACACGATTACCTGAAAAATTGAAATGTGCTTTTCCTACATTGCTGATGACGAGTGGTCCCGGTCCTACAGCCGACGCGCTTTGGTAGTCGATCGATCCGTCTTGGATCGTGGTTGGACCGGTGTAACTGTTAGATCCAGACATTTTCCAGTTGTGAGAGTGAGTGGAGATGAAACCGCCGCTGCCACTAATGGGTCCGCTGATTGCGAATCCGCCAGTGTCATCCAAATTGATCGTGGTAATGTTGTTGAGCGTCACGGGACCGTTAAAGGTGGAGGTGAAACTATTGCCGCCCGTGATGGTGCCGCCATTGAGATTCATGACGTTTATTAGTATGGATTGATCCAATTCAAGGATTGCGCCGGAATTCAGGGTAATGGGACCCGTGCCCAGAGCGAATGTGGTGCTGCCAGGACCTGCGGGCATGATGACACGTCCCATATTGAGCGTGGTGCCACCGGTGTAGGTATTGTTGTTCTGACTGATCCGTAGAATCCCGGCCGCGTCTTTGATAATGCCGCCTGCCCCGGATACGATGCCTGCGAGGGTGACTTGGCCGTTGCCGTTTCCTGCGAGGGTGAGTGTGCTCTGTAGTATGAGCGGCGGGTTAACCAGCACCGTTCCGGAGCTGTTTTGCAGCAAGCGTGGCATGGTGCCGCCATTTGCACAAAAGGCGATGCTCTGGGTCCCTGTTAGAGTGGTGTTACCGGAAAAATGTAGCTGATTAAGCTGGAAGCCATTGTTGAGGTTGTGCGTGGCGGTGTAGGTGCCGGTGGGAGAGAAACTGAGTGCGTAGTTCGCTTGTCCGACAGCGGCGGGGGCGGATGGCGTCCAACGCGCGGGGTCATTCCAGTTTCCATCTACGGCGGCGGACCAAGAGAATGTAGTGAGTGAGCCGCTTTCCACGCTGATCAGAATAGTTGCGGGCTGGGAATTGCTGGTGCCATTGTTGACGAGAAACGTGAAGCTATCCGTGCCAGCGAAGTTGTTGTTAGGCGTGTATGTTAGATTCGGAGCCATGCCACTCAGGGTGCCGTTGGCAGGTGGACTGAGGATGTGATAGCTGAGGGCTCCGCCGCTGCCACTACTGCCACCGAGAGTGAGTGGTAGTGCGCTGTTGCGGGTTGTAGTGAGATTTTGCCCAAAGGCATAACACGGGCGGTTGGCGGCGCCTTGAAAGAGATAGGCCTGTGGGATGAAGTCACCATTCCGCCCAGCGAATGCCGGACCCATCCATTTCAGTTTAGCGACGGCATTTCCGGTGTTTTCGTAATATTCCATGGTGATGTCCACCATTTGTCCTGCGGTCAGTTGGATTGGAGTGCTATCGGTCCAGTGAGTATTTTGATCGGTGAATCGATCGATGATCATCTGGCCATTGAGGTAAACGCGCACGCCATCGCTTGTTAGAGAAGAGAACGTGTAGAGGGCGGATTCCGGGACGAGAAGCACTCCGCTCCAACGCGTGCTGAAAGTATCCGGACTGATCGAGGCGTGCGGTGAACCGCTAACCCAGTCAAAGTTGATTTGCGGATCGGTGCGAGTGAGCACGGAGTTGGTGAAATTCGCGTTGTTGAAGTATTCGCCTGAAATGCCATTGCCGGATTGGCCGACAACGATGCCTACGGTGGCGATGGTGGAAGTGGTGAGCGCGTCCTGGGTTTGAAAAGTGAATTGGTCCGGACCGGTGTAGCCGGGCGTGGGAGTGTAGGTTAGATTTGGTGCAGTGCCACTGAGAGTGCCATGCGCGGGCTGGGTCACATTGAGGAAAGAAAACACCCCGCGCGTAGAGGACCCGCTGAGGGTGATCGCCTTCGCGCCGGTGGTGGTGACGACTTGGGGACTGGCAACGCAAAGCCCTGGTGCTTGGACGGGCGCTGTGACGGCGTCTTCAATCGTGGTGATGGCGTTGGTAAGAGCAGTGGTCGGGCTGTTCAGAAAGCCTTTCAGTATAGGAATAGTGTAGCGGGCGGCATCGCCGTAGGAGGCAATGCCGGTAAATGCCGGGGCTCGGAATGTGCCTGCCCCCGAGCCATATCCCTGATTCTCTAACAACTCGAGAGC
>JANOKJ010000010.1:0-5342 GCA_031419275.1 Akkermansiaceae bacterium | reverse complement strand
CAGGTGTTATGGAAACCGGCTTTGACCATGTCTTGGATAGCGGTGCAGAGGGGGAATTGGCGGTCGTGATTGGAATTAAAATCGCCACCGATGACCCAGCCGATGATTTTCTGGTCGGCGTATGTTTTGGCCGTTTCATTTTTGTGGGCGATGATTTGTTTGATGGCTTCGGCGCGGGTGGTGGCGATGATCTTTTCCATGTTCGGTTCCTCGCTGCCACGATTGCTGCGGAGGTGGACGCAGTAGGTCATGATCAGGCCGCCGTCGGGATGTTTGAGTGCGGCGAAGGCGAAACCGCGATTGAGGCTGGGAAGGTTTTTGATGAATTTGAAGGGAACTTCAGATGCGCTGTGGGCTTCGAGTTTGGATGCGATGGCGCATTGCTGTGGGAATGGTTTTTTGTCCTCGAAATTCAAAAATTTGGACATCACATGGATTTTTAAATCTGGGTTGCTTTTGATGAGTGCCTTGAAAGCGGTCTCGTCGCGGATTTCCTGAGCGAGGAAGATATCGGGATCTGCGGCAGCGACGATTTTTTGTGCGGCGTTGATGTGCTCGGTCTGTTCGGCTTTGGTGGCTTCCGCGTATCCGCCGGGAAACCATTTCACGTTCCAGGTCATCGTTTTGAGCGGTTCTGCGGAAACTGTGCAACAGAGAAATAGCCCGTATAAAAGAGCGATAAGGGGGAATTTGAGCGAGGGCATGGGTCGGTTTCTAAAGGGAAAATGCGCGGCTGTGAATCAAATTGGCATTGTGGCTTGCAGGTTGGCATGCGGATTGCCAGTTTCTGTGGATATGAGACAAGCTTCACCCCTAGTTCGATGGTTCGGTTCTATCCTTTGCTCGCTTTTGGTATGCGGTTTTTCCCTAGCGCAGGCTTCCCCAACTCTGGTTCCTAAAGAAAAGACTCTCGACGAAAAAATCGATGAATGGTTTGGCAAAGCAACTGGGCCTTTTGTGAACGCGGTATTCTATCCGTTCGCTGCGGATATTGACGTTGAGAAGGTTTCCAAGATGCCGGAAAATTTGACCCTCGCGGCACCGGGAGGAGCGGATCTTTGGTATTATCGTGCGGATGAGAAAAGCGAGTGGCAGCGCGTCAGTGTCGCCAAAAACAAAGACGGCCTGCACTGCGAGGAGTTAGGGATGGCTGAAAAAGGCAGCGACACGGTCAAACCGTTTTCCGGACAATGGACACCTGCGAAGTTTAAAATTTTCCTGGTGATTTTCTGGTTGGCTGCCGCAGGGGTGATTCTAACGATCGTCTTCAAATTCATCAACATCCGCGCCTTCGGATTGGCGATGCGCACGGTGCGGGGCAAATACAGTTTGGATACTGACCCGGGATCCGTCACCCATTTTCAAGCGCTTAGCGCAGCGGTTTCGGGCACGGTGGGTTTGGGAAACATTGCCGGCGTGGCGATCGGTATTCATAGCGGCGGACCTGGTGTGGCGTTCTGGTTGTTTTTGAGCGGATTTTTAGGCATGTCCACCAAGTTTGCGGAATGCACGCTCGGTGTGAAATATCGGATTTTCGACACCCAAAAGAACGTGCATGGCGGACCGATGTATTATTTGCGTCTAGGACTGGAAGAGCGGGGGATGAAATCGTTAGGCATGGTGCTGGCTTTCTTCTTCGCGATCTTCTGTGTTTTCGCCTCGTTTGGTGGCGGTAATATTTTCCAGGTCAATCAGGTCACGTCCCAGTTGATCAACATCACGGGCGGTGAGGATTCGTTCTTTTTCGAAAACCAATGGGTGTTTGGTTTGATCATGGCCTTGATGACGGCCTTGGTGATTATTGGAGGAATCAAAGGCATTGCCAAGGTGACCGACAAGTTGGTGCCAGTGATGTGCATCACTTATGTGGTGAGCTGTCTTCTGGTGTTGATCGTCAATGCCTCGCATATTTTTCCAGCGTTGCAGATGATCATGACTGAAGCGTTTAACCCACGCGCGGCAATCACTGGCGGGCTTGTGGCTGCGTTCATTTGGGGAATGCGTCGTGCTACATTCTCGAACGAAGCCGGTATTGGCTCGGCACCCATTGCGCATGCGGCTGCTAAAACCCGACGTCCTGCATCGGAAGGTGTGGTTGCGCTGTTAGAACCGTTTCTCGATACGGTCGTGATTTGCACGATGACGGCATTGGTCTTGTGCGTGACGATGAATTTCGAGGGTGCTCATTCCGCTAATTACGAAATCAACGGGCATTCTTATGTGCTTGGCGCTGCAGGCACAGGTTTTAAAGAGGGCATCGCGATGACTTCTGCGGCGTTTGAGACCGTTCACACCTCATTCAAATACGTTCTGTTTTTATGTGTGTTCTTGTTCGCGTTTTCGACCCTGATCACTTGGAGTTATTATGGCTTGCAAGCATGGCAGTATTTGTTCGGGAAAAAGGCGATTACGGCATGGGTTTACAAAGTGATTTTCTGTTTGATCATCATTGTTGGTTCGGCGGCATCGATGGCAAACGCCACGGATTTCTCCGACGCGTCGTTGTTTGCGATGAGTGTCCCCAATTTGATTGGTGTGTATTTGCTGCTGCCGATTGTGCGCTCCGAGCTCGCTCGTTTTGTTTCATTTGCCAAAAGGGTGGATGATGGTGCCACAGTAGAAGAGGCTGATGCGGCGGATCGTAAGCACGAGTCGTAACAGGCATGGCACGGGAATATAAAATTCATCGCAAGGCATCGTCTTCAGTTTCTGGAATTGATTATGAGCTTGCTCTGAATGAGGAACAGTTTCGTGCGGTGAGTTCTCTTCCGGGCAAGGTGTTGGTGATTGCTGGTGCGGGATCGGGGAAAACTCGGACACTGACGTATCGGGTTTCGTGGTTGTTAGATAGAGGCGAGCAGGCGCGGAATATCTTGCTACTGACCTTCACCAACAAAGCCGCTCGTGAAATGGTGGAGCGGGTGAAGAGCTTGGTGGCGGGTGATGTGGCGGATTTATGGGCGGGGACGTTTCACTCGATCTGTAATCGGATTTTACGCAGGCATGCGGAGGAGATCGGTTTCACGAAATCGTTTTCGATCTTGGATCGAGATGATCAGAAATCGCTGATGAAAGGCGTGGTTGCGGGTTGCGATATCGATACGAAGCAGCGTCGTTTTCCGAAGCCGGATGTGCTGATCTCGTTATACAGTTTGATCGCGAATACCGGAGCGACGTTAGAACAAGTGTTGGTGGCGAGGTATCCGTATTTCCTCGAATGGATGGACGAGCTCGAAAAAGTCCACGCCGCTTATGTGAAAAAGAAGCGCACGACAAACTCGGTGGATTTCGACGACATGTTGCAACTCACCGTGGAGCTTTTGAAAGGCCATTCTGAAGTTCTGGAGATTTATCGAAATCGTTTCCGTAATATTTTGGTCGATGAGTATCAGGATACCAACGCGGTGCAGAGTGAGTTGATCGATCTGCTGGCCGGCGATTCTAACAGCCTGATGGCGGTGGGGGACGATTCGCAGTCGATCTATTCATGGCGCGGGGCTGAGGTGGATCACATTTTGAATTTCCAGAAACGTTATCCGGAATCGGTGATTCACACGATCGAGACCAATTACCGCAGCGTGCCGGAGATTTTGGATTTATCGAACGCGGCAATCTCTGCGAACAAGATGCGGTTTGAGAAGAACCTGAAATCGTCGCGGACGGAAGTTGGGGCGAGACCGGCGTTGGTGCCGGTCGAGGATCCGACCAGTCAGGCGGCGTTTGTGGCGCAGCGGATGTTGGAGTTGCGGGAGGAAGAGGGGATAGAGCTAACAGAAATGGCAGTTCTTTATCGCGCGCATTTCCAGAGTTTGGAAATCCAGATGGAGCTCACCCGACGCGGGATTCCGTTTTCGATCACCAGCGGACTAAGATTTTTCGAGCAGGCACATATTAAAGATGTGGCGGCGTTTTTGCGATTCGTGACCAACCGCAAGGACGAGGTGAGTTTTAAAAGAATGGTTGAGCTGCTGCCGGGTTGCGGACCCGGTGTGGCGGAAAAGCTCTGGCAGAAATGGTTGCGTGATCCTACATCGGGAAATCCCGAGCCGCCGGATAAGTGGTCGGACGTTTTTTCATGCTACCCTGTGCCCAAAAAGGCGGTGAAACATTGGCAGCAGTTTTACTACACGCTCGACGAATTGACTCCGAACGGGACTTTCGCGACTCCGGCGGAAATGATTTTCAGCGTGCTCGAAGGGGTTTATGACGAGTATTTGAAGGAGAGTTTTGAGAATTACGAGGGTCGGCGCGGCGATATCGAACAACTCATTCAATACAGCGGGACTTTTGAGGATATCTTGGAATTCTTGTCCCAGCTCTCCTTAATGAGCACCACGGATGGCGAGCCGACGGGTGAAAAGGCCGATAACGACGACGACAAAGTGACCTTGTCATCTATCCACCAGGCGAAAGGCTTGGAGTGGAAAGTAGTGTTTTTGATCTGGTTGGTGGACGGGCAGTTTCCGAATGGCCGGATCTTGGAGGCGGATGACGATGCGGCGTTCGAAGAAGAACGTCGCTTATTCTACGTGGCGCTGACCCGGGCGAAAGATCAGCTTTATTTATCCTACCCTATGATGAATCCGAAAAGCTACACGGGGGATATTCTCTGCCGACCCTCGCGTTTTCTGGATGATTTCCCAAAACACCTCGTTGAGGTCTGGAATGTCGGAAATGAGTGGGTCGATGACGATCCTTTCTGATTTGTGTAATAAATATTTCGAGCTCAGTTCAAAATACGGGCGGTTTTACCTATTTTGGCCATTATTACCGCTTTGTTGATTGATCGAAATCCCGTAAAATAAAGGCTTTGAGAGAATTTTACGAAACAACCACATTTTTTTTGACAGAGTGCAACTCTTTGATAGTCTCCGCCCGCTCTTCCCCACAGCAGCAGGGGTCCCGCGCCCAGTCTCACTCAACATGTGACAGGACGCGGTTCTTTTGTCGTTAGAAAGGATGAGCTCACAACAATCCAAATTGCTCGTGTAGCTCAGGGGTAGAGCGCATCCTTGGTAAGGATGAGGTCGGGGGTTCAATTCCCCCCACGAGCTCCATGATACATTAGCAAAAACTTCTCAGAAACTTCTCAGCGAAACCAATAAGAAAATGGCCAAAGAACAATTCCAACGCAATAAGCCGCACGTTAACATCGGCACCATCGGTCACGTCGACCACGGCAAAACCACCCTCACAGCAGCGATCACGAATACGCTCGCTGAGAAAGGCTTCGCCCAGAAGAAAAGCTATGCCGACATCGACGCCGCTCCCGAAGAGCGCGAGCGCGGCATCACGATCAACACGGCGCACGTGGAGTATGAGACGGAAAAGCGCCACTATGC
>JANOKJ010000009.1:0-8772 GCA_031419275.1 Akkermansiaceae bacterium | reverse complement strand
AGTCGAGTTCCATTACATTCACGATGGTGAGAATATTCACGCTGGAACAGCCATCATGAAGAACAAAGAGACAGAGGCGATCATCCCCGGAGCACAGATTGAAGTGGTAATTGATCCGGCAAATCCCAAGAAAGCATTGATTGTGCGGTTGTATTGCTCTGCATAACAAGGCGATGAACATTACGGCGTGTAGACTTACTCCACAGACATAGCAGCCATAAGAGAATTCCAAGGTTCAAGATGTTCGACTGCGACGTGCACGGGGCCGTCGGATGAACACGGAGTGATGATTGCAATGAATTTCAAATCCTTATTGCCACGATTGAATGTGGCATGAACTGCGCTTTTAGGAATGTAGGCAGAGGATCCCGGACCGATGATCTGTTTCTCTTGCTCAATCCATTGCTCAGCTTCGCCTTCAATGATGTAGATCACTTCTTCTTTGTTAGGATGAGTGTGAAAAGGATGACCGCCTCCGGGTTTGATCGTGGCGTGAACGACGAGCAAATCATCGGTTGGAGTTAAACCCGGTCTGGAATGCCAGATGTGATGACGACCATCGATGGTTTCATGAGGAAAGGTTTCTGGTGTGATGAACATTTTACTTTATCGGTATGAGTAATGAAAAATTAGAACCACAATGGGAGCGCAGCGGACATGGACGGAGCGAAGCGTAGTCAAATGAACGCGGATGAACACGGATAAAAAATATCGGAAAATCAAATATACCATTCAACAGTCAATTCATTAGGTATTTGTAAGTCTTTCATTATCTGCGTCCATCCGCGTCCATCCGCGGTTCGTTTTTATTTACTGTTTATCTTTTTGAAACCCACTTCACAGCGTTACGGAGAATGGTTTTGTAGGCTTCATGAGCGTGGGATTTATCGTCGTGGCCGTGGGTGTATGCAACGATGCGAGTCTTCGGGTCTTCTACAATCCAAAGAGCGGGATATGGATCAGGCTTTTTACCGTCGGGCTTGTTTTCTATGAGAGTGGCGTGACCGTCTTTTTCAAAAAAGACGGAGTGGTAGGATTCGTCGGCGATGGTGAAACTTTCTGGCACGTCTTTAAGGATAGGGTGTTTGACTGTTCGAATGGAATCCGCCACCACGTCACCTTTGCCGTGGCTCTTCGTTTCTCCAGCAACGAAGCGTTTGTTGTAGCCCTCCCAAGGATGCGACCACGTTGCTGCGTGCAATAGAACGATCCCCTTGCCCGCATCAGCAAATGCGTGAAGTGCTTTCTGAAATTCAGGAGTCCCCCACTGTGCATGATTTCCAGAGAAGACCAAAACGTCTGCGTTAGGCATCGAATCTAACGCCTCCTTGAGGTTCATGGTGGCAATCACATCCGTCTTCGGGACTTTGGATAAAGTCTCCATATCGGTTTTGATGAAATCCCGTGGAAAGTTGTGGGAACTCCCCGCCCCTACGATGATTACACGCAAGACTCCTTCTACTCTTGGTTCTTTGAATCTCAGTCCAGTAGCAGAGGTGCTGTCTGGCGGGAGATCGGAAAAGGCATCGGTCATGTAAGTAAGAATGTCGCGAATATTTTCCGCGCCCATAGCATCCAGACCTTCAGGCATGAGAGAGCGTTGAGTGTTCACGCGGCTTGCGATATTGTCTTTGCGAATCTCCATATCACCGCCTTGGTTGCGGAGATTGACGGTAGTCCTGTTCTCGCTAGTCACGACGCCTGCCAAGGTTTCACCCGTTTTGGTGGTGATGTTCCATTGCCAGTAACTCGGATCGACCTCGCGATTCGGATCGACGATGTGGACAAGCAGTTCCGCTGGACCATGTGATCCCATACCTGTGAGTGCCGGACCTACATCCTTGCCCGTTTCACCAAACTTATGACATACCGTGCAGGCAGCAGAGAAAAGGAGTTTACCGCTCTTTGCATTACCAGGCTTACTGACAATAGGGAGAAACGCCGCGATGATATCTTCTTTCGCCTTCACACCAGGCATAAGCTTTTCGACCACTGCATTTGCTTTCGCAGAAACACCTTTATCTGGATGACTACGGAGACGTGCCACGTCAACGGGACTGATTTGTTTAGGATCGATAGTTCCAGCATCAACCGCATCCAAAAATGCGATGGATGCGGCAGGTCGCTTGATGATTTCATTAAATGCCTGAATCCGTATTTCGGGACTGAGTCCGTTGAAATACTTGATCAGTTTGACAGTTAAATTTGCCTCGCTCACCGCGGTGACAATGACGGATTGAAGCTCCAGTGGTTCAGAGGAGTTCTGCAAAACCATCAATGCTTTATCAGCTGAAACATCGGTCCCTACGGAAACCAGTGCTCTGGCAGCAGCGATGCGTTCGGCTAGGTTTACTTTGGAATCTGCAAGTTTACTTGAAAGCAAATCGATCTGTTTGTTAACGGACTCTTTTAACGTGCCCTGTTTGTCCCAGCGAGTCATCAACGGCAGGATGAGCGACCCAGTGCTAGGATCTGATAACAAGCCAACCAATGATTCGCTTAGCTCCTTATTCAAATCAGGCTGAGCTTTATTATTTGCGATGATCTCTTTGAGAATTGAAATTCTGACTCCATCAACCGAAGAAGGTGCTTTAGCCACCGCATGGATAAGCTTAGCTGCATTTTGATTAAGATCAGCTCTCAGTGCGACTTGGACGAGATTCTGAGCAAGTGATGCAAGCGGCTCAGGCTTCTGTGCTTTAAGGCAGTCGAGAATAACTTCCATTGACTGACTACTTGCGGCTGCGATGAGCGCAGACCGAGACCAATCATCCTTCGCTTCAGCATATGCAGCAAAAAGTTTTTGGCGATCTTCCGAAGAACCGATTTTCTCAAATTGACGGTATGACTCCATAGCTGCCGAGCCATTTTTTATTTCTAACATTTCTCCACTCTCACGCTGCAAGCGAATAGCAGTCATTCGGGTATGAGCATTGGAACTCATAAATGCGGCTTGAACCGAATGCGGTTTATTTTTATTAATCAAAGGAACTTCAATCTTCTTTGCTTCTTTGTGCTGTATTCTCCAAATACGACCAAAGTAATGATCCCGATCCGGACGCACTGCGGCATTCGCGTTGCCGTGCTTCGGGCCGCGGGTGTCGTTGTGGATCACCGCTTGGTTGTAGAAATCGATCACATACAATGCGCCATCGGGGCCGACCCGGGTCTCGATAGGTCGGAACCACAGATCCTTGCTGCGCATGAACTCCGTATCCTCGCGGCCTTTCTCCTTCTCCGACGCGTAAGTCACGCCGTTGGGTTTCACGAAATAGTGGCTGACGATGTTGATCGTCGGCTCGCCCGTGAAATAAGAGTAGTTCCACTTCTCCGGCCATGCGCCACCCTCGTAGATCGCGCAACCCGCCGCCGCCGTGTAGGATCCGACCCAGTCGATCTGCTTGTAGGCCGCTTGTTTCCAATCCATCAGCGGAAAGGTCTTCTGCCCGCTGATCATCCCGTGAAAGCTGTTTGTGCCCGTGATCTTGCCCTTCGAGAGAATGCTCTCTGGCAGGACGGTGTGAAAAAGCAAAGTGCCGCTGGTCGGCTGCGTCCAGAAACACTGGCCATCCCTCGTCATGCACAAGCCCCATGTGTTGCCGCCTTTACTGGAAAACATTTCGATCTCTGTCCCGTCTGCCTTGAAACGCACCACCCCAGAGCCGATGCGAACTTTCCCTTTCTCCGGCGCGCCGAGCGCAGTGACCTCGCCCGCGCTGTAGCCATGCGTCGCGTAGATCCAGCCATCAAGACCCCAGCGCAGGTTGTTGATCACCGCGTGGGTATCGCCGTTGCCGAGGCCTGTATAGAGCTTGGTGCGTTTGTCCGCCACCTCGTCGCCGTCCGAATCTTCGAGATACCAGATGTCTGGAGCGGTAGAGACGATCACTCCGTTCTTATGAAACACTAAACCAGTGGCCAGTTCCAGCTTGTCTGCGAAGACATGCTTCTTGTCCATACGCCCGTCGCCATCGGTGTCTGTTAGAATACTGATGCGGTCCAGAGGTTCTCGCTCGTATTCACCGGGTTTCACCGATCCACTGTCTTTCCAGACATCCGTGTTCGCCTTGCGCAGCCCGTTCGGATATTCCGGCGACTCCACCACCCACATACGACCTTTTTCATCCCAATCGAGATTCATCGCTTTATTGATCAGCGGTTCGGCAGCCACCAGAGAAAGATCGAACTCCGGATGCACTTCGATCTTCGCCGCCGACTCCTCGGGTTTCGTAGGGCCACCAACGGGATACCGCAGTGCTTCCTCAAGTCCCTTTTGTTTGGATAGCAATGCATCCGTGTCTTTCATTTTTCCAGCCCATGCGATCCCGCGTAGCAGCAGAGCTTCAATCGATTGATGGGAAAAATTCACATACTGGTGTCCGGGAATACATACGAAGGCGCGACGCTCACCCGTCTCATAAGTCCATACCTGTGGTTGGATATCATGAATGTTCACCGGCTGCCCCTGGGCATATTTCCCATCTTTGGGTTTCGGCGTATACGCAGCGGCGAGAATCTTCGCCTCTGGCAACATATCCATGTCGTAGTAAATTTCATCCTCGAGATCAAAATTCGAAATCCCCTTGGTGATTGGGTTCTCACGGTCAGTGAAATACAATGACATGTGCCCTTCGCTGAATTTGGTATGATCGAAGTTCCATGAACCCCCGATCACGGTTTTATACCAAGCAGGATCTCTCGACACTGAGCCTCCATGAATAGCAACCACCCCACCCCCACGTTTCAAATAGGCTTCGAAATTCTCCCGCTCCTCACCCGTGATGTTTCCAGATTCCGATGAATGAAGAATGACCACATCGGTTTCCGCCAGTTGTTGCTTGGTTGGAAAGGCATTTCCCCCGCTAACCTTCGCGCCGCGATCACTGAGGAGTTTTGTCCAATCCTTTAAAAAGGCAGGATAATCATGGCAGCCAGGTCGATGCGTCTTCTCTCCAGAACGAATGAATATACGGAGAGGTTCTGCGGCATAGGCCATCTGCACACAGAAAAGGAATAGGATTAAGAACTTCATAATGAGTTGGATGAAATCGAAGGGAAATTCAACCTAAGCGGCAAAGCTACGATGGCTGACTTTTTATATCATCCACATATTCGCAAAAAATCAGCTTGAGCCAAGGTTCAATCATCCACCAGAATTTAACTCAAATCCACATTCTGAGTGAAAAAGAAACCCGCCAACCCATTAGCTGACATCGAGATTATCGGTAGTCGCACTCGGTTTGATGCGGTTTTGGGAACAGCAGCTGATACAAAAGGCTGGCTGCGCGGAATGCCGAGTTGTCCTTTACTCGCCACTCACAACATCGCCCACACCGGGATTCTGGAAGCGCGCAGCCCGTATGAAATCGTCCGCGTCGTCCAATCAGGAACATTCATGCTGGCATGCCTTGGCGGCGAAGGTGTCGTTTTAGTGGATGGTTCTTGGAAGACCATCCACGCTGGTCAGGCCTGCCTGCTTCCACCGTTTGTGACGAACTCACTGAAATGTATCGGCAAATCCACATGGCACTTCGCGTGGGTTCGCTATGACGAATCACCTGAACGCAAACCCATCGTTTCATCGATCTCACCAGTCATTGGACAATTCAATGCAAACGGCCTAGCCGATGCGATCAAGGGTCTTCATCTCGAAACAACAGGTGAAAATAATTCCACCGCCCTTCATCATTGGTGCGAGCTGGTTCACCATTACGTCATCCGTTTTGCCCAACCCTCAAATTTAGATGAACGCCTATCGCGTATCTGGATCGCCGTCGAAAAGAACCCCGCACATGACTGGACACTCAACGAACTCGCCGATCTAGCATGTGTCAGCACGGAACATCTACGTCGAATGTGCATCAAAGAAATCGGACGCTCCCCCATGCGACACCTGACATTCATTCGCCTCCAACGAGCGATGAATCTTCTTTCCACCACGAATGATAAGATCGAAACCATCGCCAAAGAAGTCGGCTTCGCTTGCATTCAGAGCTTCACATCCGCGTTTAAAGAACGCTTTGGAAGACCTCCTTCACATTTTCGCTGATTAATAATTAATCAAGTGATTTCATATATCCACAAACATTCACTTTCACCAAAAAGTAATGTTCCGTATTTTTTCTTATCACGACCATGTGCGATTCTCCATCCGTTGACGTGATCAGTAATTAATTTTCCAGTGCACACCATTATGTAACCGAAATCGTTAACTAAGTGGGCTTCTCCGATATTCTTGAGACCAACACTCACTTCGGTATCAGATCGCTTAAAATCATCAAAATTAGATAAAAGTTCCTTGATATTAACCGCATTCATACCCAGCCAATCTATACTCCAAGTGATTTTTTCACCCCGAACTTGCGGTGATAATCCTGCAATCTGGAGATTTTTCATTTTTAGCCAGAAATCTTTATGTGAATCTTTAGTAAAAACATCAACGTTACGTCCGACTTGAATACTTTTTTCTCCTCTATAATTGATTGAAAAAGTCAAACTTACAAATATTCCACTCCCAAAATTCCAACTTTCACGAACCATAACAGGCATTAATCCTAATTGAATGAGTGATACGCCAGCAATCAATGCGGTATCAATATTCTCAAATCTAGCATCCTCGATAGAATTTGAATCAAAAGAGGTTTGTTCAAATGCACTTGCTAAAGCATTAGCTAATGCTGGAGGAAACATATATACAGAGGACTTGTCATTTTTTTTCTCCAACGACAGCGCCAATTCCTTGCTAATCTTTTCGATAAATAGACTCATAGATAACTGATTATCATCTCCAATTCTTATGACAAGTAATCACTTCGTGAACACCACACGCCCGTCTTTCATCTCGCCTTTGATCACATCGCCATCGACGAATTTTCCTTCTAGCACGTCCAAGCTGAGTGGATCCAGGAGATGATGTTGAATGGCACGTTTCAAAGGACGCGCACCGTAGACTGGATCGTAGCCTTGGTTGCCCACGAATTCTTTAGTCTCTTCTGTGAGCGCGAGGCCGAGACCTTGTTTTGCAAGGCGCTTGCGAACGCGATCCAGTTGGAGATCGACGATGGTTGTTAGGTCTTCACGATTCAAGCGATCGAAGATCACGATCTCGTCGATGCGATTCAAGAACTCAGGTCTGAAGTGACCGCGCAGGGCTTCCATGACCGCTGCTTCACGTTGCTCAGGATTCGTTTCACCGAGGATGAATTGCGAACCGATGTTCGAGGTCATGATCAGAACCGTATTTCGGAAATCGACCGTCCTTCCCTGCCCGTCGGTGATCCGACCGTCGTCTAGAACCTGCAACAGCACATTGAAGACATCGGGATGGGCTTTCTCGATCTCATCGAAGAGCACGACTGAATACGGTTTTCTGCGAACGTGTTCAGAAAGCTGACCGCCTTCATCGTAACCGACATAACCCGGAGGTGCGCCGATCAGACGTGAGACGCTGTGTTTCTCCATATACTCCGACATATCAATCCGCACCATCGCGCCTTCGTCATCGAAGAGGAATTCAGCCAGTGCTTTTGAAAGTTCGGTTTTACCCACACCGGTTGGACCGAGGAAAAGGAACGAACCGATAGGCCGATTCTCATCCTGCAATCCAGCACGAGCCCGACGCACGGCATTCGCCACAGCGGTGATCGCTTTTTTCTGACCCACCACTCGATCGCCAAGACGCGCCTCCATTGAGACCAGTTTCTGTTTCTCTCCCTCTTGCAAACGACTCACAGGAATGCCCGTCCATGATGAAACGACACGAGAGATATCTTCTTCCGTGACTTCTTCTTTCAGCATCGCGCCGTTTTTTTGAAGTGTCGCCAATCCGACTTGAGCTTCTTCAAGTTGCTTATGAGCTTCTGGCAAATCCCCATAGGTGATCTGCGACGCACGCGTTAGATCGCCGATCCGCTGTGCTTTCTCGATATCGGTTTTCAATGAATCGATTTTCTCCTGAGCAACCCGAACCTGATCAATGATCGCTTTTTCGTTACGCCATTGAGCCATCATTCCCGATGATTGCTCTTTTAGATTTGCCTGCTCTTCTTTGACTTTATCCAAACGTGCAGCGGATGCTTTATCGGTTTCTTTTTCTAAAGCCTTTTTCTCCATCTCAAGCTGCATGATCTGCCGTTCAAGCACGTCGATTTCGGTCGGCATGGAATCTAGCTCGATCTTCAAACGCGAAGAAGCTTCGTCGATGAGATCGACTGCTTTATCAGGCAGAAACCGATCCGAGATATATCGATCCGAAAGCACGGCTGCTGCGACGATGGCTCCATCTTGGATGCGCACGCCGTGGTGGACTTCGTAGCGTTCTTTTAAACCACGTAGGATGGCAATGGTATCTTCAACCGAAGGTTCGCCAACCATCACTGGCTGGAAGCGTCGCTCTAAGGCCGCATCTTTTTCGATATACTTCCGGTATTCATCCAGAGTGGTCGCTCCAATCGCATGCAGTTCTCCACGCGCCAACTGAGGTTTGAGCATATTCGAAGCATCGGCTGCGCCCTCACCTGCTCCGGCACCAACGATGGTATGTAACTCGTCGATAAATAAAATGATACGCCCTTCCGCATCGGTGACTTCTTTGAGAAAGGCTTTGAGACGTTCCTCGAACTCACCGCGGAATTTCGCACCCGCCAGCATAGCTCCAATATCCATCGAGATGACCATCTTGTTCTTCATCGAATCCGGCACATCACCGGAGACGATGCGTCGCGCTAGGCCTTCAACAATGGCGGTCTTACCCACACCCGGCTCACCGATGAG
>JANOKJ010000008.1:0-38964 GCA_031419275.1 Akkermansiaceae bacterium | reverse complement strand
TGGAGGCGAAGAAGAAATCAAGATTCACAAGGCAAAAGGTTCGAAGAACGTTTCGCGCGGTATCGTTCACGTGACCGCAACGTTCAACAACACCCTTGTGAGTGTGACCGATCAGTCTGGCAATGCGATCGGATGGTCGAGCGCTGGTAAGATGGGTTTCAAAGGTTCACGTAAAAGCACTGCTTACGCTGCTCAAGTGGTTTCACAAGATGCATGCCGTCAAGCGATGGGTCACGGTCTCAAGGAAGTTGATGTTCGCGTCAAAGGTCATGGTTCAGGTCGTGAGTCCGCAGTTCGTGCTGTTCAAGGTTTGGGTCTCGAAATTCTTTCAATTCGTGACGTTACTCCAATTCCTCACAACGGTTGCCGCCCGAAGAAAGCGCGTCGCGTTTAATCCCTCATTTTTAAACACTTAACTTTCTAAGAATATGGCACGTTACACTGGTCCCCGCACCAAAATCTCCCGCCGCTTCGGCGTTTCACTTTTCGGTCCATCCAAGTCTTTGGAGCGCCGCAATTTTCCACCAGGTCAGCACGGCGTCCGCGCAGGCCGTAAGAAAAAGTCCGAGTATGCAGTCGCATTGGGCGAGAAGCAGAAGCTTCGTTTCCAATACGGCGTTCTCGAGAAACAATTCCGTTCTTACTATCAAGAGGCTGCTCGCCGCCGTGGTATCACAGGTACTGTGATGCTTCAGTTGCTTGAAAGCCGTTTGGACAATATCTGCTTCCGTGCAGGTTTCGGCAATTCCCGCCAAGCCGCCCGTCAGATGGTTAACCACGGTCACGTTCTTGTGAACGGCCATTGCGTTGACATCCCAAGTTATCAAGTGAAGCCAGGCGATGTGATCAAAGTTGGTGCTAAGCCATCTTCACAACAACTCGCTCTCCGCATGCTCGATCTTACACAAGCAGTTCCAGCAGTGGATTGGCTTGAAGTGGACCGCGAAAACATGGTTGCAACTATGTCCCGCGTTCCTGAGCGTTCGGAAATCGATCCGCTCGTTAACGAGCAGCTCATCGTCGAGCTTTACTCCCGCTAATTCGTAGCGGCGATCTTCGGTCGCCGTCATCTATCAGCCAAAAATTCATCAAACGCTCGGAGGAAACTCCGAGCGTTTTTTGTTGGAGAGCCGAGCCTCCGGAGTGCGGGAGCTTGCTCCCGCCTTGTGGTATACGTAGATTGCTCCGTTGCGGGTAGGATTTTTCTGGGGGCTGCTAGATATTTCCTCGCGGAGCAAGCTCCGCTCTCTTTGGCGGAGGCAAGCCTCCGCACTCATGAGGTAAGCTCTCCCTCAAGGTTGCTCCGCTAAAAACGAGCGGCGGCAGAGTTCGGCGTATTTTCCTTCTTCTGCAAGTAACTGCTCGTGGGTGCCTTGTTCGATCACGCGACCTTTTTCCAGAACGTATATACGGTCGGCATTTTGGATGGTGGAGAGGCGGTGCGCGATGACGAAAGCGGTGCGATTTTCCATCAAATGATCGAGTGCGGATTGGATCTGGCGTTCGGTTTCGGAATCCACCGATGCAGTGGCCTCGTCGAGCAGCAGGATAGGTGCGTCTTTCAAGAGGGCGCGGGCAATCGAGAGGCGTTGTTTTTCTCCGCCGGAAAGTTTGACCCCGCGTTCTCCGACATTGGTATCTAGAAGTTTAGGGAGACCACGGACAAACTGATCTCCGTTGGCTGCGGTTAGAGTTGCCCAGATTTCCTCATCGCTCGCGCCGCGTTTGGCGAGTTCGAGGTTTTCTCTAACGGTTCCGTTAAAGAGAAACGGCTCCTGTGTGACGTAGGCAAGTTGATTACGGAGGGAGTTTTTATGGAGCTTACTGATATCTGTTCCATCTAACAGAATATCTCCGGAATCCTTTTCGTAAAAACGCGCCAACAAAGATAAAACGGTGGTTTTTCCGGCTCCGGTGGTTCCGACGAGAGCGATGGTTTGTCCGGGTTCTGCGGAGATCGAAATGCCATCTAGGGTGGACTGATCCTGATAAGAGAATGAGACATTTTTGAACTCTACACTGCCTTGGGAGCGTCCTGGGAAAATTTCACCATCGGTCGCATGGAGTTCTTCTTCCGAGTCGAGAATTTCAAAGACGCGATCGGCAGCGGCTCTGCCGGAGAGGATCATCTGGTTGAGCGAGTTAAGCCTGTCGATGGGCTCGTAGAACAGGGAGAGAAACAGCATGAAGGTGAGAAATTCACCTTGGGTGAGATCGCCACTCATTACCTGCGCTCCGCCAAAAGCGAGAACGAGCACATATCCGCTCATTTTAACGAAAGACATACCCGGCGAATAAAATGCCCACCAACGCATCATTCGCAGGGTGGCTTGGCGGAGTTGTTCGGAGGCTTGATTGAAGCGGGTGTGTTCGACGGACTCGGCGGCGTAACTTTTGATTTGGCGTATCCCGGCGATATTGTCGTGCAACAAAGAGTTCATGTCAGAGGTCGCTTCCCGCTGGTTGCGATATCGGTCTCGGCCTTTCGTCGAGTAGATCCAGGCCCCGATTGCGAGGAGGGGAATGGGCAGGGTTGCCCAGCCTGCGACGACGGGATTAAGGATGTAGAGGTAGATGCCGATGCCAAGGACTTGCAGAACAGCAATGATCCCTTGCTCGATCCCGTCGATCAGGACGCGTTCCATGTTAGTGACGTCTTCGACGACACGGGTCATGATATCGCCGGTGCGGCGGGAATCGAACCAGTTGAGCGGGAGAAACTGGATTTTACCGTAGAGGTCCGAGCGGATGTCATAGATGACCTTTTGTTCGAAGTGATTATTGATGAAAATCCGGGCGCTATTAAGGGCTTCCCGTATGCCGAAGGCAAGTAGGGTGAGGCCGACCCAGTAAGGGAATTCGGGGTGCCGATCGGTATTTGGGAGGATTTTATCGATTGCATACCCAGTGATGGTGGGGAAGACGAATAGGGCGGCGGTCATCCCGAGGGCGCAGAAAAGCTGCAGGCTGGCCAGCATGGGATAGCGCCTGAGGTAAGAAAATACTCTGAGAATGGATTTCATCGGTCGCCGCGCACGCTTGGCGCGGGTGGCCAGTTTGTAAAGCCAAGCTTTAAAAGTAAGCCTATAAAAATTTAAAATAAACTAACTTTTGAGATTGCCGTCCCTTAATTTCTTAATAGTCTCAAAACACTTCCAGATAATATCGTTTTCAAACAAAGCTTATGGCAACAACTTTCGGTATCCTTACTTTTATCATTTTAGGCTTATCTGCCTTTGTTTCTTACAGAAACAACCAGCGGATGGAGTTGGAAATTGAAAACAAAAACATTTCCCTGAAAAACCTCGATATTAACCAGAAGGAACTGGCTTTGAGGGAAGAGCAGTTGGCGACGTTGCTCAGAGAGATTCCTGTTATTCAGGAAGAGACGAAGCTCGCATTGGAAGAAGAAGCTAAATTGATGGCAATCAACAAGAAGCTCAAAGCAGATGTTGAATCGAAGACCAGCAAGATCGCTGCCAATGATCGCGAATATGAAGAGACAAAAAATAAGCTTAATTTGATTGGAGATCACACAGAGCTGGTTCCTAAGGCGAAGGAGATGAAAGTAAAACATCAGGATTTGGTTGAACTCATCAAAAACAAAGAGGCCAAGCTTGCGAATTTGAATGCTGAAAACGTCAGTGCTGCCGACTTATCGAGCCGCTTGAAATTCAACATTGATACCATCGGACGAGGTGAGTCTTTGCCTACCCTGAAAACCAAAATCCGCCATATCTATCCAAACTGGGGGTTTGTAACTTTAGCCAATGGCTACCAGTCAGGAGTAACCGGCGGTTCATCCTTAGATATCGTGCGTGACGATGTAGTCATCGGAAAACTTATGGTGACTACAGTAGAGAGAAGCAGTGCGTCAGCTAGCATTTTGCCTGATTCGATTGCTCCAGATATTACATTAAGAGTCGGCGATCAAGTCGTTGCAACCCCCTCCAAAGCAAACAACTAAGATACAAGTAGCAAGTCCAAGCACTTCACCGTTTCCTAAAAAATCCCCATCAACATGAAATTCGTTTTTCTATTTCTTACGATTGCTGCTACCGTGGTTGCATCGTATTTCACATACACGCAGACTGAAAAGTTTCAAGCCATTCAAAAATTGAGACAAGACACCAATGATACAATCGTTGTGGTTAGTGCAAACATTGATGATCGCTTGGCAAAAATTGCAATTGAAGAAGAGAACAAAAAAGTTGCCGAAGGTGAGCGTTCTGTAGCGCAAGCCAGCGTAGCGAACTTTAAAGCGGAAAATAACTCGATTGAGAACCAAGTAGGCGCCTTGGATGTGAAACTTGCTGCACAAGAGGTAAAGCTTGGAGAACTGAAGCAAGTTGTGGCGGGTGTTAAGGAAGAGTTTAGCCAAGTAAATATCGAGGTCACCCTAGCATCGATTGATGAAGATTTCAAAACCTTGACGACTTCGATTGAGACCAAGCAAGGCACGGACAAGGATTTGGATGAGGCGATTGCTAAAGATGAGAAAAAACTTGCTGATAAGCGTGCAGAAATTGATCGCCAAAATGGTCGCATCCAAGCGCGTGATTTACGCATCGCCCAAAATGAGACTGAAGCGCGTGTTACAGGAGTAAATCATGACTGGGGATTTATCGTGATCGGTGCGGGCACAAACTCTGGTTTCATGCCGGATACAAAACTACTCATCAAACGCGATGGAAAATTGATTGGTACCGTCAAGCCATCGTCGATCGAGCCTACTCAGACGATTGCTGATATTGATTTCAGTTCGCTTGCTCCTGGAGTTCGTTTCCAACTAGGAGATGAAGTGATGTTAGCTAAGCCTGCTCCAAACTGATTCATTTCGATCTCCCTATGAAACATTTCGTCATCTTATCCATTGTAGCATTTTGCTTTGTATCATGCGCTGACCAAGAGCCGAAGAAGCCGATGGGTCCTGTCTCAGAATCGAGCCAACTGCCATGGAACATGCCTCAAAAAGGTCAAGGCGGTGGTGCTCTAGGCGCGATGCCGCAGAATCAGCATCGCCGCTAATTGCGGAGATTTTTAGTCCCTATGATAAGGGCTTCCTGCGTGGATCGTCTCGACACGGTAAAGTTGTTCCAACAACACGATCAATGCGATCTCGTGTTGTAGCGTCATGCTGGAAAGCGAGAGGGTTAGTTGGCATTGACTGCGTAATTCCGGACTGTGGCCGTCTGCAGCGCCGATGAGAAAAGCGACGGTTTTCACTTCACCGGCCATTTTCATCGAATCGAATGTGTTTGCGAGTTGACGACTCGTTGGCGTAGTGCCGCGTTCATCTAACGCGATGCGGTAACAACCACTAGATGCTTGGAGCAAGCGTTCGGAAACAGCTTCCTTATCGCCAGATTTGACGATGATGAGTTCGTAGCTGCCATGGCGAGTTAGACGTTTGAGATAATCATCAACCGCCATTTTAGCATAGGTGAGAGCTGGCTTTCCCGCGACGATGATTTTGAATTGCATGGCAAGAAGCCTTGCCTGAAAAGCGTGCCGCCTCCAGCTTGATTTGAGTGGCAAAGGGGTTAACTTAAAAAAAGATGAATCAAATATACGAGGATCTGAAAATTCTGAATGAATATCTTCTTTTTCATTACGGTAAGGATCAGGAAATTCTAGACCCAAAAGTAAAATGGCCAGATGGGATGAGGCAGGCACTAAATTTTGCGGTGCGGACGCCACTGCATTTTTCGAAGAATTCGGTGAACAGAGGATTGGATCTGGGATGTGCGGTTGGGAGATCTACTTTTGAAATGTCACGCACATGTGAAAAGGTTATCGGGTTGGATTTTTCTCATCGATTTATTGCCGCGGCCAACTGTTTGAAGAACAAGAGAGAGGTTGATTACTCAAGGCACGATGAAGGTGTAATGACGGCGCAACTAAAGGCCGAGCTGCCAGAAGGAGTCGATCCCTCACGTGTGGAATTCATGCAGGGAGATGCAATGCATTTACCGGAAAATCTCGGTCGATTTCAGCGCGTTCATGCGGCAAATTTATTATGCCGATTGAAAAATCCTATCAGCTTGCTGAAACGGTTAGGTGATCTTGTCGAAAAAGATGGCGAATTGGTTTTGGCGACGCCATGTACGTGGTTGGAGGATTTCACTCCACGTGATAACTGGCCGCAAACTGATACATTGGGATGGCTTAAAGATCACCTGTCAGATGATTTTGAGCTGCGAACCGAGAGCGACGAACCGTTCTTGATTCGTGAGACGGCGAGAAAATTTCAATGGACTCGGTCGATGATTACTGTTTGGTCGAAGCGATAAGCGGGAGCTTATTTTTTCTTTCGAAGAAACGGAGGCAGATCGAGGTCTTCACCATCAACTACGTTCGGGTTTTCACCCTCGAAGCGGCCGCGAGGCGTTTTCTTGAATGATAGCTCGTCTTGGTCGCCCGGATGTTTGGGATCGAGTTTGAGTTGCAAGGAACTCGCGAGATCGATTTTGGGTTCTCTTGGTGGCGCAGCCACGGGTTCATTTCTTACTTCAGGAGTGGGAGCTACGGGTTGAGGCGTGGGGGAGGGAGCGACGGGAGTAGTCGGAGGAACGGGAGCAGGAACGGGAGCTGTGACAACCGGGGACTCTAGTCTTACTTCAGGTCTGGGGGTCACAGCTGTTGGAGATGTTGGTGGAATAAGTTCTGGCTCCGCGAAGGGGCGCTGATCAGCTTCTGATTTTGGCGGGGCATCTTTGGGGAGCATGTCCGCTTTCACCTTGGTATAGTTTGGGTATTTTGGACTGAGCGTATCTTGTTCCACAGGTTCCGGGCGGGCTATCAATTCGGGCTGTGGAGTCGGAGTCGGTTTAGGCGCTTGGGCTTCCAAATTTTCAAAAATCTCATCAATTAATCTGGGCTGCCGAGGTTCAATGATGATTCTTTCAGGAAGTGTGAGAGTGGGCCGTTGCGGTTCAGGGGTCGCGACCGAGCTGGGGATCTGTCTTACAGGCTCAGGAGTAGGCGGTGCCGGCACTGTAGTAGGCATCACATTTGTAGGAGTCGTCGCCGCTGCTGCAGGCGGGGGCGTCACTGGTGCTGGAGTAGGCGCTGCTTGGGCAGTTGAGGGAGAGCTCACCAAGGCTTCTTCGGGAAGAGAGCTGATTAAAGTGATGGATAAGTAATCGCCCATTGAGGCATCGATCGCGGCGCCGAAAAGAATTTGGGTGTGATCTGGGACGTGCTTTTGCAAGCTTTGCATGAGCAGTTCGATTTCGAACAAGGTCAGTGACTCACCGCCAGAAAGGTGAACGAGAACGCTTTGAGCATCTTTGAGAAGAGCTCCTTGATCGAGCAGCGGGCTGGAAAGAGCGTTGCGTAGGGCCTTGGAAGCGCGGTCTTTACCATCGGCAATACCAGATCCGAACAAACAACGCGAGCGAGTCGTGCGGAGGGCGGTGATAAGTTCATCTAGGCCAACGTGGATCAGGCCAGGTCTAACAACTAATCGGATCACGGCTTTGATCGATTCGGAGATCATTTTATCCGCCGCGCCGAAAGCTTCATGGATACCTTGCTTGGCAAGAACGAGCTCGCCCATGCGGTTGTTGTCGAAAGTGACAAGGGCATTGGAAAGAACCGCGAGTTGATTGAGCGCCGTTTCTGCCTGTTCTCGACGCCGTGAGCCTTCAAATAGAAACGGCATGGTGGCGAACACGATAACAAACGCTCCTTCTTCGCGAGCAATCCGTGCGATGATTGGGGCAGCCCCCGAGCCGGTTCCTCCACCGAGACCGACGCATAGGAAGACGATTTTTTGATTTTTCAGCACATTACGCACTTCCGCTTCCGCTTCCAAGACGGCTTGTTGACCGAGCTCGGGATCGCCACCGGTACCGAGGCCTTTTGTCAAAGTGATACCAAGCTGGATTTTTTCCTTAGCTAGTGATGCCCCGAGCGTGCGCATGTCGGTATTAAGTGACACCAGTTGAGCGCCTTCTTGGCTATCAAGAGCGATGCGCTCTAACATGTTAGCTCCAGCTCCACCCAAGCCGAGAATTTTAACGGATGAGGTAGGAATCTCTTGTTTTGGATCGCGTGAATAAGAAATCATAATTCAAGTTTTTGAGTTTGGTTTGCAGGCCGAAGGTTAACGACCAAAGGGCCAGAATAAGCGTAGGATTTTTCCGAAGAAGCCAGGAGGACGTTGTGTTTCAGTTTCGATGATTTGTGCGTAGCGGATGAGTCCGATCGCGGTGGCGAATTGAGGGTCTTTGAAGGAAGGGTGAGCCAGGTCACTGTTTTCCGGGACTTCCGGGCGGTAGATATCACGACCGAAAACATCGAAGGCTAATTCTGAGAAGCCGCGCATCAGTGAGGTGCCTCCTGTTAGATAAATGCCAGCCCCAATCGATTCGACAGCTCCAAGTGGGAGTCGCTCTTTTACCAGAAGCAGGGTTTCCTCCAACCTTTGGCGGATGACTTCGTTGAGGATCGCGCGTTTGACTTCGACATCCGCGAAGCCGTTTTCATCAGTGAGTTTGGCGATACCAACAGAGAGCGCAGGGTCACTCGATGCGTTGCCTTCGAGAATTTTCAGTTTTTCCGCTTTCGAAAATGGAAGGCCGGTTACGAGATGGATGTCATTGGTGACGTGATCTCCGCCGACAGGAATGCAGCCGGATGCTGCGATGGATCCATCTAGGTATAGAGCGTAGTCGGTAGTGCCTCCGCCGATGTCGATAAGCAGTGCGCCGCGCAGGCGTTGCTCGCGATCAAGTGCCATTTGTGCGGTGGCGATGGGCGCGAACACGATGTCATCCACTTCTAATGGGCATTCGCGGACGAGTTTGATGGAGTTTTGGATGCGGTTGCTGATGCCGTGGACGATGTGGAAATCAACTTCGACAGTCTTGGCGAAAAGGCCGATAGGTGAAGCGATTTGTTCCAGTCCATCTACCAAGTATCTGCGGACGATGGTGTGCAGTGAAGCGTGATCTGCGGGATAATGAACATCACGAGCCATTTCCCGTGCTTCTTCAAGATGTTCAAATTCGATGGCTTCGTGATTGTTAGGTAGGCGGAAAATGCCGCGGTTGTTCACGCCCTGCATGTGCGCGCCTGTGACCGCGAGAAAGACTGATCCGATCTCGACATCACTGGAATCCTCAGCGCGAGCGAGCGCGTCTTTCAAGCAGGCACGGGCTTGAGGGAAATCGGAGATTTCACCTTTTCTAACACCTGCAGATTTAGTGACGCCGATACCGAGAATTTTAACTGCGCCATCGGGTTTTACCTCGCCAACAACAATGCAGGTTTTACTGGTGCCGATTTCAAGTCCGACATGAATTTTGGTGCGGCGTGCCATGAGGTCAGTTGCTATTTAAAAGGGATTGGAGATCGTTTTTTCGGCGGGACTCTTCGTTGTTGGTGACGGGAACTTCTTCAACTGGAATAGCGCGTGGTGGTTTTGTCTTACCGCTCGTGGTGATGGGGATATTTTGCTTGGGGATTAAGTTGATCGTCTCGATTTCGTAACCTTTATTCTGAGCGTGGCTTAGAGCTTGGCTGAAATATTCGAGCTGGCGGTTATGATCGTCTAGCCCGAAGATGGCAGTTGTTCCTGTGCGCGTCGAAAGGTTGATGGACCAAAGATTGGTTTGATAAATCGTTTCAATGATACGGATGTCATTCGGGAAAATGGTGCGGAAGGAATTGAGCAAATGGGCGCAGCGGCGGAATTCCGGATGTTTCAAGGTGACGCCCAGCGCGATGGGATGTTTCGGGTCGGCTTTCAGCTGAATGATGGGGAGGTTCGCGGCATGTTCGAGCTGCTGTTCCGGGCAAGGATAGATGTAGCCGTTTTGATCAACAAGGAACTGGTCGATATTGCGGGTGGTCATCAGGCCTTCTTCAGAACAGGCGATCCAGGCCTGCGGTTGCCGGGTTGCGAGGTGAAAAACTAAGGTTCCAGGAAGCTCGCGCTCGATGGTTGCTGTTTGAATGGCCGGGATTTCCAATAATTTCCGCTCCATCGCATCGGTATCGAAATCGAAGATGTTTGAGTTTAGGTCGATGCCGAGTTGTTCGACCAACTGGGTTTCATCAATAACATCATTCGCGTTTAGCTGGATGGCTTGGAGGCGGAAATCGGGATTTTGGTGAAAAGTGTAGTGAATTGCCTCCCTTACGCCGTAGCCAACCGCGGCAAGAATCCCAATAAACACGGCGATTTTTGTGATTAATTTGAGAAAATCGAGAAAATTGAACCATGCAATCCGAGGAGACATGACCTCGGATTTGAGCACCTTCACATGGTGCCGATGGATTCGATTTTTCGAGCTGTGCTTTCTCATGTGGTTTTGCGGAGGCAGGTTTCGGAAGGATGCGATTTGATTTATTTAGCTCAAATCAGATGGCATTTCATCGAACACTGCTACGTTTGCGGTAGATTATTAAACTCATCTTTAATGTCAATGCACTTAAAGGATGAAGGCGGTTTGCCGGAAGGTTTTTTAGAAATTTAGATTCTGCGTCTCATGATTGTAAAAATTCTTGCAATCGGGGCCTTTACCCGCTTCATTCCGCGCACCTAGGACAGCTTGGCGATGAACGCTGAGCTTATCCCTTATACCATAATGAGCGTTAAAACAGAAAAAGCAGCTATCGACCTTAAGTCGTACCAAGCCCACGAAGGAGACACCGGAAGTTCACCTTACCAAGTCGCCCTTCTCGCCCAGAGAATCCTTGATCTCACGGATCATCTCAATGCCCACAAGAAGGATTTTTCCTCACGTCGTGGACTTTTGAAACTCGTTTCCTCACGTCGCAAGCTGCTTGATTATATCAAGCGCAAGAACGAAGAGAAATACCAAGAACTCATCAATAATCTCGGCCTCCGCCGTTAATTGAGCAACCATTTCGCAACAGCAGCCACGGGAGTCTCTCTCGTGGCTGCCTAGCAAAAAGGGTGTGCGTGATTTTCACCGCATCCTCGGGACTGTCCCGAAAACCTTGATAGCTAGGGCGGCACAGGGCTGCCCTGCTCAGATGTAAGTAAAAGAAATAAGAAAAATGAATATCCATTCCACCACGATTGAAGTCGGCACAAACCCGATGACGATTGAAACCGGCAAACTTGCCAAACTCGCCGATGGCGCAGTCACAGTCCGTTGCGGAGAAACCATCATTTTGGTTACCGCTGTCTCACAAACCAAAGTAAAGCCCGGCCAAACCTGGTTCCCTCTCTCCGTAGAATATAAGGAGAAAGCTACCGCCGCTGGCGTGTTCCCAGGAGGTTACTTCAAACGCGAAGGCCGTCCTACCGAAAAGGAAATCCTCACCTGCCGCATGACCGACCGTCCGCTGCGTCCGCTGTTCCCTAAAGGTTACCTTTATGAAACCCAAATCGTCGCCATCCTCCTCAGTGCGGACGGCATCAACGATTCCGACATCCTCTCGATGAACGGTGCTTCCGCCGCTCTCGCGATTTCCGACATTCCTTTCGACGGCCCAATCGGTGCAGTTCGCGTTGGCCGTATCGATGGCAATTTCGTCATCAACCCGACCCACGACGAGCGCGAGAACAGTGATCTCGACCTCATCTACGTCGGCAACAAAACCGACGTCATCATGATCGAAGGTCAAGCCGACGAGATTCCAGAAGATGAGTTCATCAAAGCTCTCCACTTCGCCCAAGCAGCAGTTCTCAAAATCGTGCAAGGACAAGAAGAGCTCGTTGCGAAATGCGGTAAGCCGAAACGTGAATACGAACTCACCGTTGCGAAAGATAACCTTCTTGAGATCGCCTACGAAATCGCTGGTGACCGCATCGAAGACGCGATTTATGCTGCATCCAAAGTTGAGCGCGGCAAAAAAGTCGGCGCACTACGTGACGAAGTGGAAGCCGCCATCAAACAGCGCGCTCCCGAGGCGACCGACTTTGATGTCGAGCAAGCCTTCGAATACCTTCAGAAAAAAGCATTCCGTATTTCCATCATGGAAAAAGGCGTGCGTGCAGACGGCCGTGCAATCGGCGATCTCCGCGCGCTTTACGGTGAAGTCGGAACGCTTCCACGCGTTCATGGTTCCGCGATTTTCTCCCGCGGTGAGACCCAAGCCCTTGCCATCACCACCCTTGCCCCAGCTGACGAAAAACAAAATTTCGACAACTACGCAGGTGGCGAAAGCGAAAAACGCTTCATCCTTCACTACAACTTCCCTCCGTTCTCCGTGGGTGAATGCGGTCGTATGGGTGGTATCAACCGTCGCGAAATCGGACACGGCTCTCTTGCCGAGCGTTCGATCGAGCCTGTGATCCCTGCTGAATGCGATTTCCCATACGCCATCCGCGTTTCCTCTGAGGTTATGGAATCTAACGGTTCCACCTCGATGGCTTCGGTTTGCGCCGGCACCATGGCTCTTCTCGATGCCGGTGTCCCGCTGATCCGTCCAGTTGGCGGGATCTCTGTTGGACTCGTTACCGATTTCAACGAAGACGGCACGCTTAAAGCACACAAGATGCTCCTCGACATCATTGGTTCCGAGGACTTCTACGGCGACATGGACTTCAAACTCTGCGGCACCGACGAAGGCGTCACCGGTTACCAGCTTGACCTCAAGCTTCCGGGTCTCCCGCTCGCCATGCTTGAAGAGGCGATCAAAATTGCCAAAGACGGCCGCACCAAAGTCATCGCGAAAATGGCGGAGTCCATCGTTGAGCCGAAAGAGCTCAGCGCACACGCACCGCGCATCGTTTCCGTGAAAATCCCTGCAGATCGCATCGGCGAACTCATCGGACCTGGCGGCAAAAACATCAAAGCTATCCAAGCGGAATCCGGCGCTGAGATTAACATCGAAGACGACGGCACCGTTCATATCTACGCTTCTAAACAAGCGGGACTGGATCGCGCGAAAGAGATGATCAACCGCATGTTCCAAGAAATCGAAGTCGGACAGACCTACACCGGTCGTATCGTTTCGATCACCGCATTCGGTGCATTCATGGAAGTGCTTCCTGGAAAAGACGGACTGATTCACGTCTCGGAGTTGGCTGAAGGCCGCGTCGAGAAAGTCGAAGACGTCGTCAAGAAAGGCGATTTGCTCACCGCAAAATGCTTGGGTGTGGATGAAAATGGCCGCGTGAAAATGTCACGCCGTGCTTGGCTCCGCGACGAGAAAGCCAAAGAGGCAGAAGCCAATGGCACCGCAGTTGAAGAGACCGTCACTCCTCTTGTCTAACATAGCGAAGGATTAAATCATCCTTCTAACATCAAATCATTAAGCCGGTGTCCAAAAGGGCGTCGGCTTTTTTTATAAGCATTTAAATGTCGATTTTGTTTTTTGAAGGATCGGCATTTTCATTCTGATTGGGTTGAGGACAAATTTTTCCCAAGATCATCGGAGGCTTTATGGGCTCGATCGGTTCGACAGGCTATGGCGCCGGTTGATCCTGTTTTGGCGGACAAACTTCACCTAAAACCTGCGGCTGATCTTCCGAGTCATTAGGTGCATCAGAATCAATAACATTCGAAGGTACGGGACGCGGAGTGCCAGTGGTGCGGGCGACCTTGCCCATGGTGGGGCCATTATCCTTACATGCTGCCGCAGAAAGCGAAAATGCCACCGCCGCTGCTTGAGCAAGCCGTACGGTTCCGCAAATCGAACCATATTTGTCCTGCAAGGCGCGGACTTCATCCGTCGAACAATTCGTTAGGTCGAAAACTTCCTTGCGGCATTTGCTGCAGTATCGTCCGTTCGCGGTCTCTTCCATAGCATCCCAGCTCATGGGGCATTTGAATGAGAAATCTTTATCGGTGAGTCGGCTCATAATGGAATGGGTTGGAATGAAGTAGCTTGGAACTTATCATCGTGAAGCCCCTCTAGTCGATGATCATTTAGAACCAGAAATTACCTTTCAGCTCATCATCGCTTGATTTGGCTTTTTCAGATCTTTTCTAAGAAGTGACCGCACGGAGCGGTAGCGTGTTCCTCCTCTGAGATATTCGTTCAGTGAATGATGAGCCAAAGCATCTAGACTGCGAATGAGTGGTTGGTCCACATGAGGAATCATAGCTACTGCAGACTGAATCGATTTATCCCACGAGCGGAAATGCATCATTGCATCTGTCGGTCGGATCATGCCTCGGCATACGTCGTGGCCGCAGGCGCATTCCATTTCCCACTCTAGATTAAACAAACTGTATTCGTCGGTGACTTCCTCTCCTGGTTCGATATCTCGTAGCGCGACCTCAAATCCCCAGGCAGTGCTCATCGTGTTGGGATGGCAAGAGTGATTCACATACTTCGCTGCGTCCCAGCTCAGGATTCGATTTCCCTTCGCATCGAGAAACGAATACTTCTCCGCTAGTTGACGGCTCGTCTCATCCAAGCGTTGATATTGCTGTGGAGTGATTCTGATATCCAAAGGATCCTGTACATAAACCAGTGAACCCTTGGGGATGTGCTGTGAGGCGAATACGCCGTAACCGACGTGTGGGCTGACGAGTCGTAACTCGGTCGATGGATGGATCATGGCCGTATCTTGTCCGGTTCATGCTCTTTCTTGGCCGAGGGTTTACCTAACCCTCTTTAACGACCTCTGGAAACACTACCGTTATATTTAGGCATTTACTCTTTTTATTTTGCCTGTCAAGCGAGCTCGTCACCTCTAACCAGACTCAAGTTAAATTTTCTCGTCTTGCTCGGAACTTCCTTTGTTTGGAAGTCTTCTGGCAAAATCGATAATGACAGGAACAAACAGCATCATCATTATCGGATAAAGAATCCTTTCGCTTAATGTGATCGAGCCTTTCCGTTTTATCATCGGTCGTCTCGGCGAGACAACCCTACCTTTTTGGGTTCAGGCTCGGCAATCGATGTTTCATGGAAAGCGTTTGCAGTCGCGATTGAAAATCGCGGTTCCTTTCCCAACTAAAAATCGCTATCTGGATGGAGCTGATGATATTTGATCGCCTCGACGGCGACAGCGGCTGTGGTTCCGAAGATGGTTTCGACGCTGGCGGTTCGGGGTAATTGCGCGGCGGGGCGGGCGAGGCCGAGAATGATTTGGCCGTAGTTTTGGGCACCGGCGAGGTGTTGCAAAAGTTTCAGAGAGATGTGTGCAGCATCCAAGTTAGGGAAAACTAACACATCGGCACTTAGGCGGCTGACGGCGTCGGGGAGTTTGGTTTCGGCTGCGACCGGATCCATGGCGACGTCGGCTTGTAGTTCGCCATCGATTTCGAGATCTAACAATTCATCTTTAACGCGACTTTGCGCGAGGGCGGTTGCGGCGGCTATTCTTTGGGCTTCTTGGGTGCTGGAGCTGCCTTTGGTGGAATGGCTGAGTAGGGCGATGTTTGGAGCTCTCCCTAGGAAATGTTGCGCAAGTTTTCCGGTTTCGATGGCGATGGTGGAAAGTTGCGTGACATCTGGTTGAGGGATGAGGCCGGTATCGGCGAGAAACAAGGGGCGGTCACCGAGTAGGAGGAAATGTGGGGCGACGAGCATGGTGACACCAAAGATGCGTGCGACATTGGCATCCGGTTTGATGTTTTGCATGAGGGCGCGGAAATAGTAGGCGGGGATTGCTTGGTTGCCACCGACGATGGCATCTGCGTGTCCGTATTGCACCATCATGGAGCCGAAGTGATGAGGGCGTGCGATGGTTTCCTCATTTACGAGTTGTGGATTGTCGCGGTAGCGCGCCATGTTTTCCGCGCGTTTCATGAACAGCGGAAGGTCAGAAGAGGTTTTCGGATCGATCACCCGGATGAAAGTCATCGGGATGTTGTGTTCTGCGGCGAGTGCTTTGATGCGCTGGGGGTTGCCGAGAAGGATGGGAGAAACGGCTTCAAGCGCGACAAAGCGTGCGGCGGCTTGGATGACTCGAATGTCTTCTCCCTCGGTGAAAACAACGCGTTTTGGATGATTGCGTAGTTGTTCGACTAAGCGCCGTGTCACGTCGTTGAGGGTCGCTGGGGAGGTTTCTGGCATGAGATTTCGGTAAGATGAAGAGTGCTAGATTGAACGTTGTCGAGAGGGAATCAACTTAGAAAACGCAGTTGGAACTACGTTTTCTGGGAGTTATCCTAAAAACAGAAATAGAACCACGGATGAACACAGATACACACGGATAATCAAAGATTTATGAATTTTGTCAGTCGTGAATGAAGAATTCTTTCTAAGACTCTTAGCATTCGTGTTTATCCGCGTCCATCCGTGGTTCCCACTTTTCTTCCAATCTCCCATTCAAGAGAATCACGGTCAACAACGGCGTGTTGACCCTATCGTTCATATTCCCATTTAGGGTTATGGGTTTTAGGCTCAGCGCTGGTTGAATCGTGACATCTCGCGCTGGGCTTCACGTAGCTCGACCTTTTTCTTGAGGTCATGGCGTTGGTCGGAGTGGGTTTTACCTTTGCCAACCCCGATCTCGACCTTGACCCGGCGGTTTTTCCAATACATCCGCAGCAGCGGTAGGGAGCAGCCTTTGATGGCGGTTTCGGCGGCGAGTTTGAGGATTTCGCGTTTGTTCAGCAACAAGCGACGAGGGCGTTTGGCTTGGTGGTTGAACCATTCACCGGCGGTTTGCCATGGTTGGATATCACAACCATAGAGAAAAACCTGATGGCCTTCCACGCGTGCGAAGGCATCGGAAATATTGATTTTTCCGGCACGGATCGATTTGACCTCGGTACCTTTGAGCTCCAGTCCGGCTTCGTATTTATCGAGGATGTTGAAATCCCGACCTGCCTTGCGGTTGGTTGCGATTTCAGCACTCATTATCTAGAAGAATCAACCCAAGAGGTTGATCCCAATCAGATCGCCATAGGCTTGAACACGTGCTTGATCTTGCCTTCGATGATTTCGGTAAGAGCAATATCAGCAGCGCCCATGCTAGGAACGGTTGGGATCAGAGGTGAGCGCCCGCTGTTAAGCTGACGAACCCTTTGGGATACGAGGTTAATAAGGACCAGTGGGTCAGTAACAATTTCAGAAGCTTGTTCGACAAGTTCGCTTTTCATAGTGGAGCCGGGTAGTTGCGGGTTGGGCCGTGTTTGCTCGAAAGAAACGAGTTTCTCAGAATCAGGTGACATGGCTTTTTCGCTCAAAACAGTTTAGGTTAGTCGGAGACGGGCTGGGTGTGAAACCAGAGAAGGAGGTCCTTTGCAAGGGTAAACTCTCTTGTGAGTGGGAATTTCCTTTGTTTTTAGCGAAATGAGGGCTGATTTGGCCTAAATCAGTGGGTTTTCACATTTTAGCTTGGGGAAGGAAGAAAAGTCGCGATCGGCCGACCAAAGTTTTTTTACACCGTGATGCAGGCAGATCGCGGCGATTCGTGCATCATGGATTTTTGCTCCTCGCACCTTGCCTGCCTTGGCTAGGCTGCAGAGAAGTTCAAAATAACTTGGGCCTTCTCCAATGAATCTAAGCGCTGAGCTGGATAACCAAGCTGCAATGGAATCGAGCGCGATAGGGAGAGGGGTAGGAGGGTTGTATATTTTCGGATGAGTCACAATTGCGATGAACTCATGCACGCAGGGCCAGGGAATAGCCCAAGGAGCTCCCGAATCGGCGAGTTCTGTGATGGTTGCCAAAGCTTTTGAGTGCCATGGAGAATCCTCGCGATGAGCATATACTAGCAAATTGGTATCAATCGCAATCATCAGTAGATGGCATTACGAATTTTATCCCAAGAAGCATCTTCAAATTCCTGACTCAGGCCGTTGCCTTTGAAAATCACGGGTTTAATTTTGGGTGCTGAAATGGGTTCATTTAATGAAGTTGCAAGGGATTCTTCCAATAAGGCTCGAAGTGTTATGCCTTTCTTTTTTGCGCGTGCTTTTGCTCGCAAAAGCAAATGATCAGAAATCTCTATGGTTGTCTTCATATGGGTAACCATATTTTATGAAAATATAAAGTCAATTTCATAGTTTTACAAACAGGGATCGAATTGCTCACTCCGCCGCTGAAAGGGTTTTCTGCAGGGTTTGGCGGTAGGAGCGGAGGCTTTCGGTGGGGTTTAGGGCGAGGGCTTTGTCGACGGTGGTCAGGGCCTCGGCGTAGTGGGATTGGGAGACGTGGAGGCGTGTGAGCTCGACGTAGGCCTCATAGGCGGTGGCGGAGTCTGCGGTGGCGCGTTCGAAGAGTAGCTCGGCGGACTCGGGTTGTTTGGTTGCTGCGAGATGCTTGGCGAGGGTGAGGATGGCTTGTCCATCGGTGGGGTCTTGCTCGGTGAGTTTACGGAGCAGGGCGATACCGGCTGAGACATCTTCGTTCGAGGCGATGAGGTAACGGGCTTTTGCGATGCTGAGTGCGCGGTCGGATTGTTCGACTTTTGTTTGCTCGAAAAGACTCTTCACAAGTTTCCAATCTTCCTGAGAGCTGGCGGTTTGTATTAAGCGCAAGATGGCTGAGGTGGAAGGTGGGGATGCTTTGTTAGAAAACGCCGCGTCGATGGCGATTTGCGCGGATGCTTTCCGATTTGCGCGAAGATGGAGATCGGCAAGTGTCAGGGTGGGATCAGCGGAGAGTTGCTTGAGACGAAAGGGAAGCTCCAGAGCTTTGACGGCTTGGTCTGGTTGATCGAGTTCGAGATGGATGTTGGCTTTGAGAATGGAGTAAGAGGATTCCAGTGGACGCTGGCGGACGACTTCCTCTAACAGCGCGATGGCTTCGGCTTTTTCATTGAGGTGTTGCAGGCATTGGGCGATTCCGGCTTTCCATTCCGCGACGTTGGGTTCGGTGACCTGCGCTAGGCGGTAGGCTTGCAGGGCGCTTGCGAATTCCTCACGGGAGAGTCGGCAGTAGCCGAGCAGTCCGTAGGTCGAGCCATCGGCATCGCCGAGACGGATGGCTTCGGTGAGGTGGGTGAGAGCTTTTTCTTGATCGTTCTCACGCACAAGGGCGAGGGCGAGATTGCGATGTGCGCGGCGGAAAGACGGGTAAGATTTGAGTGCGGATTCGTAGGAAGCGATGGCGTTTTTGATATCACCAGTTTCGAAATACAGGTTCGCGAGGTTGAAGGTTAACGCGGAGGAGGTTTTGGTTAGCTCACTTGATTTCAGTTTTTCCAAAGCCGCAGTGCGTTTGTCGTCGGCCATGAGATTTTGGATTTCGACGAGGATGCCGCGCTCCTCGGTGGAGACGTTGGGTTCGATGCGCGCCTCGATGCGGTATGAGCCGTTGAAGGATTTCAAAAAGGCTTCGTCTTTCCAGTAAGAGGTGGATAGGGGCAAAGGCTCGGCGGAAAAGACTGGGGATGCGCAGAGAAATAAAACCGCGAGTGAACGCGAATGGACGCGAATGGAAATGGAAGATTTCATAGGATTATCACTGTTAACTGATCACTTGGCACTTTTCTTTATTTTTCAATTACGATGGGCCAGCGCATGATGGCTTTGACGGCTTGGCCGTTGCGAGTGGGTGGAGTAAAACGTGCGCTGGCGGCGACTTTTCGGGCGGGTTCGACGAGTTCTGAATGGGTGGAAGAAATAACGCTGCGGACGCTTACAGAACCTGTGGTGGAGAGCTCGACCTCGAAAATGACTGTACCGCTTTTCACGCCTTTGTTAGAAAGCGAGGATGGGAAAGACGTCGATCCATGGCGGAGCAAACGTGGAGTGCTGTCGAGTTCGGTAGTGTTGTAATGAGTTTTCTCAACCGGTGGCGGGATGGGTTTGATTGGAGCTTTGACGGGTGGATTAGGCCGGAGCTGCAACGTTTCTGGCGCGATAGGTAGTGGCGCGGGTGCGAGATCGGTGAAGAAATTTTCTACCGGGGCAGTAATATCCATCGGCACCTGCGCTTGTGGGATTGGCACTCGGGTGGGATCGGGAAGGGCGCTGACTTCGGTAAGAGCTGGAGGCGGCGGAGGAGGAGCATCCGGTGGGGGTTCTTCCATAGGCGGCGGCGGAGGAGGTGGCTGATATATTACGGTTTCAACTTCACGAACGGTTAGATCTGGGGCAGTCGGTTCTGTGGTAAACAAGCGTGCTACACCAAGCACCACAAGAATGATTGCGGAAGCGGCTATGCCGATGATGGTGGATCTAAGGTTCAAAACTTTAAATTTTAAACTCTAAATTTCAATGAAGACGATAGAGATGTGAGTTGGCAGTCTCATAAAGAGTTAGAGGTAAATCCAATTTTTGTTTGGGGTTTAGAGTTTAAATTTTAAAGTTTATCTCTCGGTGGCTAGAGAGACGGAGGTGGCGCCGGCGAGTTTTGCTGAATCGATGACGCGGACGGTGGCTTCGGTGGGTGCGGTGGCGTCAGCGCGTATGATGACGGGGCAATCTGGAATTTCTTCTAACAGCGCTGCGACGACAGCGCGGACTCCGTCTTGGCCGATTTCGCGTCCGCCTTGCCAGACGCGGGATTCTGCAGTGACAGCGATGAGGATGGCTTGGCGGTCAAGGTCTTCTGAGGATGCCGCGCGGGGCTTGGAGACTTCAACTCCCGTTTCTTTAACGAACACCGTAGTAACGATGAAGAAAATCAGCAACAGGAACACGACATCGATCAGCGGTGAAATGTCGATGCTGCTTGGGTTTTCTGTGCTGGTGCTGTGACGGAAACGGCGCAGTAGTTTGGTGGGGTTCTAAATTTTTCACCGCAGAGGCGCAGAGGTCGCTGAGGGTCGCAGAGATGCATTTTAATTTGAGATTTAAAGTTTAGAATTTAGAGTTTTCGGCTAGGCGAGAGTGGAGTTGTTTTTGAAGTTCGAGATGGGTGGTCTCGGTTTGGCGCTTGAGCAGGGCTAGGATAAACGCAGCGGGAATCGCGATCACTAAACCAGCTTCGGTAGTGACGAGTGCGGTGGAAATTCCTGAAGAGATGGTGTCGATGGGCGCATCATTTCCTGCGGCCATGCCCGCAAAAGTGACTAACATTCCGGCCACGGTGCCGAGTAGTCCGAGCAAGGGCGCGGAAGAAATCAGCACAGCGAGGAAGGGCAATCGACGCTCCACGCGTGCCATTTGATCAAGCTCGAATGCGGCGTAGGAGCGTTGGATTTCACGCGATGTAGGTAACTGTCTTTCCCATGGCAAAGCTTTATCTACGAATGTCGGTGTCGACCATTTTTTCTCGGCTACGGCATTTCTAGTAGAAGAAAGCAATCTCCAAACTTTAAATAGAATTGAATATATCGCAATCGTCAGTGCCAGCAGTGCCCAGAGTGTGAGTCCTCCTTCGTGCAGGGTTTGTTGGATGGCGTGTTTCATTTAAATTTCAAAAATCAATTTTCAAATAACAAGGAAGAGTGGGATCAAGATTTGGCTCTGAGGCCATTGACGAAGGAGAGGCCGAGGCGTTCGGTGGTTTGGACGATGCCTTGGGCGCGGCGTGAAAGGAAGGCGTGGAGGATGAGTGCGGGGATGGCGACGACGAGTCCAAACAAGGTGGTGATCAGCGCCTCGGAGATTCCACCGGCGAGTGGTTTAGGATCACCCGAACCGAAGAGGGTGATGAGGTTGAAAGTGACGATCATTCCTGAAACGGTTCCTAACAGGCCGAGCAGAGGAGAGGTGGCGGCAGTGATCGCAATTACGGAGAGCAGTGAAGATGCTTTGCTTTGGACGGCCATGAGTTGCTCGTAGAGAGTTTCTTCAACAAGGTCGGCTGAGTTTTCAGAAACCGTAATGAGTTTCACCATGACGGCACCGGCTGGATGGTTGCGTTCGTTGGCGAGTTGGAGGGCTTTGTCGCGATCGCCAGTGCGGAGCGCGGCGAGGATGGCAGTGATCCATGCATCGGTAGGTTCGCGGAAGCGGGAGAATTGCAAGAGTTTCACTAAACCGAAGGCTAGAGAGAGTAGTGCGAGGAACATGATGGGCCAGACCCAGAGGCCGCCTTTTTTGACCATGTCGACAAATCCGCCATCGATTTCATCCATCGCGCGGGCATTGCCAAGGGTGGGGTCGAGCGGAAGAGCGGTGGAGGTGCCGGAAATAAGTGCGGAGATATTTGATTCTGATCCAGGGAAATAATGTGGAACATCGCTGGATTTGTCAGAAACGATATCGCCGCCTGATGATTTGTCGGATGAGATGAAATAGGAAACAGGGCCGACGGCGGCTAGCGTTCCTTCGCGGATTTCTCCGGATGGATCAGCGGCTTTTCCCGGAGTGGTGGATCCTCCGAGGAGTTGTTCAAGATGGGTGACAGATGCATCGAGGATGGCGAGACGGCGATTCAACGCATCGGTTGGATTGTTGATTTCAGCGGAGATGGTTTCAGGTTCGATCTCAAGATCAGGGGCACCCGGGCTTGTGAGCGTGGTGATTTTGAGTGCGTGATCTTTCAGAAGCCCGGAGAGGTAGTTTGCATCCTGACGGCGGGTGGAGAGATCGGTTTGAAGTTGGCGGAGTTCTTGGACGCGATCTTCTTTGCTCAAACGTGCGATCCGAACGAGTCTGCGTTTTTCTAACAGATCTTGTTCGGTTTGTCTGAAATCTGCGGTGATTTTTGGTTTCTCAGCGGCGATCCCCTGACGGCTCTTTTCGAGAGTGCTGAGGGCTTGTTTCAGATCGGCTTCGGCTTGCTTGAGGGCAGCAGGGATTTCGGTTTGTGCCTGTAGGCATGATGTGCCGAGTGCAAGAATCAGCAAGCAAGGGCGGAAGGATGTTCGATTGGAAAAGGGCATGATCGTTGCAGGTTAGCGGATTTCCAAGGGTAAGGTGACCATGCTTGGGGGGCGCTTTTTATCGAGCGTTTCCAAGGCTTTATTGAGTTCGGAGCGGATTCCGGGATTTGATTTCCATTCCCAACCCTCAGCTCCGGGTTGGCCGATGCCGGCTTGATCTTTGGCATCCATATAAAAGGCTTGGGCGAGGCCGAGGTAGAGGACTTCAACTTCGCGGCCATCGCGAATCTCGGTAGTGCGGGTGAAACGCCGATTGAATTGCTCAGCCTTGGCGAGGAGTGCGAGGATGGAGCGGAGGGCGTCGCGTGGCTCATCGGTCGGTTTCCATGAGCTGAGCGTGGCGATTTCGATTTCGGCTTCTTTTAAAAGTGGTTGCGGGAATCGTTTCACAAGACTGGTCACACGAGGAAGATTGCGGGAAACCGCCTCGGTGGTTAGGCTGCGCGCTTGTTTGAGGGTGGCTATTTCGGTTTTGATTTCCTCAGTCGCTTCGGCATGACTTGGGGCGGACTGGCCTGCCTTGCTTAGTTCTTCATCTAAAAGCTTTAGCTCACGGGCGTGCAGATCGAGTAAGGCTGCGAATTCGTCTTTACGGGCTTTCCAATCGAGGCGTTCCTCAGACTCCGTGGTTTGGACATCGACGATTTTTGATATCGTCTCACGGAGTTCGACAACCGCGGCGTCTTCTGACTCCGCATGGACGAGTGAAAAGCTCAATAATGAGATAAATAGGAGGATGCGGGACATGGCGCGACTAAAGGGTGCCTTATTGAGATTAAGTCTCAACTCGGGGGGCTGATATTGGTAAATATTCGCCTTGGGTCAAATAAAAAGAACGATTTTACCGCTGTGCAGAGCCTATTCGTGGTCAGTTTTTGACCGCATAAAATTTCGTTACTTATTTTCCTTGTTTTCAGTAAATTCTGAAAGTATTGTGTAGTCGAAAGGAAAAATCATATGAACGAAACAGTAATTACCTATGCAATATATCTCACCATCGCAGTTCCAGTAACGATTTGGGTTGCGCGCACGCTACACAAGAACGGCAGGATATTTTTATTAAGTTGCTTTAATGAGCAGGAGGAATTGGCAGACAGTGTGAATCATTTGTTATTGGTGGGCTTTTATTTGGTGAATCTTGGGTTCGTGATTCTGTTTTTGAAATTGGACAAACTGGTAATGGGGACGACGGGGATTTTTGAGGCGTTAAGCAGCAAGATCGGTGTCGTGTTACTAGTGTTGGGTTTGATGCACTTTTTAAACATGGTGATCTTCGCGAAACTGCGGGATAGAAGTGAGAAGCCAGTGGTGGGAGGGAATCCGCCGGCACTGCCTACGACGGCTCCGCATCCAGCATGGAGGGATGAATTGAGGAAGTAAGTTCATATTGAGTGCATTTCTGGGTTGGACGAATCGTTTTAGGCGTTCAACCTCCTTGCACATGCGAATACTTCGGATCCTCACGAGAAAGGAACTCAACACCTATTTTCTAAACCCTTTTGGCTGGGTGGTGCTGGCATTCGTGGTTCTCATGCAAGGGCTTTCTCTATCCTCGGCGATGAAGGGCTTTCGGGATACCCCGGTGAAAGACAGTTTGGTATACGTGGTGTTTCATACGCCGTTGTTTTGGTTTTATTTCCTTTTTATCTTCCCGCTGATCACCATGCGGTTGTTTGCGGATGAAGAGCGGAGTGGGACTTTGGAAACTTTACTGACAGCTCCAGTGCGGACATGGCAGGTGGTTTTGTCGAAGTATTTTGCGGCGATGATCTTTTATGTGATCCTGTGGATTCCGGCATTGTTGCAGATCAAAGCCTTTTCCTGGATCACAGATATACCGCCTGCCTATTCTGAGGGAGCGTTATGGGGGAGTTTTCTGATCATATTTCTGATGGGTTGTGCATTTACCGCGATTGGTTGTTTGGCATCGGCTCTAACATCCAGCCAGATAGTCGCAGGTATCATCACGATAACCGTTCTGGTGATTATGTATTTTTTGGGCTTTGTAACAGTCATCTGGGGTGAATCATTTTCGGGGGCAGGATTGTTTCATTATATTTCCTCGCAACGGCACCTGCATTATTTTGCCAGTGGGTTACTCGATACGAGGCCTGCGATCTATTATCTCTCAGTAGCAATTTTCACGTTATTCCTCACTCACCAAGTGATCGATTTGCGCCGTTGGCGCGCATAAACGCGACCTTCAATTATCATGGCAACAACTTCTACCCGCTCCTCAAGACCTAACCGATTTGGCATGGGCTTTCTATCCATCGTGCAGATTGGCCTGTTGCTGGTTGCGGTGATTTCCTTGAACTATATTTCATCACACAATTATTCGCGTGCGGATTACTCGCGTACGGCTGATTACAGTCTTTCGAGTTGGTCGGTGAATTATTTGAAAAGTGAGGAAGTTACTAAACGCGAACGTCCCGTGAAATGGATCATGGTGTTCCGCCGATCATCGCCAATATATGAAAGGGTGAGAGTTTTGGCTGAGGAGTATGAAAGAAAATCGGGCGGAAAGATTAAGCTGGAAGTCATTGATCCGATACGCGCGACAGATCGGGCGCAACAGTTTGCGGCTGAATACAATTTGAAATTGGTTAGGGACATGATTTTGATCGATGCTAGGCCAACAGATGACGCTCCAGTGACTCGTGAGGCGCAAACGGGAGCTGCCGCACTCAATCCTCATATCACGCTGGCGCTTGTCGAAGAGATGATCACTTATGCAGTCGATGAAAAGGGGCAGCGTCGGCCAGAAAAGTTTCGTGGAGAGGATTTACTAACCGCACGACTGGTTGAGGCTATAGAGGGAAAATCCAAGACTTTGTTGTTTTTGGCAGATAAATCCCGTGTGGACTCGGATGGAGAAGATTCACCGTGGAGTAACCTCACAACCATTCTTCGTTATCAAAATATTCAGCTCAAGCCGGTCAATTTAGCGGGTTTGAAGGAGATTCCGGCAGGAGTGAACGGTGTGGCGTTGATTGCGCCAAAATATGATTTCACTGAAGAAGAAATAGCAACTTTGGAAGCTTACTGGAGTATGCCGCGATCTGCGATATTAATTTTGTTAGATTCTGGCGAATGTCCTCCGAGATTGAAAACTTTTTTACGTTCGAAAGGTGTGACGCCGCGCAACGATCGCATTATCACAAAAGATGCAACGCGCGTGATCACTGCTGCTCGTGGAAATTTCACACAAGGGGTTTCGTTTCTTAAGGATCTCGAAGGTCAAGCGGCTGTGTTTGAAGGTGCCTCATCTTCGATTGATGTTAGGGAAAACGCAGATGATTTGATGGTTCGGAAGTTGTCACCTATGCCGTTGATTCAAGTGATGGAAGGATATTGGGGTGAATCTGATTTTGGTAAACATACGGGGGATGGTCATGCAGGTGAAACTTTTGATTCGACCCGGGATAACGCCGCGCCGCTTTACATTGCTGCTGCGGTGACTCGAGGAGCTGCTAATGATGATCGCGTTGCCGCTGAGACTTCACGTATGGTATTGATTTCAAATACGGACTTTCTGCAAAGTAACCGTCAACGAGCAGAAAATATGGATTTCCTCGCGGCTTCCTCAAATTGGCTAGTCATGCGTGAATCCTTGATCGGCTTGTTGCCTCGTACCATTGGTACTTACAAGTTACCGCTGCTTCAGGCACAGGTCTCATTTGTCAATCGCATGAACTTGGTCTTCGCGCCTTTGGCGTTTCTGTTAATTGGCGGTTTGGTTTATTCATCCAGGCGTTCTTAGACTCACAAATTTTTTTCATCGTGCGCTCTATATTAATCACATTAACCGTCGCGATCAGTGCGCTAGTTTTGGGTGCGGTTGCGCTTTGGCAGCATCGTGATGGGAATTTACACGGTATCCTTGGTCAGCCACCTACAGCCATAGGTGATAAAATTTTTCCTGATTTTGATCCGAATGAAGCTACCTCGATCAGCCTTGTATCTGGAGGTGTTGAAGCTGGGTTTATCAAGACGTCGGATGGGTGGAAATCAACCAAGCCGTGGGATGACAGGATGGATATACGCGCGGCTATGGCGATCATTGGGTTCACAAGCAGTACGACTGCCGAGGATCTGGTTGAAAGGGATAAATTGGATCCTGATCTATCTGGTATGGGAAGCACCTCCCATAATGTTCATATCAAAAACGCCAAAGGAAATACGATAGCATATTATCGAATGGGTCGTAAAACGCCATGGGAGTATTTGTCTACAACTGAAGACGCGAAGCCAGCGCCAACCATTTATCTTCTGCCTCTTGAGCGGGGTAGAAAATCTCATGTTTATGCGGCAACAGGCGATATATTACCTTTGTTTAAAGATAACTTCAAATATCTACGTGATCATCGTCCGTTCTATTTTAATCCGCTCAATCTTCAGAAAATTTATATTAAGACATCAGAAGGCGAGCTGACTTTAGGAAGAGAAAAGCTCAATTCGCCGTGGCGCATAATAAAGCCGCTTGATCTGCCAACTGATCCTTCAACGATGAAAAATTTGCTGGAAAGATTAGTTGAGCTGCAAGCGATGAAGTTAAGCGATCGATCCGAAGTAACGATTTCCAAAGAGAGGAAGAATTCAAATAAGATAGAAATTTCGATTGTGAACTATGGTTCTGATAAGCCGACCACACTTGAAATATTACCCGCAGAAAGTGCATCCGCCCGCACTGCACTGGCGATTGTGAGTGATCGTCCTGATACCGTTTTTGATTTACCGCTGAAATCAGAGCCTGATTTGATATCGATTTCTGACTTGCCGCTGACGGTGAATGAACTGAGAGAGGCTACGCTTACGAATCTGAATATCCCCTCAATTCGTGGTATAGCGATTGAATCCGTTGCTTCGCCAACGATTTTGGTTTCAAGAGAGCCACCTGCCCCATGGATTGTGACGGTAAACAACAGAGAGTTGGTAGCTAACGAACAGCGACTTTTTGAGTTATTAAAAGCGGTGACTGAAACTCGTGCGCTTGAATTCGTTACGGATTCAGCGCCTGAAGATCTCAGTCCTTGGGGATTGGATCGTCCGATCCTCAAACTGATTTTCTTGGCAGAAAATCATCAGTCACTAACATTACTCTTTGGTTTAGATGCTAGTGGTAATCTTTATGCGATGAGGAAAGGTAACACGAGTATCATGTCGCTAGACATTGAATTTTTAGAGAAGATAGCGGTGCGTCAGCATGAATGGAGGCACGCAAGGCTGGGTTCATTCAATCGGGTAGATCTTATCAGTTTGAAGCGGCAAGACATCCAAGCCGAATCCTTGGAGCTGAGTTATGATGTTTTAGGTGATACATGGAAAGCGAAGCGTGGGGATAATGATGTTTCGGCAAATTTGGATCCGCTAAAGGCGAATTTCTTGATGGGTGTCATCGAAAATTTGGAGGTTACAGAGTGGCTATCTGAAGACGATGAGGAAGCTATTAAAGCTCTTGAAAATCCATTTCTGAAATTTGAAATTCAGCAACGTTTAGTAGATGATTTTGGTGATAAAATAGGAGAAGTGTCTGAGATGATTTCCATAGGCGTTAGTAAAACTAGCGGTAAAATTTTTGGAAAGAAATCATCTGAGAACTTATATTTCAGTCTCTCAGATGAAACGGTTCTCAAGCTGAGTATCCCATTGTTAGATGAATAGGACGAAAATGATCCAGCGGTTGCCTTTTTCGTATGATGGGATTGATGGAGATATCCAGCGGTTGGGGGATCTACTGAAAAATTCATTCTCTGCGGTTGATCTGAATTCAGATGAAAATTTTTCAGTTCTCAATCTTGCCTGCGGACGTGCGGATGAAACCGGTGTTTTGGTGGAGGCGTTAGTTCCTGTAAATATTGGGTTTTATCTAGGAATCGATCTTAGAGGTGATGCGATTCAAGAAGCGACCCGTCGTTGGACATCAACAGATTGTGAGATCCATTTCATCGAAGGAAATGCGGCCATGCTCGGCAGGATGAAGACTTTACCTGAGTTCGATCTGATTTTTATTCGTCATCAGAATTACTGGCACGAGCCGATGGTATGGGAGGGGATTTTGGATGAGGCGATCTCAGCAATGAAGCCAAGTGGTTATTTGGTTTGCACTTCCTATTTTGATTTGGAGCATGATCTTTTTAAGGCGAGTATGCGGGAGCGGGGAGCAAAGCTGATACTCAATGTCAGAAATGCTCATTCACGAGTGCTTCCAGATGCGGATGGGAAAAGCGTGGATAGGTGGCTTGGAATCTGGCGGAAAACCCAAGAGTAAGCGAGTCAGAAGTGAGATATGATGGTGTCTTCAGGGAATCGGGCTTTTTTGGCCTGAGAATATTTGTCATCATGTGAGCGGTAGCCTAGCGCGCATGCGACCACAGTTGCATACCCTGAGTTTTTTAGGCCAAGGATTTCGTCGTAATCGCTCGGTGAAATTCCTTCGAAGGGACAGGTGTCTATGCCCATTACAGCTGCCGCAGTCATGAGTTGACCGAGAGCAATGTATACTTGGCGCGTATTCCATGCCTGTTTCTCCGCAGCGCTCATTTTGCTAGTAAAGGAGGAGATCATACCTGCATAGCTTGCAAGGGTTTCAAGAGGAGTGTTTTGCACTTCTGAGAGACGGGAGATCCACTTATCAATGTCTTGTTGAGTGAGATCTGTGCGTACTGTGAAGACGACGAGATGGGATGCATCGGTCACTTGGCTTTGTCCCCAAGATGCCGCTTTGAGTTTTTCGCGGATTTCCGTTGAGTCGACGACGATGAATTTCCATGGCTGCAAGCCGAATGAAGATGGAGTTAAAGTTAGCGATGTTTTCAAAGCTGACCACGCCTCTGGAGTTAGCTTGCGGGTGGGGTCGAATCCTTTGGTTGCATATCTAAAATGCAGGGCTTCTAACAGTTCCGATGGTGAGATAGGCATGATGTCGATTTTAGTTCTGGCCAAAACTTAATGGCAGGGTTGCGGATGGGAAGCTTTTCAGTGAGAGACTAAATATGACTGCGAATTCGTCTTCGAAGCGATTATCCATGTGGCTAAGTCCTACGCCAGCAATCCAGTCTCCGAGTTCTCGTTGGAAGGTGTATTCTTGCAATTCCATTGTGCCGTCATCTATTTCAAAGATGTGTGTTGATCCGATGCCCCAGTTTTCGCTCAGTCGAATGTATGTTGAAAGGTTGATATGATTGGAGTCTAATAGAACTGGATGGTTGTTGAGTTCACGATAGGCAATGGAAAACTCCCAGTTTTCATTGGGCATGAATCGAACTCTAGTGCTTAATTCTGAGAAACCAGAACCACTATTAAAGACGGGAATTTGAGTTTCTAGATCGACCCCAAGCCAAGGCAGAGGTTGCCAGCGGACATCATTGTATAGGTTGGAATAGTCTCTATTTCCTTCCGGATCATTGATGTATGTATCCATGTATGTATCGAGATATAGCCATTCGTAAGATTGATCATCTCGGTGGGTGATGAGTTGGTGGCGCGCACCAGTCCTGACGATATTCCAACTCTCGAACTCATCGATCGCAGTGTAGCGTAGCGGGTCAAGTGAGCGAGGGCGGGTGGTGAATGTGAGTCTGTCAATTTTCGGATAGTCAGGATCTAACTCGTCCGATGAAGTGACTGACCAATTTGCATAGGGTTGAAACACATGAAGTAGTCCATCCACGCCAAGGTTTCTATTTCGAATATCTCCGTAGTTTTTGGAGAATTTCAGAGCTGCCTCTGCTCCACCGTGAAGCATAAAGCGAGAATCTGAAACTGCCGGACCTTGAACTCCTGAATAGTTCGTATATGCACCGCCTATGTGGGGAGTTAGGGTGAACCAATCTTGGTAAGTAAATGGAGCGGAGAATGAATGATTGGTATGAAAGCGATAGTATCCGGTGTCTAAAAGCTGGGCTCTGAGTAGCGGTATGCGTGGATCGCCGGGTGCTAAGGACCGGATTTCCTCAACGAGATTTCTTTCGTATCCATTAAGCTGTCTGAGTAAGCCTGGGACGAGTGGATCGCCAGGTGGCAATGTAAGTAATGGCGTTAGAATATTTCGTCTGGTGACATCTGCTGCTTCAACGCCACGAATGGAAAAAGATGTTTGTCCTTCGTGTGAGATAGGGCTGCCAAAGATGGGTTTGCGTGTTTGATCGAATGCGATTTCGGGAGATTGGGTATCAGTGCGATAAAAGTCATTCACACGGAAGCGTCCAAAGATAGAGAGCAGGGAATCTTCGTCTCTTCGGTAAATTCCAATCGTATTATCAGGAGCCGGATTGGTGCGGTAGAGTCGTGGTTCGAAATCTTCGAGATAATATTGATCGGAGAGATAACTGAGATTGGTGTCCAATCTCCAATTCGCATCTTGTTCCAAATCTAATTCATAGCGGGTTTTCAGTCCGATCTCAAGACGGTTGTCATTTACCGAAGTGCGGGGAATACCAGTTCGGGAATCCGTAGGATCCATGTCGTTTACGTAGTAAAAACTAAACCCGCTGATTTCTTTCTGGTATTCGTGCCTTGTATCGACGAGATCCAGTCCAAATGCTGCACCCCGGGTGGCTCTCAGATCCAGTTTCCACTTTGAAAGAAGCCATGCATTTTCTTTTTCGCCAGTAAGGGGATTAGGTTCGCCGCCGAGCATGATGCCGTAAGTGTTGAGTAAAAATGGCCCCCAGTTCGTGCGAGCGCCGGGGACGAATTGATATCCGAGTTCGCCATTGAGAGGTTGATTCAAGTAGGGAAGCCAGAAAACGGGTTGATCTCCCGCATAGACTTTGAGGTTATGAAAAGTGACGCGTTCGCCGGGGTATACAGTGGTTTTGTCAGATCGAATCCAGAAGCTCGGATCTTCGACATCGTGAGTGGATACACCGGCGTCTTTCCCGATAAAGACGCGGTCAGATCCTGAACCTTTGCTGTAGAATTTTCCGGATTCGAGGAGAATGGAATCCATGGATATACGCAATTCCTCGGCATTGATAATACCTGTTTCATAAAAGTATACCGCGCTTTTACCGCGTTGCAGGACGCTGCCTTGGTAGACCGAGACATCTTCATCAAAAGTCACCGATTTGGCTTTGAGATCGACGCTGGCGCGCTTCGAAAAAATTTCCAATCCGTTGTCGCCGCTGACATGAACAGGGCCGCCAAGCTTGATGCCATCTTTATCCCCCTCGATGGTTCCGACATGGTTATTGATTTTGAGGTTTTCAGGTAGAGCTGGAGCTTCTTGTAATTCGCCGATGGGAATTTCTGGTGCTGGGACGGGTTCAATGCGTTCCACAGCCGGCACCACTGTTTTCTCTGTGGGAAGGACCTGATTATCTTGGGCTTTTAGAATCAAAACCAGGAAGCATAACGAAGCTAGAGTGGTTAAAAAGAAGCGGAAGTGTGACATCACCGCAGAGTGAACAGGATTCGAGGTGGGTAAGTAAAGGCGCAAGATAGATTATGGCAGAGAGATTGGTTCTCCGCAGAATCAGAATTATTTAATGCCTAGAGCTTTTTTGACCATGGGATCGTTGATTGCCTCTGTGAGTAGAGGGTGGCGTAGGAGGGTGCTGAAGCGGCCTTTTTTGGCGAGCGAGACGAGCTCTGGGTTATCGACAATCTCGGCGCGGGGTATGGACGGGTCGTCTTCCGGTGTCGATGTGTTCTCAGAGCTTCCTACGATCAACTTTGCCAGCTGGATCCGAGGTTCAGAGGCCAGAGGATCGAGTTTATCCATGAGCGAGGCGGGTATGGTGCTTTTTAAGGAATTCTTGAGTCGCATCGCAAAATTATGATGAGTTTCTCCGAATTTTGCGTGATCTCGAATTTCAGCCACCGAGGTGATGTGATGCAGCACCGCAGCGGCGATCAGACAGAAAGCGGTCGCGAAGATGAAAGTGACACATAATTTGCCTGTGAACGAGCGAGAGGGAGGTGTGGCGTCGTCGTATTCTTCAGGTTGGGTGGAGATGGGGGTGAAGAAAAATTTGATGATTTTCCGGATGAGAATGAATGACAGAATAAATGTTAGAATAGGTAATCCGGTGGTGATCAGGGGAGAGGTTTGGTTGGTCCACTGGAACGCGAGAGCTGGGGCTTTCTGCCAAGTTATAAAACCGATCCAAATGCTTAGCCCAAGAATCGTGAGATTGGAAATGGTTCTAAGCAGTCCGCGGATCAGCATGTAGACGGCGCAGACTGCGAAGATGAGCAGTACGGCGGCGCCGAGAGAGATCTGCGATAAGGCCTCCATGATCTAACAGATCGGACTGCTGGCTCGTTGGAGAAGCGCGTGGTCAATGAGGACCAAGGTTGCCATGGCCTCGACGATAGGAACGGCGCGTGGAAGCACGCAGGCATCGTGGCGGCCTTTTCCTTGTAGGGTGGTGTTTTCGCCTTTGTTGGTAACGGTTTCCTGAGTGGAAATGATGGTGGCGGTGGGTTTGAAAGCGACGCGGAAGAAGATGTTTTCGCCATTGGAAATACCGCCTTGTACTCCACCGGAACGGTTGGTTGTGGTGCGGATTTTTCCATCACGCATTTCGAAAGAGTCATTATGCTCTTTGCCTGTGAGAAGAGTGCCTGAAAATCCGGAACCGATTTCAAAACCTTTGGTCGCGGGGATGGAAAGCATGGCCTTGGCGAGCTCTGCTTCAAGTTTATCGAAGATGGGTTCACCGAGGCCTGGAGGGCAGTTGCGGATTACGCATTCGATCACTCCGCCTACGGAGTTGCCATCTGAGCGAATGGATTTGATATGCGAAATCATTTCCTCAGCGACTGATGGATCACCGGTGCGAACGATGTTAGATTCGATCATCTCACTGGTTACGGTGTTGGGATCGACGTTGGCTTGGATGTGTTGGATGGATTTGACCCAAGCGAGGATTTCGATTCCGGGGCAGAGTTGGTCGAGGACTTGTTTTCCTATGGCTGCTGCTGCGACGCGACCGATGGTTTCACGAGCTGAGGCGCGGCCGCCACCGGAAGCGGCGCGGATGCCGTATTTGGCATCATATGTATAATCGGCGTGGGATGGGCGATATTTCTCCGCCATTTCATCATAAGCGGATGGGCGTTGGTCGGTATTGCGAACCATGATGGAGATCGGAGTTCCCAAGGTGAGTCCGTCTTGAACGCCGGATAAAATTTCTGCGGTGTCGGGTTCTTTGCGAGGGGTGACGATTTCCGACTGACCCGGACGACGGCGATCGAGTTCTTTCTGAATGATCTGACTGGTGATCGGGACGCGTGCGGGACAGCCATCGATGACGACGCCGACAGCACCTCCGTGGGATTCTCCGTAGGTGTGGATGCGAAAGAGTTTACCGAAGGTGGATGACATGAATGAAGGGAGTTAAGAGCGGACGCCGGAAATATGGAGCTATTCGATGTGTTTGGCGAGCTTGAAGGGAATCAGGAAGCGAAGAGTGGCATTTCGAAAAGGAGGGGAGACATCGAAGCAGGCAACCGAGCCTTTGCGGATTTCTACGGAACCGGCGCTGGAACCTAGGAGGTAATGAGCGAATTCTGAGAAATCTGGTTCATGACCGACGATCATGACGCTTTTAAAATCCAAAAATCCTCGCAATTCGGAGAGAGCGGTTTCTGGATCCATGCCACAAGCGAGCCACGATTGGATGACTGGGCCAGGCATGTTGGCGGCTTGAGTGAAGGATTCTGCGGTTTCGCGAGCACGGACAAGTGGACTGCATAACACGATATCCGGCAACATGCCGGCACTCGATAAAACACGAGCGACGTTACGCGCTTGTTCATGACCTTTCTCGACCAAGGCGCGCGAAAAGTCGTCTGGGTTTAACGCATTCCGATCTTCGGCGTTACCGTGACGAAGGAGGAAAAGGTTCATGATTTAAGATGAGGTTATCGAACGCTTAGGAGCATTACATCGTCATGCCGCCATCAACTGCTAAAACTTGGCCAGTGATGTATCGAGCATTGCGGCTGGCGATGAATAATACGGCTTTGGAAATATCTTCGGTGGTTCCGAAGCTGGCGAGGGGAATTTTCGCAATGACTGCTTCTTTCACATTTTCAGGAAGTTCATCGGTCATGTCGGTGGTGATGAAGCCAGGCGCGATGGCGTTACAGGTGACAGCGCGACCAGCGAGTTCACGTGCGACGGCTTTGGTGAAACCGATGAGTCCTGCTTTACTTGCGGAGTAGTTCGCTTGGCCGGCGTTTCCGATGAGGCCGATGACCGAAGCGATGTTGATGATGCGTGAGTGCTCGCCCTTCATCAAGGGACGCATGAAGGCTTTGACCGTGTTGAATGCGCCTTTGAGGTTGGTATCGAGAACGGTGTCCCAATCGTCTTCCTTCATGCGCATCAATAAACCATCGCGCGTGACTCCAGCGTTGTTGACGAGAATGGAAACAGCACCGATTTCATCACCGATGCGTTTGGCGACTTCTTGAACCGCATCGTGGTTGGAAACATCCACGGCATAAGCGGTGCAAGAACCGGGGAATGACTGATTGATCTCATTCGCCGCGCCTCCGCAGCTTGATTCGCTGCGGCTGATTAGGGCGACTTTCGCTCCCTCAGCGGCGAAGGCTTTGGCAATTTCTTGGCCGATTCCTCTTCCGGCTCCGGTGACGACAACGATTTGGTCTTTGAACTGCATAATGATGTATGGGTTGGATTAAAGGCTTAGATTTGTGTTTGTAGCAATCTTTTGAATGAATCGAGTGCAGATGCGTAGTTGGATGCCAAATGAGTGTCGGGCTCGATGCGGGAGTCCGGCGAAGGTTTGCAGAAAATGGCTTGGAGTTTCACGAGATCATTTCCAGCTGCGGTTGCTGCGATGAGTGCGGCTCCAAGCGCAGCGGAGTTGGCGACTTCCAAACGCTCGACCGGTGCTTGGAATACGTCGGCAACGATCTGGGCGATGCCGTTGTTTTTGGATGCGCCGCCAGTCAGGAGAATGCGTTGCGGTGCGATTCCCATCCATTGGGAGTGCAAACGCATGTTGAGGAACTGACCTTCTAACAGAGAGCGGATTCGAATTGCGTCGGTTGAGCTTTCCGAAAATTCAGTGACCGGTTTTTCAAAGTCGTGGCGAGGTGTGATTTCTGCACCGTAGAAAGGCAGGGTGAGATTTTTTCCAGCAGAAGCTTTGGATGCGGATAAGGCCTCTTGATCGAACGAGCTCCAGTCTGCGCCGAGATCATCGCGCAGTGCTTCGCGGGCGAGTGAGCCGTTGCGGAAACAAATCAGTGACATGAAACCGCCTGCGGGATTTCCAAACACGTGACCGAAGCCTTGCGGATCGGTTTTCGGCTCGGTCATGGCTGCGAAAAAAGTATCGCTTGTGCCGAGGGAGATGACGACCTGGCCGGGAGTTGTTGCGCCCATTCCGACGAGTGAAGCGGGATTGTCTCCAGTAAACGGACAAACTTGGCAAGCATCAGAGAAACTATATTTCTCTACAAAATACGAACTGATCGTCGCCTGTGGTTTCAAGCAGGAAGCTGCAGGTAAAAGTTTATCTGAAAGTTCGGGTGCTGTTGCATCGAGTAGATCTTTATCCCATGTTAGATTTTTTAGATTGAGAAGGTTCATGCCGGCGCCATCGCCAAAATCGATGGGTAGCGATTGACCGGCGAGAATCGATGCGATGAATGAACTCACCAAGTGGACGTGATCAGTGGCGGTGTAGGCTGCTGGGGTTTGTTTGAAAAATTTCCTGATCTGTGAACCGGTGAACCGTTCGATCGCAACCGAACCTGAACGAGCGCAGACTTCAGCGTTGCCACCGACCGCGTTTGCGATTTCTTTGCACTCGGTGCCAGTAGAAGTATCCATCCAAATCGGCGAGGTGGAACGGGTGAGTGAGCTAGAGAGTTGTGATTTGAGAGAGGATGCTGGATCGAGGTTGGCGATGATTGCATCAAATGTTTCATTCACATAGACCGATCCGTGTTGTTGGCCGGAGCCGGCGATCATGGTGATTTTTGATAGATCGATTTGAGCGGATAGCTTTCCCAAAACCATATCGAGAGCTTCCAGCCACATCATCGGATTTGCGTGGACTTCTCCGGAAGCGCCACCTGGGATAAAGCCGCTGGGGGCTGCGTAATGAGAAAGATCTTTGCCAAAGTTTACCGATGCCTCGGCAGCGATGGAATGATGATCGGTATCAAGAACGATTGCGCTGAGGGATTGTGTGGAAGAATCGAAGCCAAGGAACATGGCGTGAGTTTTGGGTTAATTTTGAGACGTTCAAGGATGAAACAAAAAAAGAGCGGCTGCCGAAGCAACCGCTCTTAAGTTAATCAGTTTACGTAAACTTCAAATTAGAAGCTGACGGAAAGCATGCTGCCAGCAACAAGCTCGTTTTCGTTGCCAGTGTGGGTTGTGCCTGCGTTGTCGGTGAGACCCCATGAATGAGAAACGAAAGGCGAGATGGTCGCTGTTTCGCTGTATGCATAGTCAAGAGCAACTTTTGCGGTGAGGTGAACGAAGTCAGCTTGTTCGAAGAGGTAACCAAGAGCAGCGCTGGTGTTAAGGGTGAGGCATGGGCTGAGTTCGTAGCCTTTGCTTGCTGCAAGTTCGGTGTAGCCATCGTTGTCGAGGCCAGCAACGTCCCAGTAGTAAGCAAGGGAGAAATCAACGCCGTAGAACGACTTAGCAACGGAGAAGTAAACTTCTTCTGAGTCACGGCCAAGTGCACCGATGTTTTCGTAGTGGATGTAACCGATAGCTGCGGTTACGAATCCAAGGTCTTTGGAAACTTCAGCGTAGAGATCGAGCTCATCGAATGAAGGGCCGTTGTTGAACGAACCGTACCAAAGACCGGCACTGAGACCAAGGCCGTTGTATTCGGTTGCGACGTCGATGCCCACTTCGGTAAGGTCTGAGCCTAAGCTAAGACCGCGGAAGAGATACTCGGAAGTATATCCAGCGTGGATTTCTGATTCAACTTCAGCCGAAGCGTTGCCAGCCGCGAAAGCGGAAGCTACGACGAGGGCGCCAATAGTTTTGTAGTAGTTTTGCATAGTTATGTTGTTGTTGGTTTCGATTGCTTTATACATCCCAAACTGCTCCGCGAGGAACAGACTTGGTCTACAGAAGTTAGCATTCTGCGTACCAAGGAGAGGCGTAGGCGAACCGTTACAGCGGGGTATTTAATCAATCCTTATGATCTGTCCAGAAAAAAATGACATTTTGGCGACGCCAATCGTGGACTTTCTGAGAGTATTCTTGGGGACTAAGCTCTAATTGGGGTTATTATGCTCGCGAGTAGCCCTTAGGCCCGTTGCCAGAAATCCTTACCGAAACGGTAATATAGGAAGGTTTGAGAAAATGTGGTTGTGCGGAATGTTGGCCTGGAGTTCCGGCCAGCGAGCCGTGATTCCGTCGTTGCTCCTCGGTTGCGGATGTAATCTGCTGCTTTAAATAAGGGGAAAATGATGAGTCCGAATTTTTGGCACGGCCATTGCTTAGGGATGACACTGCTGTGTTCCATGCACTCAATCCGCATGGTAACAGCCCAACATCCGACAACCCTGACTCATATGATAAGAAGACATCCAATAACACTGCGAGCTCTAGCCCTTGCGGCGGTAGCTTGTTTCGCTATACCTCTCATTCCAACGACCTCTCTCGGTCAGGATGCGGTAACTCCTGCTCCAACCGAAGCTGTCGCTGAACCGGCTCCTGCTGAAGCTCCTGCTCCAGCTGAAGCAACCACAGAACAACGTCTCGCCGACTTGGAAAGTTACTTCGGTAACGTCGGTGTCGGTGGTTCCGGCGACGGTGCTTGGACCTCCAAAATTGCAGCAACTTCCGGACCAGGTCATAACAGCTGGTTGATGACTTGCGCGGCGTTGGTTCTATTCATGACCCTTCCCGGTCTTGCATTGTTCTACGGTGGCTTGGTTCGTAAGAAAAACGTTCTCAGCGTGCTGGCTCAGTGCCTTGGTTGCGCTGGTATGGTCACCGTAATTTGGTGGGCAGTGGGCTACAGTTTGATTTTCGGAAAAAGCTTCGGATCCCCTTTCCTCGGCGGAACGGAGTTCTTTTTCCTTAAAGGTGTAACAAGCGCACCGAACACAGATTACTGTTACTGGGTCTCACAAAACGTTTTCGCGATGTATCAGTTGATGTTCGCGATCATCACCCCTGCACTTATCATTGGTGCCACCGCAGAGCGCATGAAATTCTCTGCAATCATGGCATTCATCTTCATCTGGATGTTCGTGGTCTATATCCCAATGGCTCACATGATCTGGGGTGTAACCGGTTACATGAACGGTGTCTGGAACGGTGACGCGGTCATCAAGTCCATCGACTTCGCTGGTGGAACGGTCGTTCACATGACTTCTGGTTGGAGTGC
>JANOKJ010000007.1:0-17626 GCA_031419275.1 Akkermansiaceae bacterium | reverse complement strand
AGGAGAGTTTGAAGCGAGTTTCGATGTGGGAATATCGGGATAGACAGATCGGTGAGCTCAGTGGAGGACAGAAGAAGCGGGTGTTTTTGGCGCGGGCATTGGCACAAGAGGGAAAGGTGATCTTGTTAGATGAGCCGTTCACCGGGGTCGATGTCAGCACGGAGCAGGCGATCATTGGTTTGTTGCAGGAATTGAAAAAGGAGGGCTGCATCATTTTGGTTTCCACGCATAACTTGGGCAGCGTGCCGGAGTTTTGTGATCAGGTGGTGTTGATGAATCGGACGGTGCTGGCGTATGGGCCGACGGCTGATGTTTTCACCGAACAAAATCTGACCGTGGCATTTGGTGGATTGTTGCGGGAGTTCCAATTCGAGCAATCGACCATTCAGGATCACGATGGCAGGAAAGTTCGGGTGTTTTCCGATGATGAGCGTCCGTTGGTTTTCGGTAAGGACGGGCACTTGGAATACCGCGATCGGACAGACCATGAGGAGTTGTTGAAGCAACGTTCCGAACAAGACGATGAGTGAGGTGCTTCAATATCTGCTCCATCCCTTGCAGTATGAATACATGCTGCGGGCGATCTGGGTGAGTGCTTTGGTGGGCGGAGTTTGCGGATTTTTATCTTCTTTCGTCACGCTGAAAGGTTGGTCGCTGATGGGCGACGCGCTTTCCCATGCGGTCGTTCCAGGTGTGGCGGTGGCATATCTGTTAGGTTTGCCGTTCGCGCTGGGTGCGTTTGTGGCGGCGATCTTGGCAACGGGTGCGATGGCGTTCATTCGCGCGCAAAGCCGGATTCGCGAGGACGCGACGATAGGGATTGTGTTCACGACGTTTTTTGCGCTGGGCTTGGTTTTGATCACGGCGTTCCCGTCCGGCGTGGATCTCAAGACGATTTTGTATGGGAACATTTTAGGAATCGCTACGGGCGATGTGTTGCAAGTGGTGGTGATCGCGGTGGTGGTGATGGGATTGCTGTTATTCAAATGGCGGGATCTGATGCTGTATTGTTTTGATTCGACCCAAGTCCGTGCGCTCGGACTCAAGCCCATGGTGTTGCACATGATTTTACTGGCCTCGCTTGCGGCGGTGGCGGTGGCGGCCTTGCAGGCGGTGGGTGCGATTCTGGTTTTGGCGATGCTGGTCACACCAGGTGCTACGGCTTATCTTCTAACTGATCGGTTTGGGAGAATGCTTTGGATTTCTTCCGGGTTAGGAATCGTCACTTCGGCGATAGGCGCGTATGCGAGTTATTTCGTCAACGGTCAAACGGGTGGCTGCATCGTGACCTTGCAGACTTTGATTTTCGTCGTCGTGTTTGTCTTCGCGCCAAAACACGGACTGCTCGCAAATCGGCGGGCGAGGTTGAAAACTGAATTCACCGTGAAGGAGGGCGTTTCATGAATGAGTTCTTCGAGCCGTTTCGCTACGCCTTCATGCAGGATGCGTTGTTGGTGGGCGCGTTGGTGGGTGCGATGTGCGCGGTGCTTTCGTGTTTCCTGATTTTAAAAGGTTGGTCGCTGATGGGCGACGCGGTGTCGCACGCGGTTTTGCCGGGGATTGTTCTGGCGTATATTTTCGCGCTTCCTCTGACCTTGGGTGCGTTTCTCGCAGGTTTGTTGTGTGCGACCGGAAGTGGATTTTTAAAACGCAACAGCCGCCTGAAAGAAGACACCGCGATGGGTGTGGTCTACACGGGTTTGTTTGCAATTGGCTTGGTGCTGTTCAGTAAGACGCCATCCGATATGCATCTCGATCATATCTTGGTGGGAAATATTTTGGGAATCAGTGATGCGCAGGTGAAACAGACTTTGTTGTTAGGTGGTTGTGTGTTGGTGGTGAGCTTGCTTTTGAGGAGGGATTTGCTGCTGATTTGTTTCGATCCCGTTCAAGCCAGGGTGATGGCGTTGCCGGATAAGTTTCTCACGTATCTGCTGCTTGGCTTGCTGGCGCTGGCGATCGTGGTCGCGATGCAGGCGGTCGGAATCATCCTCGTCGTGGCGATGCTGATCACCCCGGGTTGTGTGGCATACCTGTGGACGGATCGGTTTGATCGGATGTTGATCATCGCTGTGTTATCTTCCGTGATTGCGACGGTGATTGGAATTTTAGTGAGCTTTCACGCAGCATCATCAACCAGTGGCTGCATTGTGTTGGCGCAGGCGTTGTTGTTTGTGCTGAGTTTGGTGGTCGCACCGAAATACGGCATGCTGGCGAGAAGGCGGATGATAGTTATGAAATGAAGATGGATTAACCGCAAAGAATTAAAAGAACACAAAGATAAGACTCAGCAAATCTTCTGTTTTGAACCTCCATGTATTTGAAAATGAATTTACCGCAAAGATCGGAATTATTAAATTTTATGATTTGAAATCTTTGTGTTCTTTGCGCTCTTTGCGGTTAATTGATTTCAATTCGTGTTCTGAAATCAGGATAAAATGAAAAACATGAATCCCTGTATCAAAGCCGCTATCTCTGTTGCGAATCACCATGGCGTGGTTGTGGATCGCTGCGAGATTTTACAGGACGGGCATACCTTGGTGGTTCGCTTGACTGAAACGCTGGTGGCGCGAGTGGTCACGGATATCGATGGACCGAGGCAGGGTTTGGATTGGTTTGAGCGCGAGACTGCGGTGACCGCGCATCTGACGCTTCATCATGCGCCAGTCATTCCATTGTATGCGGATCTTCCTGCCACGGCACATCAGCATGGAGGTTACGCGATGAATTTCTGGCAATTTGTCACCACGACAGAGAAGGAACCGGATCCTCGTGAGATTGGGACGACGTTGAATCAATGTCATGAAATCCTGAGGCATTTTCCCGAACCGCTTCCCTCGCTTGCGATTTTGCATGAGACGCTGGCGATTCTGGAAACGTCAGTGGAAAAATCCTATTTCGATACGGAGACGGTAGAACTCTTAAAACGTCATCTTCAGCAATCCATCGATGTGCTCGCGCCGCTGCCCGCTCAGTCTCTGCACGGAGATGCGCACATGGGGAATCTCATGATGACGACCCAAGGTATGTTGTGGACCGATTGGGAGGATGCTTTCAGTGGGCCGGTGGAATGGGATTTGGCATCAATCATTTGGAATGCAAAATTGTTAGAAAATGATCAGGATTTCGTGGATCAGGTTTTGAATTCCTACCGAGCGGCAGGGGGGCATTACGATGAATCGGTTCTAGATCAGTGCCTGATCGCCCGCGCCGCAGTGATGAGTGCGTGGTATCCGATTCTTTATCCATCGCCGTCAGAGGAGAGAGTGAGGAAATTGAAGCAGCGGATTGGGTGGTTGCGGTCGATGTGAATTAGAGTAATATGGCAGTGAAATCGATTGCATCCTTCAAAGGAAAAAGTAAAACAGTTATGATATTAAAGATAAAATTAGCCCTAATATGAAAAAACATCCTTCAGTTATTTTCGCAGTAATCATCGCTCTAATGTTGGTCTCACAAAGTTGCTCTAATATCCAGCACGCTCCTCAGCTAGAGCCTTACCAAGAGGATCCCTTACTTACTTTACTGGTGCACGAAATCAGCAATCGTTCACTGAACATAAGCTTTGTGGTGGAATGCAAAGCAGATCATCTGGCAATATTGCAGAACAAATTTCCAGAGAGAAAGATCGTTCAAGCACCGCGCCGTGGTGCGCTTCCGGGTGTCATTGTGCGTCTCATTCCGGAAATTATCTCAACTTCGAAAGATTCGGCCGTGGTCGAGATCACAACGACAAGAGAAGGCCACATGCTTAAGAAGCGCTATCATCTGTCTCGTCCAGGCGCTGGACGATGGACAATTATTACGAGTGATGTAGTCTTGTTACACTAGATTTGAAATATCCCGATAATCAAAATAACTATAAGCTTCAATTTGTTTAAGGGTTTGTAGAGGTTACGACCCTAGCGGTTTCAGTTTGTAAAATAATTGGGAATCGTCTTTCTTCAGATGAGTCGCTATTCATTAAGCCATAAGCTAGATACCAATCTCCGTCTGAAAGACCTTTTGATTCGACTATTTCCACTAGATTTCTCAATTTTTGAGGTGGTGTAGATGAATTAGTCCTTACGATTCTGAAATTGTTTATCGTCCCGCCAGAAACGCTAACATACACGAGCGTCTTAATTTCAGGGTTCGTCATTATGGTGTCAGCATATTCGATTTCTGTAAGATGGGCCCCTGTATTCAGTTCAGGATTTTGATTGTCCTTTTTGCATGCGTTGCTGGATATCGCAAAAACCGCCACTAAATATAATTTTAAAAATTTCATATTAACTCATTTGATTTCGAAATATTTCCTATGGATTGACTCAACGTTACAATGATACTCCACCTGTGTCACCGCCAAACGCCGCGAGGCCTTCTTTGCGGCAGTAATGAGCGCCTGGTAACCGATTCTTTATTCATCTCCGTCAGAGGAGAGGGTGAGAAAACGGAGCTAGACAAATCAGTGGTGACAATAGGCGGGTAACGTCTCTAGTTGGCTTCGCTCTGGACGTTCCTCCTCCGCCGTGCCACACTAATAAGGTTGGTAATATCAAACTAGAACTATGAAAGTCAGAATAATTTTAGTATTTTTTGTAACCTTGGGCATGCAGCTCAGTGGTTCTGGACAAGAACCTCCGTTAGAACAATTTCGAGGAAAGCCGATTAGGCCGGGATGGTGGTTCACTTTAATGCAGTGCGACCTGTGTGTCGTGGCTTCGTCTATAAAATTGTACAAGGTTCAAAAGGAGCGCTTAACGGATAGTGGTAACAAAGTTGTGGCGGAATATTTTCCAGTGGAGATGCAGATTGACCGCATACTATTTTTTTCGCATAAGATGACGTTCGATGGGAGGTTCTTGAAGGACCCAGATAATCAATATAAAGTAAATCCAAAGGCTGACCCATCGATTAAGATCTTTTATACGCGAATCTTCTCAGGAGTGCAGGGAATCGTTGACTCGGAATTTATTGGAGACGATCCGAAACTTCCGGAAAAAGCTATTTTTGTGTTAGTCAAATCCAACCACAAAAAGGGAGGCGAATTTTTAATCTCAGGATGGACAGGGATTGAAAATGAAGCGATGTATGTAAAGACCATAGCGGATGATCTTCAAGTAGAAAAGCAATGAGATGCCCAACAAGCCGCGACATGACAATCCCTCATAAGATCCTCAATCTCATTTCAAAGGCACCTCTAGGGCTGGGTTGCCATCGCTTTGTCTCGCCGAAACGAATTTTCTGGCTGTCCCTTCTGTAAAATTGCTGCATTCTTGTCAGGTGATTCGCAAGTTCCATCTCGCCATGTTTCGATCTCTTATTTTGCTCCTAGCCACGTACGGGGTTTCATTGGCAGAATTACCGACCACTGAAGAACACACCGCAAAAGTCCGGGAAGATTACCAAATGTGTGTGGGAGGATATTTGCCGAGCTTAGTATGGGTAAACGAATCAGCCGTTCAGTGGAAAGACCAGACGGAAAAGATCCCACTAACTGCCTTGGAAGCCAGTCAAATTGCTATCCGCAAACTTACCAATCATCTCGCCAACTATAAAGAGATGAACATGCAAGCGAGCAATGTCAGACTCAATCAAGTTAGAGATGAAAATTGGTGTTACACCATATTGGTGAGTTGTCGCCCTAAGGATCAACCGTTTGGAGTCGATACCCATTGGGCGTGTGTTCACGTGCGAATGGATGGCGAGGCGCGGGTTGAAAAAACGCCTATGATTACGCCCGAGCCTGAGGGGCTGTTGCGAGATGCGGATAAAAAGAAAATCGATCAAGGCGGAACTGACCAACCCGATCCGGAATCGAAGTCTGGGGGCATCGTGAAACCTCAACCTGAACCGGAGGCTGGAGAGAAGTCCGTGGTGATCGCTGTCGGGCAACCCATTTCGAGCGAAGCACATGAAGTTCTAACTAAGTTCACGAAGTCCGGTCTCGAAAACGAGGTGGCAGTAGGCAATGATGGCAGCCCATCGACAAGAACATCGACGCGAACCTATCGATCCCCAATCACAGGCGATATTGTGCAGATCGTCACCGTCAACGATGAGGTGAAACGCCTCTATTGGAAGCCAGCTCCCACTTCGGAAGCGGAATATTGGAAGACCGATTTCAAGGAGGTATTAAAGATCTCGATTGCCATTACAGCCATGCGAGTTTCAGTCGAGCAATCAGAAGAACAAAACAAGCAGAAACAGGCGGAGTTGGCGTCGCCGAGGAAGCCGTCTGATTAATTTTGAACTTCACACCGGCGCCGTCATTCTCCTAACGTTTTGCAATAAATGAGACTCTCGATTAGTTACCTTTTGGCAATCTCAGCATGCCTTGGGGCGATTTCGTGCGTCACAAAGGTTTCCGAGCCGCCGTCCGTAGACCATCAACGGGGGCAGATTGCTGCGCGGGAATCGATTCAGCGCGGTGAGTTGTTGTTTCTGGACCCGGTGGGGATAATTCGCGCAGATGACAAGGAGTATAGAGCATTTCTTCGTAATCGTTTCGAAATTGGTTACAGGCTTGATCGGCGGGTGGGCAACGATTTCGCCTCCGCATTCAATACGACAATGGATGCTGAGGCGCGGAGTAGGTTTGGTGAGCGTTACGCAGCCACGTTTGTTGAAGAGAGGAATCCGGAACTTGGGCCGGTCCGTCTGCCACCAAACACAGAACACGCCGGTCGAGGCGACGGCGACAATCCGCCCAATTGAATCGAAGTCTTGCGCGCCGCCGCCTCACCTTTTACGTTGCGTCAAATAATTATGAAGATAACTCGATACCTATTGTTTGTAGTCTGCATGCTTCTATGCTCCTGTCAGAATGGGACGAATACAGGCATGCTACCTGCTGTTCACGATATAGTGCGCGTCAGCGACGAATACAGTCGAAGCAAGATTTCATCATATGAGGTGTATGAGTGGCCTGTGTCTAATCATTGCATGGCGATGATGACACTGAAGTCAGGGCGGAAGTTTCCAATGCTTTGTCGTCGACATGCATCATCAATTTACCCAATTCCCCAATCTGTCTTTACCACGAATGAACCTTTTAGATTCCGCATTATGTGTGAACCAATGATCGAAAGGAGGGGTATGAATGCCCATGGTTTGATGCAGATCTCTGTATTGGCGGAGTCTAAAAGATTATCTGATGGTATTCATGTAGCGCGTAGGGTTTATCCTACACCGAGTCTTATCGATCGACCGTTATAGAAAGAAGAGGCACAATCCGCGCCACGCAACCACTAGTAGCCGTTCTGTTTAGATGATTTTTGTAATTACAACCTTACCCCTGGAGATGTATTTTAAAGGGGTTGGGTGTCTCATTTTAACATTTCGAAATTTTAGGAACAAACCCCTCCTGTCCAGAAGAGGGTGAGATAGTTGAAGAAGCCGATTGAGTGGTTGTAGTCTCGGTATAAATTGTCATGATGTATTTTTAATCGACGATTATGAAAATAGATCTCCGCGCTATACGTTACACGCTCGTCTCGCTTATGATCTTCATCGGATCGGCATTTGCTGCGGATGAAAATCCTTATGCCAAATCCTTTTCGCTTACGATTGCTTATCAAAACGAGGGTGAGGGGAGTTTCCTGGTTACGCTTAAAAATATTTCGGATAAAAAATTGGACTTAGCGTTGGATACCAAGCAACTAGAAGGAACGTTTGCAATATCTGAAGGTGAAGCAGTGATTTCTGAATTTCGAGATAAAGAATATCACCAATGGCTGCTGTGCGTTTTATGGTTCTCGGGAAGTGCTCAGTTGGAGCCTGAAGCTGAGGTTAAGTGGACTGTTAAACTGGATGAACTGGTCTACAGCAGCAAAAGAGATGGAATTGTTACCAAAGAAAGTATCATGGGTAAGACAATCTCGTTGAGATTAGACAGACTCGATGTTTTTCCTGTTCCGGGAGAATCAAATGTTAGGGTCAAAATATCAAGTAATGCAGTCAAGATTCCATAGCTGATTAATCCGGAAGAAACCCAAAAAATAGCTAATAATTTTCATGTTATTTCGTCATTTGAACTTCGACCTTGGCAGACATTCTACTCGATTCCTCATCCTGTGTTTTCTTATCGTAGGTGTTGGATGTAATGCTCCGCCTAATCACCTTCCTGGAGCGACTCGTTACTTGAATCGCCTAGCAGATATCTCCGAGTCAGAGAAGCAGCGTCTTTTGGATTATGAAAGTTGCTCCTTGGATGTCCTCCGAACATTGGCATCGTCCAGTAGTGAAGATGTGCGTTGTTATGTGGCACTGAGTCCAAATGCGGACGAAGGTATCCTCACCAAACTATCCAAAGATGAATCCGCGGCAGTCCGCCAATGTCTGGGGTTAAATAAGAAAACTCCCCGACGTATCCTTAAGAGCCTGCTATCCGACCCGGATCCTCTCACCCGGAGAGCCTTGACCTCAAATCCTAATTGGACCGCCACTGAGATTCGCGCTTTCTATCAGCAGAACCCTGAATGGGCATCAACCATCGCTCGCAATCCAAGCGCCCCACCAGATCTGCTTAAAGAATTAACCTACGGCTCCGACCGTAATGTGCTATCCGGACTTGCAAGGAATCCATCCATTCCTCCATACGTCATCAACCGTATCGCCACTGATCCTGAACCCACACTACGAATGATGCTGGCAGATAATGAGAAGCTGCCGATTGAAGTGCTGAAGAAGCTGGCCAAAGATTCAGATGAAAGAGTGCGAAAATTTGCTATCGAGCAACTTGAAGAGCGAAAATAAATTTCCGAGTATTCAGTCATGACCTCAACTAATCCTATCTATCCTTCCTATTCAGTCGTTGGAGATCGCTACACCTATCTCGTGACGGGTGTGGAGACCAACGGTGCCTTTGTGTTGTTCGAGGCTTATGTGCCTCCTGGCAATGGATCGCCGCCGCATGTTCATCATCGCGAGGACGAGATGTTTTACGTCATCGAAGGTGAATTCGAGTTTACCGTGGCGGGCGAGTCGAAGCGTCTGGGTGCAGGTGATTTTTTATTGGGTCGGCGAGGAGTGCCGCACAATTTTAAGAATGTTGGACAAACGCCAGGCATGATGCTGATCACGGTTACACCAGCGGGTTTCGAGGGATTTTTTGCGGAGATAGGGATGCCGCTCGCTAGCAAAGAGGAGATGCCGATTCCGCCGACGGCGGACGATATTCAAAAGCTGATTCAGGCAGCACCGAAGTATGGGGTGGAGATTATTGCGCCGCATTGAGGGTATGCAGTTTAGAGCGCCCTTTCAGGGCTTAGATTTTTTTTGGGCTGACATACCCAGTGCGTTGCACTGGGCTGGCATAAGTTAGGCCGTTGGCCTTGGGGGAGTGGGGTAGAAGTATCTCTTCTATCAACCATCGTCAATCAACTATCAGCCTCCACCTGCGCAACCGCCATTGCAGCGATGCCTTCTTTTCTGCCTATGAAGCCCATGGTTTCGTTGGTGGTGGCTTTGATGCCGACTCTTTTCGGTGAGATGCCTAGGGCGTTGCCGATGTTTTGTTGCATGGCTTCGCGGTGAGGGAGAATTTTTGGGGCTTCGGCGATGAGGGTGGAATCGACGTTGATCAATGTTAGGTTTTCCTCAGTGAGTAGTTCGCGGCATTTTTCTAGGATTTTGAGCGAGGAGATGTCTTTGCAAGACGGATCGCCGGGAGGGAAGTAGAAGCCGATATCGGGTTTGCCCATCGCGCCAAGGACCGCATCGGCGATGGCGTGGCAGAGGACATCCGCATCCGAGTGACCTGCGAGGCCGTGGGTGTGCGGGATGGTGACGCCGCCGAGGATGAGTGGGCGGTTTTCCGCGAATTGGTGGACGTCGTAGCCGGTGCCGATCATTTAAGTTAAAGATGAAGTGTTAGAGGTGTCATTTATTCAAATCAAAAATCCAAAATCAACAATCATCAATCGTAAATAAGATGAATGATCTAACGGATGTTTTTTGTGATCCACATGCACCAAGATTAATTGACGATTGATGATTGACGATTGTTGATTTTTGAATGGAAGAGCATTGGCTAATCTGAGGCTTATAAAATTTCTTCTATAGGGATTTTGCCATTGGTGGCGACGATGGAGTAGGAATCGGATTTTCCGGGTTTTTGGGTGAGGGTGACTTTTCCTCCTGCGGCTTCGACGAGAAGTTGGCCGGCGGCGATGTCCCAGAGAGAGATGGTGGATTCGACGTAGGCATCGAGTCGGCCGCAGGAGATGTAGGCCATGCCGAGAGCGGCGGAGCCCATCATGCGCATTTTGCGGGCGCGGAGGGAGGCTTTGTGGAATCGCTCGATTCCGGTGTTGAGGGCTTCGGTGTCTTTTCCGCAACCGACGAAGAGGATGGATTCTTCGAGTTTCGTGCGTGGTGAAACTTTAACAGGCTCGCCATTCAACATGGGTTGGGCGCCTTTTTCAATGGTCCAAGTTTCGCCGACCATGGGATCGTGGATGACGCCGAGCACGACTTCGTCGCCGACGCGCAGGGCGATGGAGACGCAGAAGTGAGGGATGCCGTAAAAGAAATTGACGGTGCCATCGATGGGATCGACGATCCAGTGGCGGTTGGAATCCTGATTTCCAGCGATGCCTTCCTCGCCATAGAGTGCATCGGTGGGGCGGGCGGTGAGGAGGATGTTGGTGATGAGGTCTTGGGATTCCTTGTCGAGCGCGAGTTTGATGTCGTGATGATGCGCTTCATCGACTTTAAGGGATTTACCGAAATGTTTGCGGAGGAGTTTTCCGGCTTCCAGAGCGGCTTGGACGGCCAAGTTGAGATCGTTTTCCATGGGCTGTGGGTAATGCTTTAAAGATGTGAGGTCAAGGGCGGTGGGGTGTCTGGTGTGAATTTCGTGGTTCAAAATAGGTTTTCGGGTTGAACCTCCCGTGATACGCCGACATGCTTCGGGGATGGAAATGGAAGAGCGCGATTTAGGGACACAGCCACTTGAGGCGATTATGCAGCGGTGGGGGGTGACGAATCATGACTTGGTTGAGGATTCTCCGGAGCAATTGACGCATAAGCAGATCCAGCGTGCGAAAGCCGGGCGTCGGCTGACGTTGAAAATGATGATGAAGGTGGCGAGGTCGTTGAATATCGCGGTCTGGAATCGGCTTTCGAAGGAGAACAAAGAGACCTTTGTGGAATACCTGCACAAAGACATTTTTTCGTATTCGAAGGATTACAATCCGGAAAAAGCTGATCCGAATGAGGCGATGATTCAGGCATTGAATAAATAAAAATACTAACCACGAATTACACGAATAATCACGAATGGATTGGTAAACTGGATACCAAAACCTCAGTAGATTAGAATTATCCATGAATTCGTGCTCATTAGTGTAATTCGTGGTTAAAAATTCTTAGTATTATTGATGAATGTGAACACAAACCAACCTTGGCGGATTGTGGGGCAGGGATTGGCTGGGACCTGTTTGGGGTTGGAGTTTTTGGAACGTGGAATTCCGTTTCGAATTGTCGATTCCGGAAAAGGTGGCAGCACGCGGGTAGCGGCGGGTTTGATCAATCCTCTGACGGGAAAAAACTTTCAGCCGAGCTGGTTGATTGAGGATTTTCATCCCTACTCGGTGGATTTTTTTGAAAAGCTTGGGGAGAGGTTTGGAGTGAAACTTTGGCATGCTATGCCGGTGATGCGTTTGGCGGAGACGGAAAAGGAATGGTCGAAAATTTCATCCAAACTTGATCTGCCAGAGGTGTGTGAGTGGTTGGATTGCGAACGTGATGCGTCAACTCCAGAGGGATTTATTCATCACGTTATCTTACGCGGGGGTGGGTGGTTGGATACGCGGAGATTTCTAGATGTGACGCGTGCTTATTTTCTGCAAGAAGGGGTATTGGAGTTGGGTGAAGAGAAATTTGATTATGAAGATTCGCGCAAGATTCTTTGTGAGGGTGCGCAGGGTTTGATGAAGGATCAGCTCGGATCACATCGTTGCGCGAAAGGGGAAATTCTAACCGTTCGAGCGGAGTGGTCGGAGGATTTTATCAGAGTGGGTGCCGGTGGTTGGTTGATTCCGATTGGGCAGGGTTTGTTTCGTGTGGGATCGACTTATGAATGGAATCAGCTTGATGAGATTCCGACCGATGCTGGGTTGGAGAGGATTACTGAAATTGCGAATAAGCTGGGTGGAGGTGAATTTCAGGTGGTGGAGCATGTTGCTGGAATTCGTCCGATTTTACGTCGGAGTCAGCCGTTGATTGGGAAAAGCGCGACGGGGAATTGGATATTCAATGGGCTTGGATCCAAAGGTTCGTTGTATGCTCCAAAAATGGCGAAGATGCTGGCGGATTGGATTTGTGATGGGGTTGTTCCAGATGCGGATTTTGTGATCGAATCAACGAAAGAATTTCCACGCTGATGTTTTTAATGTGTCCAACTGATTTGTTACAGGTGCTGTTACGACAGGTAATCTGCAACGGTGACTGCGTCGTGGATGCAACGGCTGGTAATGGTCATGATACGGTTTTTTTGGCGGAAGCCGTGGGTGAAGCAGGAAAGGTGATCGCCATCGATATTCAAGCAGAGGCGATAGAGGCGACACGTCAACGGCTTAAGGAAGCGCTGTTAGAAAGTCGGGTCGAGTTGTATCAGGCATCGCATGCGGATATTGGGCAATATGTCGCAAAGGGTTCTGTAGCGGTGATCGTTTTCAATCTCGGATATTTACCTGGTTCAGATCGTGAGTTGGTCACGCAGTCAGAAACGACCTTGTTGGCATTGGCGGCATCGGTCGTTGCGCTGAAAAAGGGAGGTGTCTTAGCGGTAGTTTGTTATCCGGATCACCCGGGAGGAGATGACGAAGCGGCACAAGTTGTGGGCTTTTTACGGAGCCTCGAGCATTTCAGATTGGCGAAATATGAATTACTTTCTACCCATCGGGCTTCTCCGTTCGTTTTGTTTGCTTGGAAAAAGTCTAATGGAAGCCTGTGAGAAATTTAGGTTCTTCTGTCTTTGCTTTTCGAATTTCAAACGTTAAATTCTTCTCAATGAAACAATTTTTATTACTTGCTCTGGTTTTTACGGCCACCTTGCATGCTCAAATTGCAAAGAAAGATGCGAATGTGGTGGATAATATGTCACCGAATCAGCGTGAATTCTTTAACCTTCCTGAAAATAAGCGTAATGAGTTCATGAATCTATATAATGAAGCACAGCGACTATTCGTAGAGAAGCGTGTGTTTGAGACGATGGATAAATTGAGTTCTGCAGAGAAGATTTTTATAGATAGCGTTGAGTTACATAATTTGAGGGGTTCTTGTTATGTCGAATTACGAATTTTTGATAAGGCGCTGATTTCATATGAAAAGGCGATGCAAATCAGCCCGAATAATCTTAGTGTTAAATTTAATATCGCGGAGTGTCTCTTCGTGACTCAAAAATGGCAGGAATCACATGATAAATTCCAGGAGTTGTTGAAGCTATTGCCTTCAAATTCTCTAGAGATGATGAGGTTGGTAGAATTTAGAGTTTTTCTATGTAAGAAAAAGCTCGGTTTGGATCAGGAGGCTCTGATTATGGTAGATAAATATGATTATCAGGATGACTCGCCATATTATTACTATACTAGAGCTGCGTTGGCGTTTGATAAAAATGATGTCGCAGAGGCAGAGAAATGGATGAACCGTGCGGCAATTATTTTCCGAGATCCGAAAATTCTATCTCCATGGCAAGATACAATGAAGGAGTATGGTTACTTTAAGAACTTAACAGGAAGAGAAGAAGAAAAGGTAAAAGCAGATGAGTAGAATTTATTCTAACGGTGTTCTATTTTAATGTGATCGATCAATCTTACCTCTCCATAAAATGCCGCGCAAGCAAGGGTCGCAGGGTGTGTGATTTGATCTGTCGGTTGTAGGGTCTCGGTGTCCACGAGTGAAAGGTAATCGATTTTTGTGAGTGGTGAGGCCTCGATGATTTCGCGGGCGGTTGATAGAATTTCTACGGCAGAAGGTTTACTGGATGCGGCAAGCAGGGCTTTCCGGATTCGCGGAGCATCGGCGCGTTGTTCGGGAGTTAAGCGGCGATTGCGGGACGACATTGCCAAACCATCTGGCTCACGGAGGGTGGGATGAGGAATGATCTGAACCTGCAGATCTAGATCACGCACCATGCGGTGGATGATGGCGAGTTGTTGAAAATCTTTTTCGCCAAAGACAGCAGCGTCGCAGCGAGTGAGGTTGAAGAGTTTTAGGACGACGGTGCAAACTCCGTCGAAATGGCCGGGACGGGTTGCTCCGCAGAGGTGTTGTGAAAGTAAGTTTTCGGTAACCGTGATGGATCGATCTTTGAAATACATTTCACCGGGTTCGGGTAAAAAAACACCATCGGTACCATGAGATTGACAGATGTTGAGATCCTCGGCTTCTGTGCGTGGGTAGTTTTCAAGATCGACGGATTTGTCGAACTGGATGGGATTGACGAAAATGGAAACTAAAACTGATCCCACGCTGCCGGCGTGTTTGCGCGCGAGGTCGATCAATGAGGCGTGTCCTGGATGGAGGGCTCCCATAGTTGGCACCAACACGATTGGCCTTGGTAGGGATGCGAGGTGTTCTTGAAGTTCGGATTTCGAGCGGGCGATCCACATGGTTGTGTTACGAGTTGGCTTGGCGGAGAATGGCGAGGCCTTGACGGAAGTATTCGACGGTTGACCAGAGAGTAAAAAATGCAGCGATCATGCAAGGGTAGGAGGGAGAGAGCGGGATGATTTTGAGCATGACCCAACCGATGACGAGGAAAAGGCTAACCGTGCAGGCTTTTCCAGACCAATGGGGTTTGATTTTCACTTTCAGGCGCTTGGAGTACAGAATCTTGATCCCGATCAGGATCATGCAGTCACGGAAAATGACCAGAGCCACGAACCAGACTGGGATGGCCCAGCCATCGGCATCCCACTGGAAAAAGGTGAGAACGATGATAGCAGAGAACACCAACGCTTTATCGGCGATGGGATCTAGGAAAGCGCCGAGTTCTGAGTCTTGATTGCAATGACGTGCCAGCCAGCCATCCAGCCAATCGCTGAGTGCGGCGATGGTGAAGACGGAAAGGGCCGCCCAGCGCAGGATTTCGGGGTTATCAAACCAATCTACTTTCAAGCTGTAGGCGATGGCGAGAGTGGCGAATACGGGCACCAGGAAAAGCCGGAGAACGGTGATTTTCGTGGCGAGGGTCATAACGTGACACTAGGGCGCGCTTGGGAAAACACAAACCTGAAACGTTCAGCGGAGGTTGGCTGCAGAATCATATTTCGCCGCAGGCTTTGGACTGCTGGGATGATTCCCAGCTTTTGCGGTGGGCGTTGATAGATCTGGGACTGGTTGTTACCCGAGGTATCCGTTTAATCACCGTCAACCCAGAGAGCTGTGAATCATCCCAGCAGTCCGAGAGCCTGACGGCGGAGAGATAAATCACCAATTCACGTTTTCGCCACGCGTGTCGATGTGGGTAAAGTTGGAGTAACTGCCGACGCCGCCTTTGAAGAGGCCACGGTCGCGGAGACTGCGGGTCGAGGCTGTGACATTGCGGGCAGAAGTATCAAATTTCACATCGACGGCTACGTTTGATTGGTGCCATGAATGGCTCTTCGCGCCTCTGCAACGGGCGTTGTAGGCGGGAGTACGGTAGGCTGATACTAACTCTTTGACTGGAACTTTCATCTCTGAGGAGACGCGATCCACCACTCGGAGTGTGTAACCCATGCGCGTCCACCACTGGCGAGGTGGGAGGCGGTTCCAGACATTATCACGCTCTTTGGCGTGAGCCTCGATCACCTGTTGAGCAGTGATGTTTTTCAGTTTAAGAGAATTGATGTAAGCGACGTAATTGGTGAGATTGCGACCTTCGAGTTTTACCCATTCTGGGTCGAAGCCACCGATTTTTTGGCTGGGTTTAGATTCATTGCCGATGGTTTTCACTTTAACCACTGGGACATCGTCTTTATCTGAACCAAACAATGCGGCTGAGGCATTCATTGAACCTGCAAAGAGAGCGGCACTAGCGAGGCCGAGGGTGCTGATTACTCCGCGTCGGCTGACGAAATCGGGAGAATCAGGGGTGATGATGGATGGGGATTGGATTGGCGAGTTGGGATCGAGCATGGAAAAGTGAGGTGAAATGGGTTGTAACTCAGGTTACTGAGCTGAATTTGTGCCAAATAAGCCAGCGGACTGGCATAAATGTCATAAATTCGGCGTTAGCAAAGCAGCTGAAATGATTGTCACAAGCAAAAAAAGCCTGATTTTATCTAACAATCTGGGTTTCAGCGATTCAGGGATTTCTGGAGCTTTGATTTGGGGCGGCTAGACTGGCCGATTTGGTAGGGAGCTACGGGAGGTAATTGATTAGGAAAAGTTAATGAAAGTGCAATTGCGGCAACCGAGAGTAGGAGAATACCCCAATCGCCTATGATGGAGTAGAGTGAAGTGGAGGGGTTTAGAGGGATATTGAGTTCGGTGAGAAGGTGGCCGCGGATGAAGGGACTGCCATTTTTGTCGAGAATGGATTGGTTTTTGCCTGTTTCGGGATGAATGGTGGAGCCGACTGTGCTGATGGCGGCGGAGACACCAGTATTGGCGCAGCGGAGCATGGGGCGGCGGAGTTCGATGGCGCGGAAGCGGGCGTTGGCAAAATGCTGGGCGGCGGCGGGGGAGGTTTTGAACCAGCCATCGTTGGTGAGGTTAACGATGATTTGGGGGGAGTTGCGGATGAATTTCCGGGTCAAGCGTGGGACGGTGTCTTCAAAACAGACGGAAGGTATGATTTGGATCGTTTGGCCCCTGAGATCAACTTCAAGGGGATCGAGAGATTCACCTGAACTGAACGAGCCATAGTATTTCTGGCCGGATTGTTGTTCGTAGATAGTTTGGAGAAACGGGAAGGTGTCTAGCAACGGGATCGTTTCTCCGAAAATGACAAGATGATGTTTGCGGAAGGTTTGAATATCGCCGCTGGGAGTTTCGACGACGATGGAATTGAAGATTCTGGCGTTTTCTTTTTGGTAGAGTCCGTCTTCACGAGCTTCTCCTTCGATTTCCACAGCGCCGTAGATAAGCTTAAAATTTCCTTCTGATTCGCGAACGCGGGAGATCGTATCGATGTTTTCTTTGTATGATCCGTATTCGCCATCTTCGGTGCTGAGCAGTCGCCCATTGAGAGCGGTTTCCGGCCAGAGCACCCAATCTGGTGCATTGAGTTCTATCTCACCCTCCGCGCTTTTTTGCATAGCAGCTTGTAGGTTTTTCTCATCCTGGTCGGTGATGTTTTTGAGGGCTAGGAGTGTTTCGTCTTCGTAAGCCATGTGGACTTGTTGGGCGGGCCAGAGCACGACGGCGCCTTCGTGGGGAATGTTGATTTGCACCAGCAAGGTTTTGAGGGCGACCGATGGTTTGGCGTTTTCCAGGGAAATCTTGATGATGCCGTAGCCTAACAGTATACCAACTGCGACTGCGGTGACGGTGAAATCCCAGCGCGGGCTTTTTTTGCCTTCGGCGGCTGAGCGTAGAAGACGACGAGCGCATTGGACGATAATCGCTTGGAAAAACACCAGCATTAGAGTGAGTCCGGCGACACCTAATAGATCGGCGACTTGTGAGATGGCGAGGGTGTTGTGAAACG
>JANOKJ010000006.1:0-6827 GCA_031419275.1 Akkermansiaceae bacterium | reverse complement strand
ATCGGATGTTGATGGGGATGGCGTTGGAGAGGAAGCCATCGAATGCGAAGGTGATGGTGAGGTCGGAGAGGGTGGAGAAAAATTATGAGAGGGCAGCCGAAGGCAGCCCCTCCTTGCCAGAGTTGAGCATGGCGGCGATGTTGAAGCATCGGGTGAGGTATTTTACGGATGGTGCGGTGATTGGGAGTAAGGAGTTTGTGAATGAGGCGTTTGCATCGGCAAGAGAGAGATTTCCCAAGAGAAGGAAGGATGGTGCGAGGAGGATGGGAGGGAGTGGAAAAGAAGCAGCAGGGAAGTTGTGGAGCATGCGGGATTTACGGGCGTAAAGGCTGAGGTAAGAAACAAGAAAATGGTAACCAGAAATGAAAGGCCGTTAGCCCTGGAATTGCCCGTTGAGTTTATTTTGAGATTGTCACGAATCCGAATTTTCGTAGCGTCTATCCATCATACATAGGAAATAAATTTTTCCCCAGTTCCCCCGCTGGATTTCGTTCTTTCACAACTTTTCAACCACATGCCCCCGACCTGCTGGAACGCCAGCAGGCGCGGGTTTTTGTGAATTTTCATTTTTCAATACACCCGCCGCTCCCTCAGCCAAAAACTCGCCCAAGGCGTCAAGATCAACACCGCTTACGACGCCGCCAAAGGCGATGTGTTGGCGCTATCCGCATCGCTCAATACCGATTCCATCCAAAGCAAAACTTATGTTTGGGACAACTTGGGCAACCTCAGCAACCGCACCGATAACATCGCAAAACGCACGGAAAGCTTTGGCTATGATACACTCAACCGCCTCACCGCCTCCTCCATCGTCGCCCTCTCCGGCGCAACCATTTCCACCGTCCCACCTCCGCAGACATACGCTTACGACATCAAAGGCAACCTCCGCCTCAAAGGCGACTCCGCCACCCTCAGCTACGCAGACCCTAACCGCATCCACGCCGTCACCTCCGCCACCGTCAAAGGCTTTAACCGCACATACTCCTACGACTCCGCCGGATACGTCACCTCAGATAGCAAACGCAGCTACACCTGGACATCCTTCGGCCAGCTCAAACAACTCACCTATGAATCCGCCCCGGAACTCCGAGATATTTCAGGCCTCACCCGATACGGCTCGGGACTCGTAAAATCGGAATTCGATTTCGACGCCGCCGGCAACCGCGCCCGTCAGGTCAAAGAACGCATCAACATCGACGACACCCGTCAAATCGAAACCACCCTCTACCTAGGCGCCTACGAACGGGAAACCCACAGCACCCGCGCCAGCAGCTTGGCCGTAAGCGTCTTACCAAGCGCCTCTAGTCATAAACGTCATAAGTCATCAACCTACGACGTTTATGACTATGACGAATGAATCATCTATTTCAGAAGGGGGTGCGGTTGCTGCCACCTGCTCCGACCCAGTCGGCGGTAATCTCCTCAAGACCGATGTGCTTGGACGAATTACCGTCGGACGCGAGCAGCGCGAAAACATCCTTAATGCCTTCGAGGCGAGCGGTATGACGGGGCAGGCGTTCGCTCTTCTTCACGGCATCAATATACAAACTTTTGCTTCCTGGATTCAGAAGCGGCGGCGCGCTCGTGGGGATTACCATAATGAAGCAGTGTGCAGCAAATTACGTATGCGCAAAAATCCATCTCCGCTTGATTCGAAAAAAGTCGTACGTCCTCAGGCATCCATGAATTTGATCGAAGTGAATGTAGAGGATTTACAAAATGAAACTCCGAAAATGCATCAGGCTTTGGAAGTGATATTGCCGGGAGGTGCGGTAGTTAGAATCATCCACGAAAGCCAACTCGACCTTTTCAAAACCCTACTGCGCCAACTCTCATGATAAGTTTCACTTCTAGCATGAAAGTGTGGGTTTGTTTGGATCCTTGCGACATGCGCAAGAGTTTCAACGGCCTCTGGCAAGTGGCAGAGGAAAAGATGAAGATCGATCCCAAACGCGGAGCTCTCTTCGTCTTTACCAATCGAGATCGCAATCGGCTCAAAGTCCTTTACTGGGATGGAAGTGGCGTATGGGTTTTGGCCAAGCGCCTTGAAAAAGGTCGCTTTAGTTGGCCGAAAACTGTGGATGCTACGACCAATAAACTCTCATTAAATCCCAAAGCCCTTGCGATGCTCATGGACGGGATTGATATGCGCGATGGCTGCCGTTTGCCATGGTATGATGCCGATTAAAATAAAGATGAAATAATTACGACATTCTTAGTAATTCGGCACGTTCTTTGCTTAGTCTTCATGCAGTTATTTGTCACAAAATGATCGTTCCCGAGTCTATCAGAATTGAGCTAGAAAACCTCCGCAAGGAGAACGCTCGCCTGTTAGAAACCAATGCCCGTCTTGCCGCCGAGAACGAACTGCTTCGCCAAAAAGTCGATCTACTCTGCCGGAAAGTTTTTGGCACAAGCTCCGAGAAAATCGACTTGAACCAAATGCTCCTCTTTGAAGATGCAGCAGCAAAAAAGCCCGAAGGCGATGGCCCCGCACAGGAGCTTGAGCCATCGCCCGCAATCATAAAATCCAAACGCGCCAAACGCATCGCCCGCGAAGCCACCCTGCCAGCTAACCTGCCCGTAGAGGAAACCATCCTCATCCCCGATGAAGTCAGAGAGCATCCCGAGCAATACCGCCAAGTCTCCGAAGAAATCACCACCAAGCTCGACTACCAACCGGCGCAATTTAAAAAGCTCGTCACGCGTCGCCCGAAATTTGTCAAACGTCTCGCGAGCCTTGATGACGCAGAAGCCGAATCATTTTTCATCGCCCCCTTACCCGCCTCCCTCAAAGAGCGCAGCCTTCTCACACCTCGCCTCGCTGCCGAGATCGCCACCAACCGCTTCTGCGATCACCAGCCCTACTACCGCCAAGAGCAACATTTTCTTATGCGCCACGGAGTCCACCTCCCACGCAACACCATGAGCCAATGGATGGCCGATCTGAGCAACGATTACCTCAGCGGCATCTACCGCAGCATGCATGAGGAAATGCTCTCGGAAAAATATCTTCAGATAGATGAAACGCCCATCGAATACCTAGACCCCGGCGGAGGGAAAACCCAACAAGGTTATCTTTGGACACTCAGCCGCCCCGATCACAAAACCGAAGACGGGCGAGGCGACATCCTTTACCAATGGCATGCAAGTCGCGCCGCCACATGCCTTGAGAGCTTATTGCAAACTCCACAGAAAACCTTTCATGGCATCCTCCAATGCGATGGTTACCAAGCATACGAAACCTATCGCAAGCAGAGAGAAGACATCGAACTCATCGGCTGCTGGGCACACGTAAGACGTAAATTTTTCGAGGCGAAAGATCACAAACCCAAACTCACCGCCTGGTTCCTACGGCAGATCCAAAATCTCTATCAGATCGAAGCACAACTACGTCAACACCGCGCAGGCCCCGCCGAGCGCGAGCGGGCACGCATCTCCCAATCCCTTCCCATTTACCGGAGGCTTGGCAAAGCCCTTTGGAAAATCAAAGTCGCCCGCAAAGTTCTCCCCAAAAGCAACCTCGGCAAAGCCATCGACTACGCCCTTGGCCAATGGCCAAAACTCCAAGCCTGCTTCACGGATGGAAGATTGGAAATCGACAACAACTTGATCGAGAACGGCATCCGCCCCACCAAACTCGGCGCGAAGAACTGGCTCTTCATGGGCAGTGAAACCGCCGGACAAACCAACGCCATCTGGTACACCCTCATCGAGAGCTGCCGCCGCCGCAGAGTCGATCCATGGAAATACCTCGTCTGGATTTTTGAAGAACTGCCCAAAACAAAAGTCACCGCAGAGACCTTCGCCAGCTACACCCCCAAGGCCTACGCAAAAAGCCTAAACAAACCACGCCTCAAAAAGACAGCGTAGTCATAAACGTCGTAAGTCCCCCGTGTTGCCTCATTAAAGCGGACACCGAAAAAGATTTCTGATTTGAGTGAAGAGATACCGTTGCCTCAGAAATGAGGACACCATGGTGCGAGCCATGGAGATGAGTGAAAAAAGCATAGAAGAATACACCGAGAAGATGCGCGGCAGATACGCGCGGATGAGAGGAAAGACAGCACGAAGCAAGCTACTGGATGAGTTTGTCGAGGTGACGGGTTGGAATCGCAAGCACGCCAACAAAGTTCTGCTGTGCACCAAGCGGCGCAGTAAAGGCAGACGAGGGAAACGTGGAGCACCGCGTCGCTATACAGAGGAGTTTCTTAGACCGCTCAAAACCTGCTGGTTGGCGATGGAGCAGCCTTGTGGAAAGCGAATGAAAGACATGCTGCCGTTGTGGGTCGAACATCTCGACTGCGCGGAGTCCACGCGCAAGCAACTGTGCCGAGTCAGCGCGGCAAGCATTGATCGGCTGCTACACGAGTTCAAACTCAAGGCCGGAAAAAAGGTCAGGCCACCCAAGCCAGCCACAGCGGTCAAAGCCCTCGTTCCAGTTAGAGCGCAGAGCTGGGACACGACGGAGACGGGCTGGACGGAAGTGGATACCGTGGCGCATTGCGGCGGGGACATGGGCGGAGATTTCATCTGGACACTAACCAGTGTAGAAATCTCCAGCGGCTGGACGGAAGTAAGAGCTACATGGAATCGCGGTCAACAAGCCAGCTTCGAGGCACTCGAATCGATCTGGGAAAGTCAGCCCTTCGTTCTGCTTGGAGTTGATAGCGACAACGGAGGGGAGTTTCTTAACTTTCACCTCTACCACTGGCTCAAAAAGCACGGGATTGAACAAACGCGCTCACGCCCCTATTACAAAAATGACCAAGCCTACGTGGAGCAGAAAAACCACACGCATGTCCGGCAATTTTTGGGATATGAAAGGCTTGGGCATCGTGAACTTGTCAACGCCCTCAATGAGCTACTAAACAACAGTGTTTATTTTCAAGAGAAAATTTTAGTTTTTTCACGCGGACTGAGGGATGTTTTTGAGTTTAGAATTCAGGGCGATCAGAAGTTTTCTTGCTATGGCGCAAAGGGCGACTTTTGGCGGTTTGCCTGCCTCTCTGAGTCTTTTGTAAAAGTCTTTGAGGTGGGCGTTGTAATGAGCCGCGCTCAAGGCTGCCATGTAGAGTGCTTCTCTAACTCTCTCTCGTCCTGGGCCAAGAGTGCGTTTCCCTTTCCATGAGCCGCTTTCTCTCGTAATGGGAGCAAGCCCAGCCAAGGCAGAGATTTGCTTGCGTCCTAGTTGTCCCAGTTCTGGTAAGCACGAAAGTAGAGTAATAGCTGTTTGGTTGCCAATGCCGCTCACTGACTCAAGACGGGAACATTTCTCGGAGAGTTCCAAATCTTGCTTGATAAGCGCATTCATTTCCACAGTGAGTGCCTTGATCTCACGATCCAGCCAGCGCAAATGAACTTCCAAGCGGCGGCGCAGTTTGGCCTCTCCCACATGCTCTGCATGGGTTTTCTCTTGTGCTCTCATCTCGATGAGTTGTCTGAGGCGACGATGCATCACTTGCAGCTTGCCAATGGCTTCTGTGGGCAGCTTTTCCTCCGCAGGTTGGAACATTTCGCCAAATTGTTCCAATACCTTGGCATCAATTTTGTCGGTTTTGGCAAGCAGTCCCTTGGCTCTGGCAAACTGGCGCACACGGCGTGGATTCGGGCGGCTCCATGGGATACCAGCTTCACTCAAGGCAGCTAAAAGTTGAAGTTCATAGCCACCAGTGGGCTCTAAGATGACATGGGCGTTTTCCCCTGCAATCCTACCAATCATCTCAAGTATCGTGACGATTCCAGATGGATCGGAAGCGACTTTGAGGTGATGCTTTCCAGATGAAACATCCAAATGATTTTTGGAGACATCAATGCCGATATAGTGTTTTTTTGTTTTCGTATTCATACGTTTTGTTTTTTCGATTGTGCATACTCATTTTCGCAATGCGGACTCGCCTTCCTAAAAAAAGGTTGTGCGGCCCAGTCAACAGTTCGAGTTAAACATCGAAAGGCAAAGCGGTGAGCGACCATGTTTAGCCACGGATTGAACACCCCTGAAAGAAGTGTCCATACCAAGAAAAAAGCGGCCTGCTCACCGCGCTTGAGAGAGGCCGTCGCCTCTCTCAAGCACCTTTCGAACTGGTGGCGAGGTTACGCTGCCAGCTCTCGCCCGTCAGGGCTGAAATCAACATACGAAGAAATGGAGTCTGTGGCGCAACCTGTTCTGCGTAACGATGAAGCAGGCTAGCAAACACCGTGAGGGGAGCCGCCAGATTCGTAGACATGAGAAGAAAGGACGCACGCCCGCGCAGCGGCTGTTAGACAGCGGAGCGTTACAAAAAGAGGAGCGAAAGGAACTCTTGGAGCAACTCAGAAAGCTCAATCCATTTGGTATGAGAAAAGCAATCCGTGAGCTTGAGAATGATTTTTGGAAGCAGCGAGAGGAGCTTCTGGAAAGAGAAAGGGAGGAAGCCCTTGCCCTTGTGGGCGCCCCTCCGCTACGCTCCAGAACGCCCACAAGGGCAATCAAAAGAACAACGAAAAACAAAGTCGCTGTGGTGTCCTAATTATGAGGCAACGCTACACTCGAACAAAACTCTTTCGGTGTGCTCGATTTATGAGGCAACAGGTCTTGGGAAAAGTCTTCCCATCAGCAACCATCCCACAGGGATGACTGCCAGATACCCTTCATGCATCCATAGGAAAATTTTGACACTCTTGCCACATATTCTACAGAGGTACCGACGATTCGGCGGGTGGACGTTTCCTACGCTTCCGTCAATAAGCGAAATGTTGGCTAAGAATATGAAGATGAGCATGCTATTACTAGCACTTCCAATCATTTTGGTCGGCTGCGTCGCATTACCGAACGGCCCGCGAACGAG
>JANOKJ010000005.1:0-5120 GCA_031419275.1 Akkermansiaceae bacterium | reverse complement strand
TCTCCGGAAGCTCCGGGGGCGACGATACCGCAAAGGAGAAAATAACATGTCAAATATTGCAAACCTCGTAGAAGAACTCGGCAAGCTTACCGTTCTGGAAGCTGTCGACCTCGTTAAACAACTCGAAGAAACCTGGGGCGTCTCCGCCGCAGCTGCTGTGGCCGCTGGCCCTGCCGCCGCCGGTCCGGTTGAAGCCGCAGAAGAAAAAACTGAGTTCAATGTCGTCATCACCGACTGTGGTGCTAACAAGATCGCTGTCATTAAGGCAGTTCGTGAAGTTGCTCCTGGTCTCGGCCTTGCTGACGCCAAAAAACTCGTCGAAAGCGCACCTGCTAACATCCTCGAAGGTGTTTCCAAGGACGCTGCCGAAGCTGCCAAGAAAAAGCTTGAAGAAGCTGGCGCGAAAATCGAGCTCAAGTAATTCGTTACGGATTTTACCCGGAGCGGTTCCGCCGCTCCGGGCATTTTCCTCATTAAAATCATTCAATACTTTGCAAAACCGGAACCGACGCGTGACACCACTCAAAACCGCGGCATTACGCGTCGCTTTCGACCATTTGTATCCTTCTCACATCTCCTGATCCTAACTCCGCTCGAACCTTAACCGGCTCGGGCTCAAACTCGTAACACCCACCACCACCACACACCATGGCTGAACGTCTCTATTTTGGTAAATTTGAAGAGGTCATTGACCCACCTAACCTCATTGAAGTACAGAGCAGGTCTTACGACGATTTCTTACAAAAAGATGTCGCTCCTGGAGATCGCTCCGACGGAGGTCTGCAAGCAGTCTTTCGCGAAGTTTTCCCGATCAAATCGTATGACGAAGCAATCGAATTAGATTTCGTCTCTTACGACATCGAAGATCCAAAAATCACTTCCCTCGATTCCCTTCGCAATAGCGAATCCTTCTCAGCTGCCCTCTACGTGACCTTCAAATTGAAGGACGAAACCGGCACCAAAAAAGAGCGCGTTTACATGGGCGAACTCCCTATGATGACCCGCCGTGGCACATTCATCATCAACGGTGCCGAGCGCGTCATCGTTTCTCAGCTCCATCGTTCACCTGGTATCTGCTTCGAAACTTCCCAGCACCTTAACGGAAAAATGCTGCATAGCTTCCGTATCATTCCTGACCGTGGATCATGGTTGGAAGTTCAGTTCGATACCAACGATCTTCTCTATGTTTACCTCGACCGCCGTCGCCGTCGTCGTAAATTCCTTGCTACTACTTTCCTTCGCGTTCTCGGTTACCCAACCGATCGCGATATCGTCAGCCACTTCTACTCCATCGAAAACCTCGCTCTCGGTAGCAAGATCGACGAAGCAGAACTCGGTCACAAAGTTCCTTTCGAAGACATCCTCGACGGAGAACTGGTCATCGCCAAAGCCTACGAGCCGCTTACCGCTGGCATCGTGAAACAACTGGTCAGCCTCGGTCATAAAAAACTTGAGGTCATTGACGGACGCGAAGACGAGATCCTTCTCAAATCCCTCCGCAAAGATCCTGCGAAAGACGAGGAATCGGCTCTCAAAGACATCTACCGCAAACTTCGCCCAGGTGATCCACCGACAGCTTCCAACGCCCGCGCCTTGCTTAAGCGTCTGTTCTTCGATGCGAAGAAATATGACCTTACCCGCGTTGGTCGTTACAAAATCAACCAGAAGCTCGGCATCTCCGTGGACTCCGATCAACGCATCATGGTTCCTGAGGATTTCCTCGCCGCTGTTCGTTATATCCTCAAACTGAAAAAAGGTGAGGGTGTCATCGACGATATCGATCACCTTGGCTCACGCCGCGTGCGTGCTGTCGGTGAGCTTCTTGCTAACCAGTGCCGTGTCGGTCTTGCCCGCACCGAGCGTTTGGTGAAAGAGCGTATGACCTTGTTCGATGTAAACATCGAAGGCATGACTCCACAGAAACTCATCAACCCGAAAGCGCTTTCCGCTGTCGTGCGTGACTTCTTTGGTCGTTCACAACTTTCTCAGTTCATGGACCAGACCAACCCTCTGGCCGAGCTGACTCACAAACGTCGTCTTTCCGCACTCGGACCAGGTGGTCTGAACCGCGATCGCGCCGGCTTCGAAGTCCGCGACGTTCATCCTTCCCACTACGGCCGTATCTGCCCGATCGAAACTCCCGAGGGTCCAAACATCGGTCTGATCAACTCGATGTGCACCTACGCACGTATCAACGAGTTCGGCTTCATCGAGACTCCTTACCGCAAAGTTAAAAGCGGTAAAGTCACCAACGAGATCGAATATCTAACAGCTGACCAAGAGGAAAACTACCTCATCGCCCAGGCGTCCAACGTCATCACCAAGGCCGGCCAGTTCGAAAACGAGCGTATCGATGCTCGTGAGCGTGGTGAATTCATTGAATCCACTCCTGCGGAAGTTCACTACATGGACGTTTCGCCGAAACAGCTCGTTTCCGTTGCTGCCGGTCTGATTCCATTCCTTGAGCACGATGACGCGAACCGCGCACTCATGGGTTCTAACATGCAGCGCCAAGGTGTGCCGCTTCTCGTTTCCGAAGCTCCGCTCGTCGGAACCGGTCTCGAAGGCAAAGCCGCTCGCGACTCCCGCGCAGTGATCGTTGCTGAAGCCGATGGTATCATTGCTGCAGCCACTGCAGAAATGATCATCACCACCAGCGATGGTAAACTTCCTGTTTCTGACGAGAAATTCCTCAGCGAACCTGAGTCCGTCAAAACCAACGTTGCCAAAGGTGTTTTCGCCTACCCGCTGCGTAAGTTCATGCGTTCCAACGCAGGAACCTGCATCAACCAGAAGCCTATCGTTAAACTCGGTCAGAAAATCAAAAAAGGTCATGTTCTTGCTGACGGACCTAACACTGAAAACGGCGAGCTCGCCATCGGCCGTAACGTCCTTGTCGCATTCATGCCTTGGAACGGCTACAACTTCGAAGATGCTATCGTCATCTCCGAGCGCGTAGTGAAAGACGATGTCTACACCTCGATCCACATTTCTGAATTCGATGTTGCAGCTCGCGATACCAAACTCGGCCCAGAGGAAATCACTCGTGATATCCCGAACGTCGGTGAAGAAGCTCTCCGCAACCTCGACCACGACGGCATCATCCGCATCGGTGCAGAAGTGAAACCCGGCGATATCCTCGTCGGTAAAATCACTCCGAAATCCGAAACTGAGCTCGCTCCAGAAGAGCGCCTCCTTCGCGCCATCTTCGGTGAGAAAGCCGCTGACGTGAAAGACACCTCACTCCGCGTTCCTTCGGGTTGCACCGGCATCGTTCAAGATGTCCGCGTTTCCTCACATGGCCTTGCCAAGAAACGTGCAGAAAAAGTCGATCCTGTTGAGCTCAAGAAACAGCTCAAAAAGATCAACGACGAGCATAAGAAAAAGGCAGATAAACTCACTGACGACCTCACGGAAAAACTTTCCGATATTCTGTTAGGTGAAAAAATTCCTCTCGACGTCGTCAACGCACAGACTGGTGAAATCATCATCCCTGCGAACCGCAAGATCACCAAGACTTTGCTCCGCAAACTTGCTTCGGTTCACGACCATATCGAAATCGATCCTTCCCCGATCCGTAACAAGATTGTCGAAATCATCAATTCCTTCGAAACTCGCTTCCAAGAACTCGACACCGACCGCGAACGCAAACTCGACTCACTCGAGTCCGGCGATGACGTCGACCCGGGCGTGATCAAAGAAGTCAAAGTTTTCATCGCCGCCAAGCGCAAGCTCTCCGTCGGTGACAAAATGGCCGGACGCCACGGTAACAAAGGTGTGGTTGCAATCATCGTTCCTGAAGAAGATATGCCTTATCTTCACGACGGAACTCCGGTTGACATCTGCCTCAACCCACTCGGCGTTCCTTCCCGGATGAACGTCGGTCAGGTTCTCGAAACTCACCTCGGTGTTGCAGCCAAGGCTCTTGGATTCAAAGTCGCGACCCCAATTTTCGACGGCATCAAAGAAGACATCATCTGGAACTTCATGTCCGAGGCTAAAAAAGTCGACGGTGTGAAAATCATCGGTGGTGGAGAAAAAGCCCGCGAGCGCAAAGCCAATGAGCCAGAAACCCCAGGTTACACTTGGATCGGTGACGGCAAAGACGGCAGCATCGCTGGTAAATCGACCCTCTATGACGGCCGCACCGGTGAAGCTTTCCACAACCCTGTCGTGGTCGGAATGATCTACATGCTCAAACTCGGTCACCTTGTTGCTGATAAGATTCACGCACGTGCCGTTGGTCCATACTCGCTCGTCACCCAGCAGCCGCTCGGTGGTAAAGCGCAATACGGTGGTCAGCGATTCGGAGAGATGGAAGTCTGGGCGCTCGAAGCATACGGCGCCGCTTACACCCTTCAGGAAATCCTCACGGTCAAATCGGACGATGTCCAAGGCCGTACCCGAATCTACGAAGCAATCGTCAAAGGCGACAACAATCTCGAAGCCGGAACTCCGGAATCGTTCAACGTTCTCATCAAAGAGATGCAATCGCTCGGCTTGGATGTCCGCCCTGGACGCCAAGGTCAATCGAATCACGGTTCACCGCTCTCCAGCGGTGGTATCGATGACTTCTCACTTGATGACCTCACCCTCTAATTAGAAACGCGAAACCAACCCCACATCCCTAACAATTACCTATTATGAGTGTCGACAATAACCTTCGCGAAATCTTTGGCGTGGACGAACGTCCAGAAGCCTTCGATCAAGTTTCCATCACCGTAGCATCTCCGGAAATCATCCGTAGCTGGTCCAAAGGTGAAGTAAAAAATCCTGAAACTATCAACTATCGGACCTTCAAGCCGGAAAAAGGCGGTCTCTTCTGTGAGCGCATTTTCGGACCAACCCGTGACTGGGAGTGTGCTTGCGGAAAATACAAACGCATCAAACACAAAGGCGTCGTCTGCGATCGTTGCGGTGTCGAAGTTACCCTCAGCCGCGTCCGTCGCGAGCGCATGGGTCACATCGAACTCGCCGTTCCAGTTTCCCACATCTGGTTCTACAAGTGCATGCCTTCCCGCATCGGCTTGATGCTCGACATGAGCGCACGTCAGCTTGAGCGCGTGATCTATTACGAAGATTACGTTGTTACCGATCAAGGCAACACCGCTCTTGAAGTT
>JANOKJ010000004.1:0-4087 GCA_031419275.1 Akkermansiaceae bacterium | reverse complement strand
GTTGCGGGGGAAGAAGAAGGTTTTGAATATTTGAAAGAATCCGAGCGAAAGAGGATAGCCGCGATTCTTGGCGAGACTCTGGATGGATGGAAATGAAACGTATAAAAATCAGCACGTTCTACAACCCCTTCAGGGTTGATTATCATGTGGTGATGTTGCCTCGGGGTGTCGCTTTGCTCAACCCCGAGCTAATTTCTATGATCCCGCTGGGATCAGGTGAAGCTAGCTATGAGCTACACCTATCTACGTAATCCTGAAGGGATTAAAGATATTAGCACGGGGTCGAGGAGTAAAGCGACGACCACCCCGTGAAATGGGATCGCAGAAAAACAAGCACCCCGAAGGGCGTGCCAGACACGATGTATCGAATAGGATGTGGATTCAAATTGCTTTGATCCCATCGTGATCAAATGCAATAAGGTGTTATGTCAACCGTCACCATCCAGCAAATGATAGAGATCGAGCAACGGGCGATGCGCTCGGGGATTTCTGAGGCGGAGTTGATGGATTGTGCGGGCGTGGCGCTGGGTCGGGCTATCGGAAATCAATACCGCGATGTCGGGACAGCTGTGGCTTATGTGGGAAAAGGACATAACGGTGGCGATGCATTGATTGCGCTGCGAATTTTGCAAGAAGAGTTTGGCTGGCAAGTTGGAGTAAGGTCAGGGTTTAAAATCGACCAATGGGCATATCTGACGCGGGTGCAGTGGGCTGATTTGGATTTGGATGAATTCTTAGAAGATGGATTTGAAAAACACGTTCACGCGCCGCTGTTGCTGATCGATGGATTGATTGGGATAGGCGCAAAAGGCGCATTGCGGGACTCGCTGCTGGAAATGGCGGAGGAGGTGAATCTGTTGCGAAACGAATGTGGCGCAACGGTGGTGGCGGTGGATCTGCCGTCTGGGGTTGATCCTGATTCAGGTGAGGTTTTTCCGGGATCCGTTGTGGCGGATCGAACTTTCATGATCGCTGCTGCAAAACGTGGGTTGCTGTTTTCGCAAGCGGCGAACGCGACGGGTCAGCTCGCTTTGGTCGAGGTTGATGCGTTGCGTGCCGATGACATTGGAGAGATGGATTTGATCTGTCCACAGAGCATGAATTTCGGAAAAGCACCGAGACCGTATGATTTTCATAAAGGCAAGGCGGGTCGAGTGGGGATTGTAGCGGGATCATTTTCATTCTCCGGCGCAGCGTTGATATCAGTTCTAGGTGCGATTCGTGCGGGGGCTGGTTTGGTGACCTTGTATGCGCGACCAGAAGTGGCTGAATCGGTACGCTCGCGGCTACCGTATGAAGCGATGTTGAAGCTCAATGAGAATCCTGAGGAATTGTTAGGGGATCATTTGGATGCAATCGTTGTAGGTCCTGGATTGGGTGAAATGGATGATGTTTTTGCGAGTGGATTGGCGCAGTTGATCGCTCAAACGAAAGTTGCTATGGTGATCGATGCTGATGGTTTGAATTTCATGGCGGAGCGTGGTTTGAAACCGACTTCGCATCATATTCTAACACCTCATCCCGGTGAGTTCGCGCGTCTGGCTCCTATGTTGATCGATTTGAATCGCGAAGATGCGGCGCGGAATTTTGTGGAGAAAAATGATGCAGTGCTTTTACTGAAAGGTGCGCGGACGATTGTTGCGAAACAAGGCAGTCCATTACGCATCAATTCCACCGGAACTCCAGCTATGTCCAACGGCGGGCAGGGAGATTTGCTTTCGGGAGTGATCGGAGCGCTGCTTGCGGGAGGAATGGATGGCTTTGATGCGGCGGCGCTGGGTGCTTGGTCGTGTGGTCACGCGGCGGAGCTATCATACGAAGCACACGGCGATGTCTGCACTGCAACGGACACGGCTGTTAGACTCGGAGATGCGATGAGGAATTGGCGGAGAGGTGGGAGGTGATTCGTGCCGGCGGATTACCTATGCTTATTACCTCAACTTCCCTCTAAAACCCCTGCGAGCCATGCTCTGGCTTTTTTGCGGTATTCACTTTCTCTGTGCATCCACAGATCTGTATGAGGATGGATGACCTTGCCTTCTGGGATGTTGAATATTTTTTCTGTTGGCACATCAAGAAAAGTGAAGCGAGCCAGATCAAGATGCTCCTTCATGTAATCGGCGTCCTTGCCACAGATGAGCGTGGGCCTGCCTTTCAGGCGGGCGAGTCTCACAAGCGCGGATGCACGATCGTCCTCGGTATATCCCCATTCTCTTTGTCCATCGAAGTGATCGTGGGTAAAGATGCCTTTCCAAAGCTTCGCAATTTCATCGTCGGCTAATCCAATGTAGCTGACACCAATCGCGCCGCGAGAAAAGCCGCAGATAAAAATGTTATTGGGATCGCCGCCGAATGATTTGCAGATGCGAGGTAGGTTGACTTTACAATAATCAACGGTCGCTTGCCTATCTCCCCACCATTTGAGGGCGTTCTTTTTTCTTCCGATCTCGATATACGGCATCGTGATCCAGATGAAGCCTTTTCCTCCGCTCATGCCGTAGCCAAGATTTGCGTCCTTTACCTCGCCAGTCGATCCATAAGCGGGCGACTTGTTGCCGGTGTATTCAACGATGACTGGATATTTGCCATCGGGTTTCCAATCAACGGGAAGATACAGAGCGTGGTATACATCGGTTCCTTCATACTCGGGTGCAACTTGACGAACGCGCATGCCCGGAGCGGGATTGGCATCAGTCATGATTGGTGTGACTAGATCAGTCGGAGTGTCCTTGATATCTTCTGCTTTTACTGATGCAAAAATTGATGAAAGGAAAAGCAGTGGGATTATGAGATGTTGCTTCATAAGTGAGATGTCCTGCTGATTGATCATGCAGCGTGGTTTGCAATTACGGTCAACCGAGCCGCTCGACCCTACCTTTTGTGGGTAGAAAATTACCTACGCTTCTTACCACCAACCTTTTTCTTACGAATCGGTTTTGAAGGTTCGTCGTCTAACAGGGCGGTGTAGGTGTAGGGGAAATCTTCCAGCTTGCGGCGGGAGATGGTTTGGTTGACGAAGATTTCAACGGATTTGGCGAAGTCGAGTTCGTCGGCTGTTAGAATGGTGAAGGCATCGCCTTCGGCTTCGGCGCGGCCGGTTCGGCCGATGCGGTGGACGTAGTCTTCGGCGTTTTCTGGGACGCGGTAGTTGATGACGTGGGTGACACCAGAAACGTCGATACCACGTGCGGCAACATCGGTGGCGACGAGGATTTCGAATTCACCGCTCTTGAAACCAGCGAGGGCTTTCATGCGATCGGTCTGATTGATGTCGGAGTGCATGGCGGCGACTTTGGTTTGGCCTGTGCCTTTGATCATGCTGGTGACTTCATCAGCTTCGCGACGGGTACGGGTGAAAATCATGACCGAATGATAATCGGTTTGTTTGAGCAGGGCGAGGAGCAGCTCGTCGCGTTGATCGATAGAGACTGGATAAAACGCGTGGGAAACGGTGGCGGCGACTTCGCGGCGGGCGATTTCGATTTTCACAGGCTCAACCAAGCACCATTGAGCGAAGGTTTGGATTGCCGGTGGCATGGTGGCGGAGAAGAACAAAGTTTGGCGACCTTCCCATGGGCAGAGGTTGACGATCTTGCGGACTTGCGGGAGGAAGCCCATGTCGAGCATGCGGTCGACTTCATCGAGGATGAGAATTTTCACTTCACCGAAACGCATCGCGGCACGGTAGAAGCAATCGACCAAGCGGCCTGGGGTGGCGACGACGATATCGCAGCCTTCAGCAAGTTTTTCCATTTGTTGGCCGAGGCCGACACCACCATAGAGGAGTGCGACTTTCATGCCGGTTTTGGCGCCGTATTTTTCAAATTGCTCGGCGACCTGATGGGCGAGTTCGCGGGTGGGTTCTAACACCAGAATCTGGGGTTTACCCATTTTGGTGATCTTGGAAAGAGAGGGTAGGGCGAAGGCTGCGGTTTTGCCGGTTCCGGTTTGCGAGGCGCCGATAACGTCTTTGCCTTCCAAGATAACCGGAATGGCTTGTGCCTGAATCGGTGTTGGATTGGTGTAGCCCGTTTCTAGAACTGCTTCGAGAACGGGTGCGGAGAGGCCAAGTGTGTCAAATCCCATG
>JANOKJ010000003.1:0-10788 GCA_031419275.1 Akkermansiaceae bacterium | reverse complement strand
AGGGATGTGAGTTCTACTTCAGTGTATTGCTTATGATCGATGAGGCTTGTAACTAAAACCATACGAGCTTTTTTACCCTCGCGATTTTCGTAGCCGAAGCGTATCAGCCGAAGTGTTAGTGTTTCGGGTAAGCGTTTCCATTGGTCTGCCGAAAGTGTGCTACCAACGCGATGTTGGGGGCGCTTCCAAGTGACAATCCGTTCGTTCGGTCCGATACGTTTACCTTGTTTCCAATCGAGAGCTTTTGAGCGAGATTGATGCAGACGCATCAGCACTTCGCAGCCACGGGCAAGACTGCTAGCTATCAGCTCGTAAGAACAAAAAGCTCGGTCTGCCAACAATAAGTCACCCTCTTGTAAGTGCTTCACCAGCTTTGCTGCGGCCTTACTATCGTGGTCGCTGTATCGGCAGGTTTCGATATGTTCCCACCCTCCATGACTAAGGTTGAGTAATCCCACAATACCCATGACAGGAAAGCCGCAACCTGACTTTTGGGAAGAGGGCTGCGGATAGAGTTCTTGGTTAGCCTCAGTGTCCATCAGTTGAACCGAGCTACCGTCCATTGCCTTGAGTGTGAAGCCTTGCCATTGGTTGCGAGTGTTCACATGACAGCCAAGGCGCGTGATAATGCGATCGTGAATTTTCTTAAGGAAATCAACCTGTAGTCGTTGCCGCGCTTGGCAATAGCTTGATGTGCATGAGGAGGGAATCGGTAATTTGCAAACGCGGCACCAACTCTGTATCAAGCCGACAGCTTTAGAGCATGAAGCGTTCGCTTCAAGAATTTGCGCCAGCCATGCCCAGAAGATAGGAATATGACCAAAACTGCGTTGGCGTTGTGTTGGGTCGATGGATTTCAGAAAATCACCGGAAAGGATGTCCTCGAAAAGGACAGCATAGCCGCTGAGTGAGTGCTGGATAATAATGGCCCGACTCTGACGGATCGCGGCTTGCATACGTCGTTTAGCGGTGGCAAAAATGGTCAGCGGAAAGTCGTTTAGGAATGGTTGTTTAGTCACACATTCTAACCGTACACCAAACGGCTTTCCGTCTTTATTTTTTAACGAAAATGGCCTTAATCACGTGCCATTCGGGTCTGTCCCTTTGTGCTGAAAAGCCGCGCCTACGAAGTCTAGTTCCGTTGTTAGCCTCAGCCGTGGAAACTGATTTTGAGAACTAATATCGAATTTATTTCGAAATTTGCTTTATTTATCATCCGGCCTATGCAATCAGGATAAATGATCTTTTTAAGATACGCGCTATTACCGCTATCAATGACTCTGGCATTGCCGTCTTGCAAAGAGGATCCCAATTTGGCGATTAAGAAGCAAGAGCAGGAGAAGCAATTGGCGGCACTGAATCAGGAGATCCAATCATTGAGCCAGCAGTTAAAAACCAGGCCCAAAGATGTGAGCGCAGAAATTCCGGCACTGAAGAATGAGCTGGCGGAATTGCAGAAAAATACGGACAGCCTCGAATTAGAAATTCTTTCGCTCCGTGAGAAGAAGCTATCTCTTGAGAAAGCATTTGCCGAGTATCGCAAAAAATATCCTACAGAATAACCCTACCTGATCATGTCATTTAGCAACTTTAATTCGAGTGCCAGTGGCCCATTGATGGTCGCATTCCTGCTAGGATTGGCAGTTCTTGGGGGGTTTGTGGTCCTGGGAACCCTTACGCTAGATCCTCGTTACTGGGGTAAAGAAAATGTGGCAGGAGAGATTGAGAGTAATATGGATAGAATCCAAGCCCTGAAGACTGAAGAGACTCAACTCAAAGAGCGCCTGAAGGGTTATGATTCGCTAAATGCGAAACTGACCGAATTTGATAAACTGAATTCCAACGTACTGCAGCAGCGCAATCGAAGTACAAGCTTAGCAACGACAGTGATTGAAGCAAAACAATCAATATTCGAAACAGAGCAGAACCACTTTGAACACATCCAGAAGTATCGCGCAAAAGTGCGGTCGGAGGCAAAAGGAAAGAAAATGGATACCTTAACTACGACCGATGGTGAGGTCTACAAAGACGTGACGATCACTAAGGTCGATGCGATCGGCATAGGTATCGATCATGAAAGCGGCGGACGGAGGATTCCATATAAGAAGCTGCCACTTGATATGCAGGACTTTTATCAGTTTGGAGAGAATGAGGCACAAGAGCTTGCGCAGCGAGAGGTCGAGAGACAAAAGCAAAGTAACCTGGCACATGAAGCGGCCACAAAATCAGCATCGGACCGCCAAAAAATGCTCGAGTCGATGAAAAGTGTACAAGATACATCAGATCGCCAATCTACACTAGCTAAGATTCAATTGGAATTAGCCGCATTGGAGAGTCAAATATCTCAGACGAAACAAGAGATTGAGTCGCAACGTTACGAAAAAGTCAGCCAGGCTCCAAAATTTAGATTACATCTTGAGAAGCTTGAAGATATGAAGCTAAAGCTCAATGCGCAGATACAACAGTTGAGTATATCTCAATAAGTGCGGTTATATCATGTTTGAACCAAAAACCCATAGTAGCTTCACACTGTGTTTATTCGCTCTTTCCTTGTTGGTGATGTCGGGTGTTGGATTTTCGCTATTAATTGATAGTTGGACGAAACAGGACGTGCTCGAACAAAAAGTCTCAGTGCAGCGCCAAAAAATCATGGATTTGGAACAAGTAGTTTACTCATTGAAAGCAGAACAAGTCAGTGCTGATTATCTTGCCCAGATCGAACAAGATAAACTGAATCATTTGATAACTCAGAAGTATGCCTTGCTTGCTAATCTCAAGAATCTCAGGAGTACCGAGCGTGATGCGGCGGCAGAACTTGAATCAGTCGAAAAAGAATTTAGCACATACCAAGGAAAGACGCGCAAATTGATTTGGTCCAGAGCCGTGGACTATCGTCTCAAGTCATTAACGATAGATTATGACCAAACTTATAAGGGTGTCAGAATCTCAGAGATCTCTGAGCATGGGGTTAATATTGTTCATGATAACGGGACTTCGTTCATTCATTCAAATAGCATGCCAGTTTTTCTTCAGAAAAAGTTTCAGTTGATACTAGCCTCATACGATAAGGGCACGGCTGCTCCTTAATCATCTGGAGCAGTGTGTTGGTTCTTTGTCTGATGTGAATGGCGGGTGTGGTCAAGTTGACATTGATTCAGAGGGTTGTCCCGAATGGCACGGGATTAAGCTGTATTTCGCGAATTAGGCAGGGACCTTTATCCTTAAAGGTCCATATCTGACGGTGCTTAATATCCCATCGAACTCTCTTCGTTATTAGGGCTGCAAGATATGGACTTTTAAGGATAAAAGTCCCTGCCTCTTTGCTTAATCACGTGCCATTCATGCCTGCCCCCTATCACTCATCGCCCACCACAGCCATCACGGTTGCACCCTGCCGCCCTGATCCATCCAATCGATCAGGCCATATACGTTACTGTTGAGTTCCTTCATCTCCTTGAGAAAATCCGGATACTCCTCAAATCCAGCCGTGACCACGCCCTTGTTAGAATCGACATTCGACGGATCGACCTTCTTATCGTTCATGTCGTTGTCCTGATACTTGAAATGATGCCATCCGACACAGGACTTCGACTCCATCAACGCTAGGCAGAAATTCTGATAGAAAAGTCCCCGGTCTTTCTGTGTATTCACCAGCCAACCGGCTCCAGAGGTGTTTGGCATTCCGGAATCTACCCCCTTGGCATAAAACTCGGTGACCATGAACGGCTTGCCCGACCATTGCTCCCAGTTTGCCATTAGCTTGGAATCCGGAGTCCACGCACCGTAATAATTGATCGATACCACATCACAGTGCTTGCCGGCCGCACGGAACGCACCGGCGCTTCGGGTCGCTCTGCCGTGAAATCGGCAGCCCAGATACAAGTGGTTCGGGTCGTGTTTCTTAATCGCTTTCGAGACGATGGAAAAATATCTCTCCATCATGAACTCGATGAAATCCTCCCTATCCTGATCGGTGAGCTGTTTCACATTGGCATTCTCGCCTTTGCGCTGCCTCAGCCATGCCCATGCCGCCTTGTGGCCATGATCGTTTTCCGGAAGTGTTAGAAAATTCTCGAGATTGTTACTGTGGATCGGCAGCTCGTTGTCGGAAAAATGCCCCACGAGCCAGGGATCGTCCTTGGTCGCCGCCAGTTTCGCCGCGTGCCGCATCGCAAAAGTTTCAAACTCGGGATCAAACACGAAAATAGCATCATTCGGATAGCCGGTGTGCCCGGACTTCTGAAAAGTCCCGCCACGCTCTTTGCCATAGGAACTCATGAAATTCGAATTCGGGCAATAGGCCAAGCGCTTGCGGGCCTTGGCAAGCAACTCATCTCCCGACCAGCTTCCGCTGCCATTGAAACCATTCGAGCGTAGGAACTCTGTCGTTTGATCAGCCCACTTTTCCTCGCTGCCGTACTTCGCTTCAAACACCGCCTTCGCCTCCTTGGATCCAGTAGCCGGTCTAACCGAACAAACCGCGACATGGATGAACGGATGCCCATCCGGATCCACCAGCCACCAACGCTTGCCTATCTTCGTCGTGTGAAAGAAGCCCTTGGCATCGACCTTGCGCGAGGAATCACCGCCGTAGGAACTGAGGCGCGTCTCTTTAGAGAGAGGTTTGAAACCTTCCGCCTGCGCTATCGTCCACGTATCGAAAATCTTCCAGTTCTTATCACCCGGCTTGTGTTTGGCCTCCACTTTAAACGGCTCGACCGCATACAGCACCGAAGCACCTACCCACAGCGCCAGCAGCAACCAAGCAACCCAAAAAGATAGACGACGGCACACATCCAAGCCCGCTTGCACAGGCATCCATGACAAGAGGAATTTCATTCAACACCTGATAGCGTCTTCATGCCGTTCGTCCAAGCAAGAACTCTACTGTCTCAACGGCGGAGGATGAGATGAAGAATGTTAAGATGCTAGACCTGACCCCATTTACGCACTTGTGCCTTGAGCTGAAAGTTACTTAATTCATTGCATGATTACTGTGCCTATATCGAAGTCCCCCAATCAGGCTGTTCTTCCTATACTCCTCCGATTTTCCTTCATTCTATCTCTCGGCACTTTTCCGCTGCATGCGACACCGGATCACTCCGTAGCGGTATCCGAAAGGCTACTCGGATCAAACAAAGACGGCTACGCCATCATCCGCACGGAAACCGACAACATGGGAAGCTACTACCAGGAGAAGCGCGTCGTCTGGTTGGACGAATATTCCAAGGCCGACGGGCCATCTGCGAAGCCTACCAAAAGCACGCAGTTCCTTGAGCTGAATATCTCAATCGACATCGATGACCAGAACAAGGTCACAACCAAGGCGGGCGACCGAAGCCAACGCCCCTCCCTAGCGGACGTCGTTGAGCGCTACACAACCATGATCTTCAACCCTTGGGATGCGGATCAATTTGCCGAGCTGAAGTTCAATCCGAACACCGGACACACGACCTACAAATCCCAAACCTTGATCGGGGACGGCGCGTTACTTGGAACACGCTTTCGGGCTTCCGGATCGGAGAACCACCTCAGTCTGCGATCCGTGGAAGAGGACTCAAACTCCACTTTCCTTAACATCTCCACCCCCAGGGACGAGGGTTCGGAACTGCGGGTGATCTGCATTTCACCGAAGGCGACCTCCAACCTTCGCGCCCTCAAAGATTTGAAGCCGATCTACCTATCAGCCGGAACCTTTGGATCGGCCAAAGAAGCTCTCGCGCACTTGAACAAACTTGCAGAGAACAAAACCCTACCCAGACACAACATGGAGGTATGGTCCGTATTCCATGCGGACACTGAAAAGACCGACTACTCCGTGGTGCTCGAAAACTCCGAAGACATCATCCGCCGAAATGAGCTTTCAGCCAGCCAAGAGCCGCTCGGACTGAATCTGATCCCGATATCAAGCGAGGGATTCCGTGAAATGCAAGTCGAGGAATCACCCTAGAACAATCCCATCGAATCTATGAAAATTTTTGTTTTATCCCTGCTGGCCGGACTGTTCGGCTCACCCCTTCTCCTCGCGGAACCCGTTTCGCACGGAACCTTGACCGAGGAGAGGTTCTTCGCTTCCAGTCCAACCGCATATGCCATCTTGCGCACCGAAACGGAGAACTTCCCTGATGACAGCGGAACACGCACCCGGACATGGCTGGACGAATACACGAAGGAAGCGACCGAAGCATACAAGCTTCCATCAGAAGAAGCCCGTATCAAGGGAGGTGTATATCTAACAAAGCTGGTACAGTCCACGCTCCTGCTTGATGTATCCAATCGACCGCAACCTGCCGGCAACGGTAAAGAGGCGGAGCCAGTGGCCTCGAAAGAGCCTGCCACTTTTCTCGCGAACCTGCTGCTTCGCTACCCCAGCAAAGGCCTCACCCCATTGTCTCCGGAATTGGCGGAGGGCATGAGCTTCTCCGATTCCAGCTTCTTCATCTTCTACAAGAACCAGACGCTCGTGAGCGGATCTTTGCTCAGGGCACGCATGGGCGGCGACCGAATGGGTGACTCCGAGCTTATGGAATTGCTCGGGCCGCGGACAGTCAGCTTCATCGGGGAGGACGAAAACTGCATTTTCCTGACCATCTCCGCGACAGCCGGGCAGATGAAACAATCCCGAGTCTTCTGCATCGTGCCCGCTGCGACAAAGAACATCCACACGCTAAGCAAGCGGGAGCCCCATTATCTTTCCTGCGGGCGATTCGAGACGAAAGAAGAAGCACTTAAAGCCGCAGAAACCTTTCGCGAAAAACTCAATCCAAAATCCCTAGGCATCGAGACCACCATCGAGGTTTGGACGCATGACAGCACTGCGTATTTACGCACTTTCTATTACGTCGTGCTCTCGAATACCGACGCGATCATCCGTGAAGCCAAGTTCAGTCAGCTTCAGGAAGAACTGGGAACCAAGCTGCTCCTCATAAAGGCCGACTCCTTGTCTGTCCTGATCGACAAGGCACTGGCAAATGATGAATGAACTTAAGCCCGGATGATTAAGATAATTAACCGCAACGCTTTGTGAGCTAGGCGAACTCTGTGTACAGCGAAGCACAATATGCTTGGACGTAGTGAAACGGAGTCAAAGAGCGCAAAGAACCCAAAGAGGTTAGATGAATATCTCTATTCTTTGGGTTCTTTGAGCTCTTTGACTCCACGATGTTCCGTCCAAACTTAATCGCTATGTGATTACTTCTCTGTCCCCTTTTGATTATTGATGTTTTCGTTTTCGTTTTCGTTTTCGTTTTTATTGCGACTAGGGTTCTCGATATTCTGGTTGTTAATGAGAAGAGCTGTGATCTCGCAACCACGAGGTGTATCAAGATAGCTACGCCATGCCTTGTGTAACGTGCGTAGGAATACCTTGATGTATTTAGCAGGCGACCTGAGATCGAACTGCGATTGGCAGCATGAGGTGGTTTTAGGGAGTGAGTCTTGTGATATGATTTTTGTAGTTTTCATTTACACCTATGCAAACGAAACAGCAGTGAAATGGTTACAGTTAAAAATCACCCTCGTTAGTTACCACTTGTCACAACAACGTAATTTCATGGTAGGGGCGTTTTGATAAAACGACCGCTATGTGTTCCGAATGAAGAGACGTTAGCTGATCTCGCTTGTATAAGAATGATCGAGCGTACCCGTTCTTAAAATCGGACGACACGGCGTGTCGTCCCTACCCTTTAAAAGGTAGGGTCAACCGGCCCGGTTGACCGTGATTCTCTTCACCCCGCCCCATCGCCATCGCACCCGCAAGCCTGACCCACAGCGAATTCGAATACGATCCCTTCCGTGGCAAAGCCGTCGTGGTTTCTCCCCAAATCAAAAATCACATATCATCAATCATCAATCGTCAATTAAGCGAACCAGCTGAACTGTCCTTTGCTTCTCAACCACCGAATAGACTGATGATTTACGATTGATGATTTTTGATTTTTAATTTTTGAATGAAGAAGACAGATGGAAAGAACCTGTTTGATCCAATGCATCCCATTTGGGGTGGCACGGAACCTAGGTTGTTGATGCCTGAGGGGAAGTGAGGGGGTGAGCGATTACTTTTTCTGTCACTTAGAAATCTAAAATGTTATTATGCGACACCTGACCCCATTTATTCGGAACCGACCCCATTTAATTCAAAAACGGGACAATCACATCCGGGGATACCTCCGAACCGAATGGCGGATCCTCTTCGCACAGCCCCGGAAAAACACGGTCTGGAAACTCATACCCTTCATACATCTTCGTGGGACAGTCATTGAGCGGAATCTCCAGATCGTCAAGGAATTCAAAATCCCTCCTGTCCACCAAATGATCCAAATGGTACATCAGCTGATTTTGAAAAGAGGTCAAACTGCGCGCTGCCCCCGTGAGGGTTCTGATTGCCAACTCGACTCTAACAGGGCGTGGCACCTCGAATCGATCAAATGACCGCACGATTGCGGAATGAACTGCAACGAGCAGGGCTTTTGGATCCTTCCCGGGAATCCGGATGAGAACCGAATACCTGGATCGTTCATTCGTTACCAAAATCACCTTCTCCTTCGTCCCTCTCATCCCGAAAGCCTCCTCGCAGCGCCAATTTGAAAACCAAGAGTGCACACTCCCCTCCCATTCCTCCTGATTTGCCATCTTCACCAGCTCAGGTGGTTTGATCCCGCAGAACTTTGCCACCTTCGCACTCAGGAGAAGATTCAGCGCAAGACTCCCGGTTCCGGGAATGATTCTCGGCTCCTTTGGCTTTGAATTCACCCGTATCATCTCGTCCTTCCACTGCCCGCTTTCATCAAAGAGATCCGCAACATCCAGCTCGGGATTGTTGTAGCAATCCGCCCGCAAACACCACATCTCGAGATTCCTCTCCAGGATTTCATTCAAGCGATCAAACTCCGCCTTCTCGATCTCCCCCCACCCTTCAAAAACACGAATGAACAGGCCGAAAGCCTCCACATTCGCTCTCACCGCTTTTGCATCTGACCACATAGCCTTGCGGATGAACCAATTCCCCACAAACGAAGGAAAAGAAGCCAGGCCATCCAGAAGACTACCCTCTTCGTATTGCGCCAGGTAATCGTTTCCAAAAAAACGCAGGGAATCCGCGTATTGCTGCGCCCTAATCTTTCCAACAATCTTCTCTGTGATGACGAAATTGGTAAAGCGCGCCAACAACTCCTCATTCACCGGCTCCCAGCGGTCTTCCATCTCGTCGTAATCATCATCAGGCATCCGTAGGGACAAAGAGAAACCCAAGCGCTGTCCCTAGCCAGATAAAAATCTCCGCCAATGGAGCGCTAGGTTCGGAACGAGGGCATCGGTAACTGGAAACTCAAGCTACGCGATCCCGACCCGCAACGCCCGCATACTCCAAAGATCCTTCGCTGTTGAAGCATTCCCTCGCATTCGCCGCGCTCCGTTTTTTCGTTTATCGGAAAACCTGTCTCTGGCGGATTCGAAGGCCTCGTTCACGAAAGTCTTGCTGCCTATCACCGCCCCATCCGTGAAATACCTCACTCGTGTCCGCAGCATCTTCGCCATCCCTAAATCCGGCAACACCGTCCCGTTGTCTATCGCTGAAATCATTTCCTCATCGTTCAAATTCGCACCTGCTGTCACTTCGCCTAGCTTTGCATTTCCCTTCTTCCGCCCCAACGCCAAGCCCATCACACGCCGATAAATCCTCGACGTCTCCTTCCACTTCTCCGCACTGTAACCATCCTCCTCTTCCTTGAAATTTGAACTTTGAACTTTGGGATTTTGAGCCCTACACGCCCTCATCAGCCCCATCCGTGCCTTCTTACCGTTGCCCTTCAGGCTCCCGCCTATCGCCTCTCCATAACTGCTCCACCGATACTCCGCTGGATCAGTTACCATTCCTGCTCTAACAGGATTTAAATCGATATAAGCCGCTATCGTCCGCGAAGCATCACCGCTTTCAACAATAACGCTCTTGTAGCGCTGCTCCCATAAAGTCCCCGTGCGATCATGAGTCCGATTAAACCAACGCGTGAAACGTTGCAGCAACGTCTTCATAAACTCGCTCAGGTCGTGCATTCGATACGTGAAACGGGCATAGATTTCCTCCACATGCTCATTATTTTCCTCCGCCCGTGCCTCCGCAATTTCTTTCCCCACTTCTGCCACAAACGCCTCACTATAAACCGTCGATAGACGCTTCAGTAACCCCTCATCATCCAACACCAAAGCCCCAGTTGGCGGGACTTCCACGAGAATATGGAAGTGATTCGACATTACACAGTAAGATAAGACCCGGCACCCGCTGAAATTCTCCTGCATCCGCATGAACATCCGGAAATGCTCTCGCTCATCATCCCCAAACACAAAACGTCTATCCACCACCCGCGACACACAGTGATAAATCGCCCGTTTTTCCAAAGAATCCTTCCAAGGTGCCAGCCAACGTGAACGTCTCATGCGCCCACCTTACAGAATACTGTTCATTTGACTAGTATTAATTTCTACAAGTTCTCTGTCCCCTTGTGATTAAAAATTCATCCTATCTTCATCAAGATTTCACACAGAGCTACTAAAGTCCCCTGCATGCCCACTCCGAAAATCACCCGCCGCCGCCTCTTTACACTTCTTGCCGGTTCCACTCTATGCGCAGGAGCCAGTCTGACGAATGCTTTTTTGATCGAACCCGATTGGCTTTCGCTAACAGAAAAAGAAATCCCTCTGCCCAATCTTCCCGCTTCCCTGGACGGCTTGCGCGTCGTCCACCTCGCCGATTTTCATTTCCGGCCCGATGATGACGATGTCCTTATCACCGAG
>JANOKJ010000002.1:0-29351 GCA_031419275.1 Akkermansiaceae bacterium | reverse complement strand
GGCGTGGGCAGCGTGTTCTGGATCGAGCTGATCCACGATGCGAACCCTCATGCAGAATACATCAAAGCGGTCAGCACCTCGGTGCCTGTATCCCGCATCGCGGACGGTTCGCGCACGCGCTTGCTGCTCTACATTGAGGATAATCCGGCCAACTTGAAGCTCATCGAGCAGCTCATTTCCCGTTACCCGGATCTGCGGCTTCTCACCGCGCAGAATGGTAAGGATGGCATCGAACTCGCCCGCCGCTGTGTGCCGGATGTGATTCTGATGGACATCAATCTACCCGGCATCAGCGGCATCGACGCCATGAAAATCATCCAGCTGGATCCCAACATCGCGCACATTCCCATCGTCGCGGTCAGTGCGAATGCCATCCCGCGCGACATTGAAAATGGCTTGGAAGCCGGATTTTTCCGCTATCTCACCAAGCCGATCAAAGTGAATGAATTCATGGAAACGCTTGCCGTCGCCCTGGAGCACGCCGAGAGAGGAGGCGGGATTGAAGACTCCCCATAAAATTTGGGGCACGCTGGTGGCCGCGCTGCTCATAGTGGCACTGGGAGCGCTGGGTTTATTCAAATACCTCACCAAACCTATCAACGTGATCGCGTTGATGGAATCGCTCAATTCACCTTGGAATACGCAGCGAATCGCGACGGGGCACCCGTGCCCATCCCCGTCATCAATCCACTTGAGGCCGTGATCTAACGAGAGCAATCCCGATGGACAACCCTACCACCAAACACCTGGCCGCGAACTATCTGGAAGGCCTCCGCGACTACCTCACGGATGGTTCCATCACGGACTTTCGACTGGCCCATGAGATCGGCAGCAAGGCCGTAGTCAATGGCCTGGAGATTCTTGCGATGGCCGGGATCCACGATACGGCCTGTGAGGCACTGCTACCTCCAGACGCCACCCCGGACATGCGCGAGGAGCTGGCGGCAAGAGCGAGCGGCTTCTTCACCGAGGCGATCCTCCCTATCGAGAAAACCCACGCCACCGCCTTGGACGCCAAAGTGGAACTCGATCAAGCCGCGGACCAGCTCCACCAGCACACCTTGGCGCTGGAAGACTCGAACCGGGAAATTCAGCAGGAAATCACCTCCCGCCACAACGCCGAGGCCGCGCTCAAGACATCGGAAAAGTCCGCCAGCGAAGAGCAGGCGGAATCCCTAGTTCTCGAACAACAACTCCAAGGTATCGTGCGTAAAATTCTCTGTGCGAACGAAGCGGAACGCACCAAGATGAGCCAAGTTTTACAGCACGAGATCGCCCAGGCACTACTCGGCATCAAAATCAAGCTGCTCGCCATCGAAAGCGAAGCGTCTACCAACCAACTCACCCTCTCCCGGGAAATCACTACCACCCATTGGCTGGTAGAAACCTCTGCGCAAACCCTCAGCAACCTCATCCGTGAATTCAGTAGCCACCATGCATAACTCACGCGCCAGCCTATCACGGCTCTATCAAGCGGCTCTGCGGCTCTACCTGAAGGAAGGCCCTCAGGCGGACTTAGAACCTGCACGGACACTTGGTCACCAAGCTGTCACTCAAAGCCTGGAAACCCTCGAACTCGCCCGCATCCATGAGATCGCCGTCACCTCTCTCATTCTTCCTACTTACTCGCACACGACCAGCGGCGTTCTGTTAGGGCGGGCCGCCGACTTCTTCGCCGAAGCACTTATCCCGATTGAGAAGACTCACCGTGGGGCCACAGAGGCGAACATTCACCTCAACCAAATCATCAAAACCCTCGGCCAGCGCACGACCGAGCTGGCCGCATCTGTCGTAGAGCTCCAGTTAGAGATTCTCCAGCGTAAAGAAGCCGAGCAAGCCCTCCGCACCAGCGAAAACACCTCCAGCCTCTTGTTGAAAAACTCCCTGATTATGCAGGAAGAGCTCCGCGAGCTTTCCCGTCAGCTCCTCACCGCCCAAGAGGAGGAGCGCCGCAGAATCAGCCGCGAGCTCCACGACGTCATCGCCCAGACTCTCAATGGCATCAACGTTCGCCTCGCCAGCCTCAAGTCTGCTTCAGAAACCAGCCGCGATACCCTCAATCAACAAATTGAGATCACCCAAATCCTCGTCGAGAAATCCGTCGATATTGTCCATCGCTTCGCCCGCGAGCTGCGCCCCTCAGTGCTAGATGACCTAGGCCTCATCCCAGCTCTCGAAGCCTACCTGACCAGCTACATGGTAGAAACTGGCATTCGAACCAGCCTCATGGCATACAGTGGTATCGAAAACTCGGAAATCACCATCCACACTGTCCTCTATCGCATTGCCCAAGAAGCTCTCACGAACGTCGCCCGCCATTCTAAAGCCAGCAAAGCCAGTGTCACCCTCAGTGAGCACGACGGGACCATCCGCATGGAAATCACCGACGACGGTATCGGCTTTCAGATCGACGGCCAATCCTGCGCCAAAAAAACCACCCGTCTCGGCCTGCTCGGTATGAAAGAAAGGATAGAAATGATTGGCGGCAGTTTTTCCATCACTTCCTCACCTGGTCAGCCCACCACCATTTGCGTTGAAATTCCACCCATCCATCCCCAACCTCATCCCAAACCATGAATCCAATCACCATCCTGTTAGTAGAAGATCACCAAATTGTTCGCGAGGGCCTTTGGGCATTGTTGCAAAATGAGCCAGATTTCAAACTCCTCGGCCAATCCGAAAACGGCCGTGAAGCCGTCGCTCTAGTGGATCAACTCCAACCGGATATCGTAGTCATGGACATCGCCATGCCACTACTCAATGGGCTTGAAGCGGCTCGCCAGATCCTCAAAAATACTCCTGCCACCCGCATCATCTTCCTATCTGCCCACAGTGAGGACTCCTATGTTCAAAAAGCCATTTCCATCGGGGCCTGCGGCTATTTAATCAAACAAACCGCCGCTCACATCCTTCCCGAGGCGATCCGCCAAGTCGCTTCTGGAAAGATCTACTTCAGTCCATTCATTGCCAAGCGCCTTCAGGACCAAGTCCGCAACGCTCGATCCCGTGGTAAGCCGGCCTCTATCGAAGTGCCTTTGCTCACTCCCCGTGAAGCCGAAGTACTCCAACTCATCGCCGAGGGCAAAGCCAACAAGGAAACCGCAGACCTACTGGGTATCAGCATCAAGACCGTAGAAAAACACCGCCAAAAGCTTATGGAAAAACTCAACATCCACGACACCGCCGGCCTCACCCGCCACGCCATCGCCACCGGCGTGATCGAGAGTAGTATTCAAGTCACAATCTTGTAGTCAGAGGAGAGCAACTTGGATGAATCTTCTAAGCCAATGGCCGGGATTCTAAGGTATTTTTCTTCCTCGAGCTTAATCACACAAGGGGACAGACAACTCTAGAATCGACAACTTGAATAGACAACTTGAATAACTTGAATCATAATCACACAAGGGGACAGACAACTCTAGAATCACTAACCTTTAAAAATAACGACTAAAACCATTATGGATCCTGCCTGAAATCGGAGTAGGAACTTACACGGGGGGCTTTGCGGCCTTGATTGGATGTGACGATGACTACCGCTCGGCTGGCAGGGTTGTGCTGCCATTGAGTTTCGCAGATAGCGTATGGGTCACTTTTACCCTCGATGAGGTAATTTAGAATAACGGAGTAATCACCTCTGTCGCTGCGCGGGGCTTCGACGACTGCTGAGCTATTCGGGTTGAGGGAAAGGACTTGATCGCCGATTTTACCTGTAATGGTTTTGTTGGTTAGGTTGATCCAAAGTATTTGACCGAGTTTGAAAGCTTCGTTGGCGGGGTTGAAGGCTTTGATGCTTACAGGGGCAATCTTGTTATCGGGATCGCTTGAGATGATGAGAAAGAAATCGGTATAAGTCTCTGGGATTTCGACCGAAGGAGCATCGGGAGAGATGGTTTTCGGATCCTCGACTTTATCAGGTAGAAGGCGAAGATTGATGTTTCCGGAGGCGAGTTTATAGACCGGCGAGAGATTCATACCAGGTAACTCGATTTCTTGGGAAGTTGTGCCATCAAAGAGGTGGAGGGTTTTGGGTGCATCGGCGGGTCGGTCTAAAAAGACAATGCGGCAGGTGCGTTGGGGGGCTTCCTGGGCGTGCGTGAAGGTGATGAATGCGAACAGGGTGAGGAGGATGAAATGTGGGCGATTCATACGAGGAAAGGAACTTAATTTCGATGAACGTAAAAGGAGATTATTTGGTAATCATTAGAGCACAAGGGGACAGGAGCACAAGAGGACAGACAACTTGCAGAAATAATACTGGTCAAATGAGTAGTATTCTGTAGAGTGGGTGCATGAGATGTTCACGTTGGCTGGCACCTTGGAAGGATTCTTTGGAAAAACGGGCGATTTATCACTGCGTATCGCGGGTGGTGGATAGACGTTTTGTTTTTGGGGACGAGGAAAGGGAGCATTTTCGGATGTTCATGCGGATGCAGGAGAATTTTAGCGGGTGTCGGGTTTTGGCGTATTGTGTGATGTCGAATCACTTCCATATTCTGCTGGAAGTCCCGCCGGCAGGGGCTTTGGTGCTGGATGACGAAGGGTTATTGAAGCGGCTTTCGACGGTTTACAGCGAGGCGTTTGTGGCGGATGTGGGCAAGGAATTGGCGGAGGCTCGTGCGGAGGGAAATGAGGCGCATGTGGCGGAAATTTATGCTCGCTTCACGTATCGGATGCACAATCTGAGCGAGTTCATGAAGACTTTGCTGCAACGATTCACAGGCTGGTTCAATCGGACCCATGATCGCACGGGAACGTTATGGGAGCAGCGATACAAAAGCGTCATTGTTGAAAGCGGTGATGCATCTCGGACGATTGCGGCTTATATCGATTTGAATCCTGTTAGGGCGGGAATGGTTACTGATCCGGCGGATTATCGTTGGAGTAGTTACGGGGAAGCGGTTGGTGGTGGGACAAAAGGAAATGGCAAAAAGGCTCGTATTGGGCTTATCAGAGCATACAGAAGCCAAGTGGCGTATCTTGATGTCGCTGGCGCGGATATTTCTGGACAGTGGAAGGAAGTTTCGAGGATTTATCGACGGTTGATGGGTCTTGCGTTGGGAAGGAAGAGCGGGCGGACAGTGGTTGGGGAAGCTGCGCCAGGAGCAATGATGAATACAGAGGAGATGTTGTCATCGAAGCACAACGGGACGGTATTGCCGGATTTAGGGGTAGTCAAAATGCTGCGTACGCGGGTGAGGTATTTCACAGACGGGGCGGTGATAGGAAGTAAGAGCTTTGTGAATGATGCGTTTGGAGCGGCACGGGAGAGATTTTCAGAAAACAGAAAAGACGGTGCGCGGAGATTAAAAGGAAATGCCAAGGCCGCGGCTGGGACACTGTGGAGTGTTAGGGATTTGCGAGTGTGAGGGCGTCAGAATGATGAATGAGGTAGGAACAGTGAAATTACGACTGAGTCTACCTCACCACCTGCTTCAAAACGGTCGATACCATAACGCTGCGGATCTCCGCATTTGGATAAATACGGCTGACGGCGGCGCGGTAGGATTCCATTTGAGTGGCGTAGCGTTCTTTGAGTTCGGCGGCGTTGAGGACGCGGTCGGTTTTGAAATCGATGATTTCGACAAGTACTTCATCGGCATGGACGTGGAGCCTGTCCATCACACCGCTCATCCATTTGTCATTGAGCACCGCCTCGATGCGTTGTTCGCGGTAGAGGCGGATGGATTTATCGTTGCGTGAAAGCAGAGCACGGATTTCCGGTGTGGTTAGCACGTCGGTCATGGTATTCGATATGTCCGGAGAAAAATCTAACAATTCGGAATCATCGAGCCAGCCGATTTTTTCGAAAGCGCGGTGCATGGTGATTCCCTTGCGGCGGGCGGAGGCGTTGCCTGTTCCGGTGATAACCACTTTTTTCCCGCTGCTTGGCGTGGTGCGCGCTCGTTTAGGGATCGCAGCGGAAATGCTTGGGATGGCTGGTGGTGTTTCTACGACGCGTTGCTTGATGCTGGCGTGCCAACGATCACAACCGATTTCAAAAAACTCGCCCACTTCGCGTCCCATACTTAAGCTGGAGCGCAGCCAATTTCCCAAACTCGGTTTGTCTGGTTCTGATGTTTTGGATGGCGGCTCCATATAAACATACAAGCCGCGCTTTGCACGGGTGAGCGCGACATAAAACTTACAGAACGCCTCGTAGGTTTGTTGGTTCACCCACATTTTCTCGGCTTGTTGCAGTTCAGGGATGATTTTTCTCACCCATGCCGGCGGTGCATTCGAGACCCAATCCTCGGCTTTCACTGTGTTGTAATGCGTGAACGATGGAATCTTGTCATCGCTCACGCTCGGAAGAATCACGACATCGAAACCGAGACCTTTCGATTTATGGATGGTCATCACCTGAATCGCGGCGACGCCCGGGCTTTGTGAAATTTTCATGCGACTAATCCATTCCGCCGCATCTTTCACCAGCACGGTGCCTTGATTATCGAGTGCTTTGAGAGCTTGTAAAATATCTTCGAACCGGCGCTTCCCAAACGCTTCCCATGTTTCGGAAACGGGTTCTAACAATTCTCGAATCGTTTCGCAAAAACCGATCTCGGAAAATCTTGTGCCGAGTGCGTCCCAAGTGACTTGGAAATCTTTGCCGTATTGATGGGTGAAAACCTCGCCGAGCGGCGACATGACGACGACTTGTTTCGCAAACGTATCCGATGGATCCGCCAACCAACGCAGCAACTGCCAGATCATCACGCCGACGGGATGATCGCGCCCCGGCTCACGCACGCCTTCTTCCACGACTTGAAATCCTTCTTCCCGCAAGGCATCCGCCCACTCGCGAACCTCATCGTTTTTAGAAACCAATATACCGCATGAAAGTTCTTTGTTGCCGATCCCGAGGTGACGGAGCTGAGCAACGACCCGTTCGGTGAGTTCCTCCTTATCCACGATCTCAACTCGTGCATGTCCGGCTTTTTCCGGTGCGGTCAAAGCTTTGGCAGAAACATGGTTTTCCCAGCCACTGTTCCAGTTTGCTGCTGTCGCATCACCGAAAAGTTCGCTGATGGTTTTTGCATCTCCACAAACCCGATTCACCAAGCCAAGCACTTCGGGGCAGGATCGCCAGGACTCCGCCATGGTATCGATTTGTAAAGTCAGCGGATCATTCTTTTCCCCGCGATAGTTTTCGATGAGTTTGTCAAACAGTCCGACCTCGCCGCCGCGCCACGCATAGATCGCCTGCTTTTTGTCGCCGACCACGAACACGCTCGCTTCCTGATCGGTGAGTGCCTCGTCGATCCATGGCTCCAAGCCGTTCCATTCATCGCGGCTGGTATCCTGAAATTCATCTAACAGCCAATGTTGATACGTGGCGTCGAGCCGGTAGTCGATCGCTTCACGGCGGAGTCGGGCGTCTTCGTTTTTGATCCAGGCGCCCATCAAACGTTTTACATCGTCAAATCCCAGCCGACCTCTGCTGCGGAGTTCGCGTTCCATCAGCACATCGTAAGAGCGAATGATCTGATGGATTCCGCGGGTGCGGGAAAGTGCGGCTGCGAACTCACAATGCGCGGCCAAAGAAATGAGTTTCCGTAAATTCTGTGCGGCGATTCCAGTGATCGTAAACGGTTTCTGAAAGGAAGTTTGGATCGCGCCATCGGAATCGCTGACCGCTTCCAGAGTGTTTTTCAAAAGACTCGTCGCCTTTTCAAACGAGCCGCTGCCGATGGTGTGTTGTTCGAAAGTATTCATCATGCTTTCGAAGGCTGCGTGCTGGCGTTTATCCGTCGTCACCACATTCGGCCAATCGCGGCGGATCGAATCGATCAATCCCGCCTTCTCTTTCTCCCAATCCTCTATGGCTTGCGGCGAAAGCGTGGCTGGTCCCCATTTGAGATCGCTGCTCGAACCGTAGATCGAATGCCAGTTGGCGATAAATTTTCTCAAATCCTCCAGCACCAACGAGCTTTCTTTGCCAGCGGTGGCGCGACGGAAAATTTCCACGAATTCTTCCTCGAACGCGGCGTCCAGACCACCGTCTAAAAGGTTTTCCATTAGCTCATCCTGAGCTGTGATCGCGACCTCACCTTCCAACAATTCAAATTTTCCACCGGTGATGCCGAGTTCGTATTGGAAACTTTTCACCACCCGGGCGAAAAACGCATCCATCGTCCCGAGAGTTAGTTTCGGTAGGCTTTTCACCAAGGTTTCCAGAAGCTCCACGAAATCGACGTTTTCGGTGGAGATTCGCTCGGATAGCTCGCGGCCGCTTTTTTGGTCACTGGCTGCCTCGGCGAGTTTTTTCAGGATCGCGTCGGCAAATTCGCCCGCGGCTTTACGAGTGAACGTCAGGGCGACGATTTTCTCCGGTGGAACTTCCATTGCCGCCAGCGCGATGATGCGGTCGCTCAAGCAAAACGTTTTGCCAGAGCCTGCCGAGGCAAGAACCAAGAGATTTTTCCTGAAGTCATCCATGCTTTATTTCACATGAAATTGGCGCGCCACAGTGGTTTGTCACGCCTTTCTTCAAATTCAAATTTCCCTTATAGTATATAGGAAGCTCAAGATTTGCGGAGTTTTTGCAAAAAATCGTTCCTTGCCTGCGGAGCGATCATGGGTTATCAGGATGCCCGTCTCCAAGCGGCTCATCTCACTGAAGCCCGCTGCCGGTAACCATACATTTAAAAATTATGTTTCGTATTCCATATGACCGCGTGAACTGGATTACCTCCAGTTTCCTTATTGGCACCGCTCTTATCGCCCTCATCGGCGCGCCCATCTATTTCTACCATTACGGAATCGATTGGTTCCAGTTCAGCATGTTCTTCTTTTACCTCTGCGCGACGATGATGAGCATCACGCTGGGTTATCACCGTCTTTTCTCCCATCTTTCCTTCAAAGCAAAGACTCCGGTGAAATTTTTCACTCTCCTTTTTGGCGCCTGCGCTTTTGAGAACTCCTGTTTGAACTGGTCCTCCGACCACCGCCGCCACCACAAACACGTCGACCACGACGAAGATCCCTATGATATCTCGAAAGGTTTCTTCTGGGCTCACATCGGCTGGCTGCTCTTCAAACTCAATCCCGAGCCTCCCGTCGACAACGTCGCCGACCTCCGCAAAGACAAACTCGTCATGTGGCAGCACAAATACACCCATTGGATCGGCCTCGTAGTCGGTTTGATTGTCCCGACCTTACTTGGTTACGGCTACAATTCTCTGATGGGTCTGGATCCTATGCAAGGTGCCCTCGGTGGTTTCCTCATCGCTGGTGTGACCCGCATCGTGATCGCCCAACATTGCACGTTTTTCATCAATTCCCTTTGCCACACCGTTGGTAAACAACCGTATTCCACCAAACATTCCGCCCGAGACAGCGCAATCATGGCGTTTCTTACCTTTGGCGAAGGCTACCACAACTATCATCACGAGTTCCAACACGACTACCGCAACGGTGTGAAGTCTTGGCAATGGGATCCAACGAAATGGACGATCTGGACGCTTTCCAAACTCGGCCTCGTTGAAGGCCTGCGCCGCGTGCCAGACAGCAAAATTCTTCTCGCAGAAATGGGTGAAGCTCGCCGGGTTGCCCAAACCCGCCTGAATGAGCTTCAAGCAGCTCCGGGATACTGCCAACGCACCTCGGAAGCGCTTACTCAACTTTACGAAAAAATGTGTGAAAATTATCACGAGCTTGAACAAGCCCTAGCTGATCGCGTGCAAGTCTCCCGTATCGCTCTACAAGCTTGGCAGGACGAGACCCGTTCGCTCATGCGCCAGTTCTTACACCTCGCCAAGCCAGCGATGGCGTAAGAGGTTTCTAATCATTTGATTTCATCAAGGGAGGCAGCAATGCCTCCCTTTTTTAGGGTAGGGTCGCCTCGCCGAGTCGACCCAAATCAAAAATCACAACGAGTGATTCATCTATCGGATGCGTGATCTTGTATAGCGCTCACCTTATTGGAATCACGGTCGAGCAGGGCCGCTCGACCCTACCATTTATAAAGGTAGGGTCGGTGGTAGATCACTGAGTTTCTGGCTACGTGGCAGAATCATACCGCCTCGTGCGAGGTGAAGCAGGTAAAGTTGTTTCTGTAAGTGCTGCCAAGCGAAGAGCATGACCGGGAATAAGGCAAAAGCACCGATGTAGCAGGTGCAGACAGCGACAATGCTCATCACTATGCCGAGAGCAAAAAGGAACAGGGTGGTGATCAGTAGTTCTTTCCAGACCAGAGAAAGGAAGTTGCGCACGAAGCGGAAATTGAATGCCGGGACAAAGTCTTGGGTAATCGTCGCCGCGATCGAGAGGGGGACGATGATGAAGTTCAGTGCCAAGATCAGGACGAAGTAAGCAATGATGCCGAGGATGATCATGAGGACTGCGATTACTTCATGATTTTGCATCGCTGGCGCTGCGATCATGATGAATATCATCAGGATCACGATGATTGGCGTGATGATCAGGCTTGATGCCATTTGCACGAGGAAGGGCCAGAGTCCGCGCATGAGGTATTTTGTGAAATACTGAAAATCGAACGGTGGATATTCGGATGGATTCTCATCATCGCCCCGACTCCAAAGTTGGGTAATCGCCCAACCGTTGAGGATGATGGGACCAACCAACGGAATAAGGATGCACACAGCACCCAGTAGCATGTTCATGACCCACTTCTGGGGTTTGAAGAAGTCAGTGACAGATGCTTGATAGTTCATGAGATGATTTGATGGTTGAAGTACAGTGAACGTTTCAAAAATTTACTTAACCACGTATTCGGCGCGGACGATGGTGATGATGTCCTTTTCGTAGGATGTGGTATCGTTGTTGCCTTCGGTGGAAGTTTCGGTGGAGTTGGCTGGGTTGATGTTGATGATCCCCATTGAGGAATCCACAAGAGGCCCGATCTCGGTGTTCCCCGCAGAGCGAAGGATGTTTTCGGCACGATTGCGGGCATCTTTGGCTGCCTCTGCCAACATCTCCAGTTTGAGCTCGCCGAGACGGGTGTAGTAGTAGCTCGGCTCATTGGAGGTTACGTTCACGCCTTGCTCAAGCAAGGAAGTGATTTCTCGTGATGCCTTTTCAATTTGCGGCACATTAGTTGAACTAACAGAAACCACTTGGGATGCTCGGAAGCCGACAGACTTGCGGATTTCCGTGCGGATAGGAACGTTGGTGCCGGGCAATACTTTGTCCTCAAGGAAGGTTTCAAATTCTTCATTGATGTTGGCGGATTGTGTTTTGATGGCATCTGCTTCGACGCCTTGGCCTTTGAGAAACTCCACCGCTTTATCGGTGCTGGCTTTCAGTGACACATAGGCAGAGGTGCGGTCTTTTCCTTTGCCTTCGACGATTGCCGACCACTCGATCAGGTCGGAAACGATTCGCTTCTTAGCTGATCCAGTGATGCGAATGTTATTTTTTTCGGGTTGCTTGCGCACATCACGCCATGTGGAGGCGGCAATAAAAGTGGAGCCGATCATGCCCAAAGCCAGCGCAAAGGCGGCGAGTGGAGGCAAGCTGCTGTTGCGAATGGATTTTTGCGATTGGTTGTCGTTGCTCATGGTTCGGATGGTGTACGTGACTTAAAAAAGATGCGTGGGCTTTTAATGTGAATATGTCATAGACGATCGAGTTCCTCATGACGAGAAATTACTGGCAAATCTATCGCCCAGCCTTTCAAAAAGGACATTTGGCAAGCAGTCTATTTTCGCGCCAGAACCTCTGCCACTGCGTGGAACGCGGGTTTGGGTTTGGCTTCGCGGTCGAAAAGTAGGCCGTGGTTGACTCGTTTCCATGGCCAATCGTTGAGCCAACTGAGGCGGTCGGTAAATCCCCACCAAGTCACGCGATCAACATGTTTGGCGTTGGCCATAACGATCTCCATGACTTTACGGTATTGTGCCGCTTGCCGCTCGAGCACCTCGGCTGGGCAGCCTTCTGTGTAGGGATTCTGTTTGTTCGCCTCTTCACGGGTTTTCGGATTCCAGTAGGCGTTTCTCGGAATGACATCGACGTCGAGCTCGGTGAGAGCGCAACGGAATCCATCTGCCGCGAATTGTTTGATCATGGTGTCCAGATTTTCGGCTGATTTGTCGCCGATCTCGAGATGGCTCTGGCTGCCGATGACATCGATCTTGCAGCCCTTCTTGCGGAGTTCGCGCACGAAGGCGAGAATGGCTTTGAGGCGCTGCGGGTTCTCAACCGAGAAGTCGTTATAAGTCAGCTTCGCTTTAGGGTCTATTTCCGCTGCGATCTTGAATAGGCGCTCTGGGTAATCTGCGCCGAGCACACGGGTTAGATCGGTTACACGGTAGCCTGGCGCGGGGACTTCGATGAATTCGTTGAGAACATCCCAGGAATCGATTTTTCCGGCGTATCGCGACATGAGTTTCCCCGCATGGTCTTCGATTCGTTTCCAGACGAGCTTCGCATCAGCCTCTTTCTCGCCGTCGCGGAAAAGCCATTTCGGATAGTCGCCATCCCGATTGAAAAGAAGCGTATGCCCCACGACGCTTTGCTGGTTTTTAGCAGCGAAGGCCATGAGTTGATCCACTTCCTCGAAACGGTATTCGCCTTCCTTGGGGCAAAGAATCTGCCACTTCATGCAGTTCTCTGGAGTGACGCTATCGAACTGAGTGGAGAGGATGTTGGTTTCTTCAGCGTTGAGGGATTTCTCAAAATGGGTAGGCACCGCAGTCCCCATCAGTGGCTTTCCTTTCGCTAATGTGCGTAAGGATGGAAGGGAAGCTGACTGTGCCATGGCACGCGGTGAAGCGAGGAGAATACCGCTGGCGGACATGCCACGGATGAATTTTCTTCGAGAATATGTGTTAGAATTCATAAGATCAGCGATGCAGGCGCCTCAGGAGCCAGGCTTACCTCAAATTCGCGATTGTCTGGAAGATTGCGGTGATCATCAGGTAGGCGAAAGTGCCGATGAGTAGTGCCATGAAAATCAGCACCGATGGCATGATGAGCGCCATGACGCGTCTGATATCATTATTGAGCTCTTTATCGTAGCGCTCTGCGGCGCGACGCAGAGAGATATCGATTTTTCCCGTCTGCTCGCCCACGGCGATGATATCAATCAGCAAGGGAGGAAAGGATTCGGTCCGAATCATTGCTTTCGAAAACGCCCGCCCATCGCCGACCTGGTCGATCACAGCGTTGAGGTTCTTTCGGATCGCTAGATTTTGAGTGGCATCGCGAGAGAGCTCAAGTGCCCTGAGAAGCGGCAGACCGTTGCTGACCAAGTTCGCCATGGTTTCGAGGAACTGCACGTAAAACCGCGATGCGATGACGTCGCCGATCAATGGGATTTTGAGTTTCATCTCGTCCCATGTTGGGCGGTTGGCCTCGTTGTCTTTCCATGCTTTGAAGAACAATCCTCCGCCAACCAAAAGCAGCAGTATGACAAGCCACCAAGCCTTAATGAAATCAGCGATGAGCATCATTCCGTTAATCGCCCACGGGAGTTTTCCGCCTGGTGTGTTTTTGATGAGCTCGGAGAGTTGAGGAATGAGCATGGTCACGAACACGACCCCAACCGTGAGTCCCATCAGAATGAGAAATGCCGGATAGATCATCGCGAGGATGAGTTTGCTCTGCAGTTCAGCGAGGGTTTTGAGGTAGTATGCTTGGCGTTTTAATATTGTATCCAACGCACCCGAGGCCTCGCCAGCAGCTGCCAACGAACAATACAAGGGTCCGAAACTCGGGCTGACTTTTTTTAACGCGACCGAGAAGTTGACTCCGTCTCTAACAATTTCACGAATCCGTCTGGAAACTTCTTTCAGGCTTCCGAGCTCCTGTCGGCTTTCCATCGATTTCAATGCCGGCTCCAACTGCAGGCCTGCGCCTATCATGTCGGAGAGCTCTTCAGTGAACAGGATCACTTCTGCGCGTTTGAGTTTGATCATGCCGTCGGAAGAAGCCTCCGTTTTTTCGCTAACCACTTCCCTGCGCTTTGGCTTCGAGCTTTCTGATTTCGATGAGGCTTTTACTGCTTCTTTGAGTGTTACGGGTTGCATGCCGCGTTTATCTAATAAACGCATTGCTTCAGAGCGATCCAATGCCTCGATCTCACCGGTTGCGACGGTGCCGTTGCTGGAGAGTGCTTTGTAAGAAAAGTAGGGCATAAGATTCTTATTCCAAACCGCCAATCTCCAATGAGGTCACGGAAATGACTTCTTCAATGGTCGTCTCGCCCTGCATGACTTTGTGCCAGCCGTAGGTGCGCATCGGGACATAGCCGTCACGGAATGCCTGGGCTTTCAGCTCGGCGAGTGGGCGGGAATGGGCGACGAGTTCCTGCATTTTCTGAGATAAAATCACGACCTCGTAGATGGCGAGTCGGCCAGAGTAGCCGGTCATGCGGCAGCGATCGCAACCTTTTGGCGCGTAGATTTGGCCGGGGATGTCGCGTGGGATTTCAAGATCGATGATATCTTGAGTAGAAATTTGACGTGTCACTTTGCAATGTGGGCAGAGTCGGCGCACGAGGCGCTGGGCGAGGAAAGCCCGGACGGCGGCTGAGACGAGGAAGGGTTCGACGCCCATGTCGACCAATCGGGAAATACCTCCCATGGCGTCGTTGGTGTGGAGCGTGGAAAACACCAAGTGACCTGTTAGAGAGGCGCGGATCGCGATTTCAGCGGTTTCCAAATCCCGTATCTCACCGATCATGACGATGTTGGGATCTGCACGGAGGATGGAACGTAAGGCGGTAGCGAAGGTCAGGCCGATCTCGGATTTCACCGCGATTTGCATAACGCCGGTCAGTTTGTTTTCCACCGGATCCTCGACGGTCACGATGCGTTTCTCGGGGCTGTTCACCTCACTGAGGAACGAATACAAACTTGTGGATTTACCAGAACCCGTTGGTCCGGTGATGAGGATGATGCCGTTGGGAAGGTGCAACAAGCTTTCAATCTTGGTCCGCACAAACGGTTCCAACGCGAGTTTCGCTAGATTGAATTTTTCTTGGTTAAGGAGACGAAGAGAAACGCTTTCGCCTTCCACGGTCGGCACAGTGGCGACCCGGACGTCGATAGTTGCGCCTTCAAACTGAAGGTTGATCCGTCCGTCTTGTGGGACGCGGCGCTCGGCGATGTCGAGTCGCGCCATGATTTTCAAACGTGCGATCACCGAGCTTTGAAGGGCCTTGATGTTTTCAGGTACGGCGATTTCTAACAATCTACCATCGATACGGTAACGAATGCGGAGGTTGTTAGCGAGAGGCTCAACGTGAATATCCGTCGCGCGTTGATCGAGAGCTTCGCGGATGATTTGGTTCACGAATTTCACCACGCTGGCTTCTTCGTCCTCGTCGGCATCGATGACGTTGGCCTCGTCTTCGGAATCGGAAAGTTGATCGTAATCCAGATCACGGCCATCCAAAATCTGTTCAAACGTATCCGCGCCTACCCCGTAAAGCCGACGCAAGGCCTCGTGAATTCGTTTCCGCGATGCCATCCGCCACTCGAAGGGGATAGATAGTTCCTGCGCCGCTGCTTGATGTGCGATGAGGTTAAAGGGATCGAAAGTTGCTAGGATGAGTTTTTTTTCAACGCCCTCACCTTCGATAGCGACGGGTAGCAAGCGATGTTTCAGAGCTACACGAGGGCCGCAGGCTTCGCGCAGTGGAACGGTGTTTTCTTCGGTGGAAATATTTTCCAGCCATGGGATATCAAGCTCTTTAGCTAGTTCGCGGAGATAACCTTCCTCATCGACTACTGCTGCATCTAGTAAATCATCGATCGGCGATCGCTGGCGTTGTGCAGAAGCTTTGAGTAACTCGCTGACAGCAGGTAAATCGTCGCATCCCGATCTCCGGGCAGGTTCAAGTAAAAGTTCAGTCATGTATTCTCCTATATTCTGGGTCTACTAAACCCAGCAGAGGCCGATTTGTCGCTGAAAATTTTGCGAATTTCGGGAGTTAAGCCGGGGGGGTATGGTCATATTTTAATTAACCATTAACAAATAGTCATTCACTTTTTGCTGCTTTCTTCGCCTGTTCCTCTTTTAAGCCACCGATGAACAACAGAACCGCAGCGATGGAGATGCAAGAGTCGGCGATATTGAAGGTCGGCCACCAGCCATGGCTTGCTGGGACAATTTTATCATAGAAAGGCAATCTGACCCCAATAAAATCGACCACGTAGCCTTGCGTGAGGCGTTCCCAGAAGGTGCCGTCTTTGGCGTGATCAAGAAGGAAGCCTTGCACCAAGCGATCGGTTAAATTTCCGAAAATTCCGCATAACAACAACGAGATCGCCAGTTTGGAGAAAATGTGCTCGAAGGCGCCCTTTTTCCAAAAGTAGCGAATGATAAAAAGCGCGATGATGGGAACACACAAGAACACAATCGGAGCCCAAGAGGATCCGTTGCCCAAACCGAAGGCGACGCCTTGGTTGTGGACACGGCCCCAATGAAGCCAATCCGGAATGATCTTCCAGGGCAAATCGAACGTTCCAAATTCACCCGGAGGCGGCTCAGAAAAATTCGCCACCGTCCATGCCTTCGTAATTTGGTCGAGGATGTAGAGCGGAAGGGTGAGGAAGAGGAGTAGGCGGGGAAGGGACACAAATTTTAAACTTTAAATTTTAAACTTCAAAAAAGAACTATGCCACCACCTCTTCACATCTTGCGCATAGGCCGGAGGCGACGAGGGGCTCATGCTTGCGGCAGCGGGGGCAGAGGGGGAGTTCTGTTTTGGCGGCGGTGGCGGTGAGTTCGGGGCCTTGGGTTACATTGAGTTCGGCGATGATGAAGAACTCGGTCGCGAAGTCGCGGTCGTTGAGTTTTTCTAATAAATTCGCGTCGCTTTCGGGAAGCGTGAGGGAAATCGCGGCTTCGTTGTTGCGGGTGAATTCCTTGGCCTGGATTTTCGCTTCGATGGCGGTCTGGATGACGGCTTTGATTTGGAAAAGACGATCTACATCCTTGCTGACTTGGCTCGGTGCGAACGCGGGATTAGCGGTTGGGAAATCCTGTTCGTGTACGCTGCCTTGCATAAATGCGGCGTGTTCCCATGCCTCGTCGGTGGTGTAGGCAAGTATGGGTGCGAGTAGGCGAGTGATACTACTAAAGATCTCGTACATCGCCGCTTGCGAAGCGAGGCGGCGAGGGGAATCCGGCGCGTCGCAATACATACGATCTTTCAGCGCATCGATGTAGATGGCGGAAAGATCGGTGGTGCAGAACTGATTGATCGAGTTGAAAACTTTGCGGAACTCAAAAGATTCGTAAGCGGTAAGGCATTCTTTGACGACGATGTGAAGTCGTTCCAAAATCCATTGATCAAGCAGAGGAATTTGAAATATGAAATTTGAAATTTGAAATTTTGAAGGATCGAATCCATCGAGATTTCCTAACAGAATTCTCAATGTATTACGAAGACGGCGATATGGTTCGGCGACTTGTTTGAAGAGGTCTTCGCCGAAGGGGACTTCGTTTTGCCAATCGACGCTGGAGGCCCAGAGGCGGACGATATCAGCGCCGTATTGATTGTAGAAATAAGCGGCGTCGGTTGGTTTGCCGCCTTTTCCGGCATCGGATTTCGCGAGCTTCTTCTTGTCCTTATCGACCACAAAGCCGTGGGTCATGACGGCTTTGTAAGGTGCGTGACCACGGAACGCGGTGGACAGCATGAGTGAGCTTTGGAACCAACCGCGGTGTTGGTCGGTGGCTTCGAGATAAAGATCAGCTGGGCAATGCAGCTCGGGATGAGCGTCCATGACTGCGGCGTGCGAGCAGCCGGAATCGATCCAGACATCGAGCGTGTCTCTGCCTTTTTTCAAGCCGGTTGGAAGGCCGAGCTTAGCAGCGAGCGCTTCATCGGAAGTTTCGAACCAGACATTGGTGCCTTCTTTTTCAACGAGGTCGGCGACCTTGTTGGCGAGTTCTGCGGAAAGGATGGCTTTACCAGATTCATCGAAGAACACTGGCAGCGGAACGCCCCAAGTGCGTTGGCGGGAGATGCACCAATCGGGACGAGACTCGACCGTTCCGTAGATGCGGTTGCGGCCCCATGCGGGCATCCATTTCACCTTGTCGATTTCCTCAAGCGCTTGGCCGCGCAGGGTGTCGAGCGAGATGAAGAACTGTTCGACCGCACGAAAAATGATCGGCGTTTTCGAGCGCCAGCAATGCGGGTAGGAATGCTTGTAAGCTTCTTCGCCGAGTAGGTGCCCGCTTTCTGTTAGGATTTCGATGATGCGTTTGTTGGATTGGAAAACGTGTTTACCAACCAGTTCCGCGAGGCCGACTTCTTCGGTGAAATGTCCCTCGTCATCGACTGGTGAAAGCACACCGAGTCCGTTCTGTTGGCCGGCAACGTAGTCGTCAGCGCCGTGGCCGGGAGCGATGTGCACCGCGCCGGTTCCGGTTTCTGTGGTGACGAAGTTCGCGAGGATGAGTTTCGAAGAGCGGTTGAGAAACGGATGTTGTGCCTCCGCGCCATCGAGCTCGCGGCCTTTGATTTCGGAAAGCGTTTCTTTCAGTGCGTAACCGGTTTTTTCTGCGAACGCTTCTAACAGTTCGCGAACGATGATGAAGGTTTGTTCCGTTTCACCGTTGGAAAATTTACCGACCACATAGGTGAATTCCGGATGCACGGCGATGCCGAGGTTGGCAGGAAGTGTCCACGGTGTGGTGGTCCAGATAACCATGTTGGCTTTGCCAGCGAGCTCGCCGGTTAAGAGAGGGAATTTCACAAAGATCGCTGAAGAAACTTTATCGGCGTATTCGACCTCCGCTTCCGCGAGTGCGGTTTGTGCACCGTAGGACCATTGGACGGGTTTTTTGGATTGATAGATCGAGCCATTTTCCACCAGTTTCGCAAACACCCGCAGGATGCTCGCTTCGTAAGCGGGGTCCATGGTGAGGTATGGATTTTTCCAATCGCCGAACACACCGAGTCGGCGGAAAGAGGCGCGTTGGATATCGATGTAGCCGGCTGCGAACTCGGCGCAGCGTCGGCGGATTTCCGCTGGCTCTAGTCCGGCTGCTTGTTTGACGACTTTGAATTCGATCGGCAGGCCGTGGCAGTCCCAACCGGGCACGAATGGTGCGTGGAAGCCGGCCATGGTTTTGGATTTCACCACCATGTCTTTGAGTAGCTTGTTGAGCGCGGTGCCCATGTGGACGTCGCCGTTGGCGAAAGGTGGGCCGTCGTGGAGGATGAAATCCGGAGCGCCTGCGGCTTTGCGGGCGCAGGTGATTTTATGATAAAGTTCGTTTTTCTCCCAAATTTCCAAACGCTTCGGCTCGTTTTCAACCAAGTCTCCACGCATGGGGAAACTCGTCTGCGGCAGGGTCAGCGTGTCTTTGTAATTTGGAGTAGTGCTCATGACGGGGCGCGGAAGCTAGCAACCCGCGGGCGCGGGGTCAACCCCATGGGAAGGAGAGGCGAAATTCGATGGAATTATCCAAAATATCTCATTCAGGCTCTTCAAGGCCAGTCATATCCCACATGACGTAAAAGCCGTGTCCCACCGTCTTAGCGATGGTTTGTAATTCTTTGAGGCGCCCAGCCAACGCTGTGTCCGTGGCTTTGCAAGTAGGAGGAATTTCGATCTCGAGAAAGCCCGAACGCTCGCTTTGTTTATCAACGGGCAGGGCTCTTAGGTAAGCAACGCGAGATTTCACCTCGGAATATGGGATCAGCTTGTTGTCATGATAAAGCTGTCCACGCTCATCCATGCGGAAGCTGAGATCCTTTGCGAGTTTATCTTTGGTTTCTGCATCTAGCTTTTCAAATGGAACGGGAGCGTCCAGATACACAACAGCTACGGTGCCGTCTTTGAACCAAACGCCGTAAATTTTCTCTTCTTCCCCGCACGTGCAGTCATTGTGAGTGCTGGGGTAAATGTCTTCGATTCTCTTGGGTGCGCTCGGGCTTAACTTTCGCACTTCCTGCCATTGAGTGCGGGTCAGAGTAAGAGTCCCTGCGATGGTGACTTCCTCAAGCTGATCTTCGTTGAGTTTGACTAGGTAATGGCGTCCTTCGAATTTCGTTCGTGATTCGTTTAAAGAAAGTCCGGCGCCCAAAAGCAGGCTGGGCGCAAGAAACATTAGAAGGGAGAGAGTTCGCATTTTCATGAATTTGAAGATGACTGGATAAAATCAAAGATTGGGTGATTTGGGTAGAGCGATTTTATGTGCGTTAGGTTTCATTTTTGCGTCAGCCCGTAATCATTCGCAGGCGAGGTCGCGATTGAAAATCGCGGTTCCTTTCTAAGCCCCCAAGACTAGCGCTTGCCCAAAGTGCAGGTGAGTAGATAGTTTCCGGCATGTCTTTCACGCAACGTAGGGTGGCCCAAGGTGGCGGGATGCTGGCTCAGCTGCCGCCAGTGGTGAAAGCGATATTGATATTGAACGTGGGAATTTATTTCTCGGATGTATTTTTTTTCGAAGGCGTGATTACCAACTTTGGGGCGTTTTCGATCGGCAGCGCCATCTTTGAGAAAAAGATTTGGGAGTTCATTACATTTCAATTCATGCATGGCAGCATCGCGCATATTTTGTTCAATTCGCTGGGCTTGTTTTTCTTTGGGCCGTTCATAGAGCGTTGGTTGGGATCGCTGAAGTTTCTAGTCTATTATCTCACTTGTGGGGTAGGTGGCGCGGCGTTTTTTGTATTGCTGACTTACTTGGGAGTTCTTCCTGAGCAGAGTATGGAGATGCAATTGGTTGGTGCCTCAGCGGGGATTTATGGGATCATGATCGCGGTGGCGGTGCTTGCGCCAAATATGCAGGTCACACTGATTTTTCCGCCTGTCACATTGAGCATGCGACAACTCGCACTCGTGGTGATCGTCGTCGCAGTGGGTACGATTATCTTTGAAATCGGTAAAAACCAAGGCGGTGAGGCCGGTCATCTCGGTGGAGTAATTGTCGGTTATTTATTAATGCGCATGGCACCGCTGTTTGGGGTCGATACTAAAAATGCACCAAAGCGACCGAGAAGATATATTGAGCCGAAAATCCGACCCCGCACCATTGTGGATTTAAACGCGCAATCTGAGCTGGATACGATTTTGGATAAAATTTCACGCGAGGGATTTCAGAGTCTGACGGATGAGGAACGGGATTTGCTTCAGCGCGTGGCAAACAATGAACAGGATTGAATTATGACAGATCAAGAGATGATGCATTGCGATGAACCGGGCAAACAAATCGAGCGTTTGCGCGCGATCATGCATCGCTTGCGCGCGCCGGGCGGTTGCCCGTGGGATGCGGAGCAGACGCACGAATCGATCATTTCGAATCTGATTGAAGAAGCCTACGAATGTGTCGATGCGATCCGCTCCGGTGACGATACGCACATGCGTGAGGAGTTGGGTGATTTGTTGCTACAAGTCGTTTTCCACAGTGAGATTGCGGAAGAGCAGGGGCGGTTCGATCTCTATCAAGTGGCGGCGGAAATTTCCGAGAAACTGGTGCGCAGGCATCCGCATGTATATGGTGAAACGTCTGCGGAAGATTCCGATCAGGTGCTCAAGCAATGGGATGCGATCAAGCGTAACGAAAAGGGCGAAAAAGAAGTGCTTTATCTTCATGGCACAGGCAAAGGGTTACCTGCGTTGATTCGCGCCAATAAGTTACTGAAAAAAGCAGCGAAGGTCGGCTTCGATTGGCCAGAGGAAACGGGTGTGATTTCGAAAATCCGCGAGGAGCTCGGTGAACTGACCGTAGCGATCGATGCGAAAAACATGGATGAGGTCGAAGAAGAACTCGGCGATTTACTTTTCTCCGTGGTGAATTTGGCGCGCTATCGGAACATCGATCCCGAGGTGTTAATGGCGGCAGCGAATAAGAAGTTCGAGCAACGTTTCGGCGCGATGGAGCAAGAACTGAAGGCTGGTGGAAAGAGCTTGGAGCAAGCGAATCTAGGAGAAATGGAAGAAGCGTGGCTAACGGTGAAGGCGCGGGGTTTGTGAGGCGCATTTGGCTTCTTCCTTGAGATTTAAAGTTTAAAATTTTGAGTTACGGAACCCATCGGCATCTTTTCGGTTGCTCGAACGGGAAGGTTTGATAGCTTGTCAGCGTTTTGCTGGGAAAGGATATGAGCGAGCCTCTTGAACTACCTGTGCTTGTGTTGAACCGTTATTGGCAACCGGTTCATACTTGCTCGGCGCGACGTGCCGTCCATTTGCTTTGTCTCGGGCATGCGCAGGTCGTGCAAGTGGAGGGGGATGAAAAATTTACGACCCACGATTTAATTTCATGGGTCGGTTACTCACAGCAGAGAGTTTGCGATGAAATGATTCACAGTGTGCGCGTCGCGCTGCGGGTTCCAAAAATCATTGTGTTAGGGATTTATGATCGCTTGCCGCGCTTGGAGGTGAAATTCACGCGTCGCAATGTTTTCCTGCGTGACAAGTTTACCTGTCAGTATTGCGAGAAAGTTCTGCCTGAGAATAAATTGAACTTGGATCACGTGATACCGCGCGACAAAGGCGGTAAAACCACATGGGACAATATCGTGGCTTCATGCGTGAAGTGCAACACACGTAAAGCAAACAAACTTCCTCACGAAGCCGGAATGCATCCCGCAGGTAAGCCGTTTGCTCCGCGTTGGCGGCCCTTATACGGATTGCAGGAAAATGGCTTGGGCGATGAAAGTTGGGATCACTTCCTGCATTTTGAAAACAAGGATCTGAAGTCGGCTTAATTTTACGTAGGTAGGGCATCATCGCCGAGGGTGCCGTGCGAAGCGGGGAGCTAAGGATTGTTTCAAGGAATTATTCATTCCATGCGGCGCTCTCGGCGAGAGCGCCCTACCCTAAAACTTAATTCCGACAATTTTTCAGGAGGGACTCCAGGAAATGCGTGATCTGCATGAGAGCGGCTTTGTAATCGGACTCCACCAAGAAGGAGATGTCTTTGCGGCAGCCTACGAGTAATTCCAAAGCGGTGTCCACCGCACGGGCTAGAGCGTCGTTGTATTCGGCGAAACCTGTTAGAGTAGGAAGATCGAATTCTTCTTCGGCGAGAATGCGGCGGTTGATTTCCTCGCGTTGTTGTTCCGATGATGCTTCGAGCAGGTTCAGGATTGGGAGGGTGAGCTTACCTTTCTCTAGGTCCGTGCGCAGGGTTTTACCGACGATTTCCTCGGAGCCGACCAAATCCAGGCAGTCGTCATAGATTTGATAGGCGGTGCCGAGTTTCATGCCGTATGAAGCCAACGATGCTTCTTGTTCCGCGCTAAGACCGGAGACGGCGGCAGCGAGGCCAGTAGCAGCGGCGAACAAGGCGCCGGTTTTCATTTCGATGACTTTGAAATAATCTTGCTTCGTCAAGGTCAGATCAAAGCGGCGTTGGGTTTGAATGATTTCTCCTTGGCAGACTTCGCGCGCGGCTTGGCCGACTTTTTTACAAATCTCGATCGAGTTAAAATCCGTCGCTAGGGTCAGTGCATGGGAAAACAACGCATCGCCGAGCAGCACCGCGAGGGCGTTGCCCCATTTTGCATTTGCGGTTGGCATGGAACGGCGGGCGGTGGCACCATCGATGATGTCGTCATGCACGAGGGTCGCCATGTGGATGAGTTCGAGGATCACGCCGATCTTACGATGATCTTCAGTCACTGCACCATTGGCGCCGCCGACCAAAATCGCGAGTGCCGGACGGATACGTTTTCCAGCGGTGTTGCAGATGTAAGTGATGTAGGGCTCGACAGCGGAGTCGAAATCTCGGACTTGGGCACGGATCGCTATCTCGACTTTTTCCAAGTCGGGACGAACCAATTCGAAGGGAAACTGATCGTTGTTAGGCGAAGTGGCGGTGAAGGTGGCCATGGCGTGCTGGAAGGTAGCCACGGTTATGGTCTGGCGGCAACCTGCTTTCGCGCATGGGGCAAAAAAGAATCTTGAAAGTTTTGATCATGAATGGCGGTTTAGTGGCTTATGAATATTAAAACATGGTCATTATTTGGTGGGTGCTTGTTGGTCTGCGGGACAGCGCAAGCGCAGGATAAGCCGGTCGGGTTCAAAGATACGCCAATCATTCCCGGCACGACATACCATGTGCATGATCCCGATAGACCGCAGCCGCGTGTGGTTGAGGCCGCTGGAGCCCTTGTTATAAAGGCGCCGTCTGATGCGATCGTGTTGTTCGATGGGACAAACCTTGATGCATGGAAGGTCAAAGACGGCCCAGCTCCATGGGAAGTGCGCGATGGCGTGATGGTTGCGAAAGGCAAAGACATTACCACCAAGGAGGAATTCGGTGCGATCCAGCTGCATTTCGAATGGCGTTTACCTGCGGACCGCAAAGTGAACGGTCAAGGTGGAGGTAACAGCGGGGTCTTCATCATGGGGCTTTACGAAGTCCAGGTGCTTCAGAGCAACAACAACAAAACCTATCCGGACGGCCAAGCGGCCTCCCTTTATGGGCAATTGCCACCGCTTGCGAATGCCACCTCTCCACAGGGCGAGTGGAACAGCTACGATATTACCTTCGTGCCGCCCGTTTACGTCGATGGAAAAGTCGAGACACCTGCGAAAGTGACCGTCATCCACAACGGCGTGGTGGTGCAGAATGGAGAGTTTTTCCACGGTGTTTCGGGCTATCGTAATCTTGCTAAGTATCCCGCTACTCATCCTGAAAAAGGACCGATCAAGCTTCAATTTCATGGTGACCCTATCGAATTTCGCAATATGTGGGTCCGCCCGCTCGGTGAGCGCGACAAATAGTGGAAAAATGCGGGAAAACGCAGAAAATGCTATTCCTGTCCAGTTCCTTAGATTGACGGCGGTCTCAGTGTCGCTATGTTGCTGACTTCATGTTCAGCCAATCCTTCAGATATCTCCAAGTTTCAGCGTTCTTGCTCGCTATCTGCTCCTTTGCTCAGGCGCAGATAGCCACGTCGATAAGCATGAATAAGCGTGAGTACATTGCCGGCGAGTCAGTGATCGCTGAAGTCATAGTCACCAACCTCACAGGTCAAGAACTCACGCTCGCAGGGACGACCCAGCAACCATGGCTGACGTTCGTGGTCACCAATAATCAGGGAAATCCTGTATCTATTGTGAAACCGAACGTTTTTGGGGCGATGAAAATCAAGACCGGTGAATCCCTCGCTAAACAGGTCGATCTTACCGAATATTTTATCCTTAATTCACAAGGAAACTTTGCAGTTTATGCGACTATCATTGATCCGCAGAAAAGATTCAGCAGTGCCTCGACCAACCGTATTCTTTTTAATCTGTCTCCTGGACGCACGTATTGGAGTCAAAAAGTAGGAGCCAGTGATAATAAAAAAGCCGCCCAAACCCGAGAAATGAAGGTGCTGACTTTTTCTAACGGAAAGAAAAATCAAATATACGCACAGGTTGCAGACGGGACTACGGGTATTGCTATGCGAACCTTCCTTTTGGGGGACATGCTTATGCTACGTAAGCCAATGGTTTCTATCGATGGTCAGCGGCACATGCATGTCATGTTTCTCAGCACTCCATCGATGTGGGTGTATTGCCAGGTCGATAGCGATGGTAAACTAGTCAAGCGTGAGATTCATCAATCCGCACCAAAAGGAGATCCCATCATGATGGCCTATGGTGATGGCTCAGTCAGAGTCGTAAACAGCATGGTTTATGATCAAGCAGCGGCAACTGAAGCTCGCTCCAAAGTCCGCAAAATTTCCGATCGTCCCTGATTCTCGTTTCCTCAACTCCGCATATATCCCAAGAATCATTGAAAAAATCTTTACACGGCCTGAAAATTAGTAAACAAATCTTAATAATTTTGAGCCAAGCATCATGAAACGCACATTCATTACAGCTTTGCTCGGACTGGCGTTTTCTCTAGTTGCGAGTGGTTATAGTTTCCGGACGGTCATCATCGATCCGGGGCATGGCGGACATGATAAAGGCGGTCAGTGGGGGAAAGTTTACGAAAAGCACCTCGCGCTGGACACTTCGATCCGTCTGGAAGCCCATTTGAAAAAGATGGGGTATAACACGATTTTAACACGCCGCAGTGATTATTTTGTCTCCTTGCCCGGCAGGATGCAAATGGCCAACAAGCATCGAAGCGCAATTTTCATCAGCATCCATTACAACTACACTTGGAAGCAGCAGGTTAGTGGAATCGAAACGTTTTACCATAATCAGCAAAGTCACCAACTCGCCAAAGACGTCCACAAAGGCGTGATGAGTCGGGTGAAAGTGGTGGATCGTGGGGTTAAATACGCCCGCTATTATGTCATTCGAAATACGACTCTTCCTTCCGTTCTGGTCGAAGGTGGATTTGTTAGTAATTCCAACGAACGCAGCCGCATGAAAACGGCTTGGTTCCGCGATGCCATTGCTCGTGGGATTGCAGATGGAGTTCAGGATTTCCGCAGAGGAAATTGAGGTTTTTTGAGAGGAGGAATTTAATCACTCCTCAGGAGGCCTAGCGATTACGGTGGCCTTGCCGTCTTTTGGGGCGCCGGGAGCGGAGCGAAGTTCCTCGTCTTGAGGAAGGCTGCCTAATATGTCCGGTAGGCGGATACGAGTGTTGCGGACAACTGGGAGTGTGGGCTTGTCATTTACTGGTGAAATTGGGAGTATCACGGCCTGCGTTAGCGCTGGGGTTGATGGGGCGTTTGCAGGCGCTTCGGCAATAACCTCTGCCTTGGGAGCAGCGCAGGATGCGAGTCCAATGGCTAAGAGAAATGTGGCGGATATTTTCACGAGAGGGGAAATGTTAGCGGGATTCGATGGGAGGAACCGGGCTGAGGGTTTTCGGTCCGGTATAAAGCGTGAGCGGGCGATAGAGGCGGTTGTCGCGGAGTTGTTCGAGCACGTGGGCGGTCCATCCAGAGGTGCGGGAAATCGCGAAGATAGGAGTGAAAAGGTCGGTCGGAATTCCGAGGGAGTAATAAACCGTGGCAGAGTAGAAATCGACGTTTGCTTCGAGGCCTTTGCGTTCACGCATGATTTCTGCGATGCGTTCTGACATCTTGATCCATTTAGGCTCGCCGAGTTCTTCGGTGAGTTGGATGGCGAGCTTACGGAGATGCGGTGCGCGAGGATCGAGCACTTTGTAAACCCGGTGACCGATACCCATGATTTTTTCCTTACGCTCAAGTTTCCCTTCGACGAAGGCGTCGACTTTATCGAGGTCGCCGATGTCTTGGAGCATGTGGATTACGCCTTCGTTGGCGCCGCCGTGGAGGGGGCCTTTCAGGGTTCCGATGGCAGCGGTGATCGCAGAATACATGTCGGAAAGGGTGGCAACAGTGACGCGAGCGGAGAAGGTGGAGGCGTTCATACCGTGGTCGGCATGGAGGATGAGGGCAACATCGAGGATGCGCGCCGCGGTGTCGCTGGGGACCTCACCGTTAATGAGATAAAGGAAATGCTGAGCCTCACTGAGATCGGCGCGGTTGGGAGGGAGTTCGAGTCCGTTACGGAAGCGATGGTAGGCGGCGACGATGATTGCGGATTTCGCGCAGAGTGATAGAGCGATCGCTGCATTGGCCTCGATGTTTGGCTCACCGATGGTGGCGCGCTTGTCATACATTCCGAGCATGGATACGGCGGTGCGGAGCACGTCCATGGGACAGACGTCTTTAGGAGCGGTTTTTAAAAAGTCGATGACAGCTGCTGGTAGATCGCGCTCGCTGCGGAGTTTCGCGGAAAAAGTTTCGAGTTCATCACGGTTTGGCAGGCGGTTGTGATGGAGTAGGAAGATGATCTCCTCGTAGCAGCAATGCTCGACAAGATCATCGATATGGTAGCCCACGTAGCTTAGTTCACCGATGTTTCCGATGACGTTGCTGAGCGATGATTCGTTGGCGATGACCCCTTCGAGGCCGCGTGCATATTCTGACATAATGAGAGTGGTTGATTTCGACTTGGCAAAAAGAAGCGTTTTGTTGAAGCGGGTGCAAGGGAGAATCGAAGAAGATCGATCTGATTTCCAGAGGGGTCGTTCAGCGGCTCTCGATCTGATGGATAGCACGCTCGGCGAGTAAGCGAGTTTCCGTGTCTTTGTCGTTGAGAGCCTTGCGGAGCTCGGGAAGGCTAAGGTCGGTTCCGACTTCAGCAAGTATCTTGATTGCGGTGTGGCGGAGGGACGATTGGTCGGAAGTGATTTTTTCAAGGACCGAGGACTCGATAGCTGGGCCGAATTTTACGAGTTCTTTGTCCCATGTGGCGGGAAAAGATTCCCAAACGGCTATCATGGTCGGAATCGCTTCGGGATTTTTGTGATTTGCGACCAATCTCACGAGATGTTCGGGTGGAGCAGTATTCTCAGTAGTGTAAGTTTTCAGAATTCTAAGAGCGGCATCGGCCGCTGGGCCTGGATCGTCGGCCCATTTCAAAAGTGCGCGGGCGATGGAGTCGTGGAAGGTGACCCCAGGTTTTTCCAGGAGTTCGATCAGGATGGTGCTGATGTCGCTGCGCAAGAGTGTCGCTTCGGAGTCAGCGAGGCGTTCGACAGCCAGTTGGATGCGACCTAGCTCTATGCATTGAAGCTCTTGGCGATTGAGATCATAAAATAACGGATGAGTCTTGTCGTTCAGTTTGTCGGCGGATCCGGCTTCAAAAAGCTTGTCGTCGACATCGACGACGATGACCTTGATTTCAGGATGAGTTTCAGTGACTTTTCCAAGTTTGCCAGCAATGATCGCGACTTGATCGAAGTCCATTTCGATTTCCGTTAGAACCACGAGAAAATCGCTGTCGTTTCTTGGGTAGGGGTGGGAAGATATGCCGGCATTCGTTTCCCGCACGAGGTAATCACGCGCGTTGAGTTTGTTGCGAGGCAACATGCCTGTTAGAAAAACCCCATAGGTTAATTTATCGATTTTTTTGGAGTCGAGGAGTTTTTGCTCTTTCTCAATGGGTTGGGTAAGGAAGCGTTCGCGCAAGGCCTGTAAGGGATCTGGGGCTACAGGAAGGGGAACAATCGCCTCGATTTTGTTGAGATCTTTGTTGGGCTTAACGGAGGTTTCTTTGATATAAAAGGGTATGGTAAAAATACCTGCTGCGAGCAGTAGTCCGCAGATACCAGCTTTCATTCTAGCTAGCGGATTCGCATACAACAAGAATATGAAACCAAGCAGGGAGGTGAAGCCGGCGAAGATTAATTTCTTTTCCAAAGGCATGCCGCCTAGCGGTGATTGAGGCTTGGAAGCGATGAATAACATCAAAGCTCCGAAAAGCATGATAGTGACTCCGAAGATTCCCGCGATGACGCGTTGGGGAGATGCTGGGCCGATTTGCTCGGGGCGGTTGAAATCGGCATAATTGATCGCCTGCGTGTCTTTGGTTGCAGCGACGGAATCGATCGGGATGCGCCGGAATTGATTGAGCTCGGCGTCTTTTTTTTCTCCGGGATAGACTTTTTTGGAATGAATGACGGTATCCTCGGTGATGCGGAATTGCTTCTCG
>JANOKJ010000001.1:0-3067 GCA_031419275.1 Akkermansiaceae bacterium | reverse complement strand
AAAAGGAATGTTGCCGTCGTCGGTTTTCAGAACGATCTGGTAGGTGGGATTCCTTTTTTGGGCCTTACTTATGGCTTGATGGCTCTCGACATCAGCGGATTTCACCCGACTCAACGGAAGGCTTGCCACCACCTCTTTCCGGCCGAATACGTTGGTTTTTTCGATTAGGCAGGTATCCGTCGAGCGTTTGCAGGTGAGAGTGACATCGGAGCCCAGAAATAAGATCACACATGCCCCTGCGACAACGAGGATGAACCCCGAGATCAGCGATGAGCAACCTCCAGCTTTTCGAGGACGGATGAATTGCATGGATTTTGTTATGCCGAACTCGTTTGGCTGTCAATGGGGCTTCGGCTGCTGCTCAATCTGCGGATCAAGGAAGAGGACGCGAAGTGAGAAATTCTATAAGCCGCGTGGAGATCGCAGCTATGGCTTTTTGCATGGTGATTTCCTGATCCGTCTCCGCGGCCAAGCAAGTCATCGAAACGCCATCCAACCCACAAGGTGTGATGGCGAGAAAGGGCGGCAGGGATTCGCGTGTGACATTGATTGCGAAGCCGTGCATGGATATCCATTTCCTTACGCCAACTCCGATGGAAGCGAGTTTGCGGTTTTCCACCCAAACACCCGTGAGTCCGTCGCGTCGACCCGCCACCACGCCGAGATCCGCGCAAGCGGCGATGAGCGCGTCTTCGATGGAGCGAAGGTGCAAGTGAAGATCACGACCGCGTAAATTCAGATCTAACAAAGGATAACCGACGAGCTGGCCCGGGCCGTGATAGGTCGCTTGGCCACCACGGTTGGTTTCAAAAATGGGATAAGGAAGCGACTCGGGGGCGCGCAGAGACGACTGATCCCGTAGCCTGCCGATGGTGTAAACCGGATCATGTTCTAACAGAAGAATCTGATCGTGCGCTCGTCCCGTCAAAATGTCCGCCACGATTTTTTCCTGCATATCCAAGCCCTCGGTGTAAGCCACCGGCGTTGGGCAAAGGATGATATCGGGAGTCGTGGAAGGCATGGGAAAATTTTGTAAAGACGAAGCTATAGAAACTTGGAGCGATATGGAACTCTAATGGTGAGCCATCTTGGTCATTGTTCGATCCATGAAAGAGCCAGTGAATCCAGAGCGTTTCAAGTATCACTAATATGCTCCTTGGCATAGTGCATAGACCCATTAGTTTCTTATCACTTCTGCCTCAAAATCCAAAATCATGAAATCCCATCCTATGACCCGAACATTCTTTTCGGCAACCACCACACTAGCTTTGCTTATCAGCTGTAGCGGAAACCTAAGCGCTGCTGATAAAGGCGGTAAAAAATTGCTGGTTTATATCCTCGGCGGACAATCGAACATGCAGGGACACGCGGAGGTTTCCACCTTGGGCTACTTGCCCAAGCCCGCTTATGTGCCGACGGCAGAAGAATGGGCGTTGTTGACCGCAGGTATCGACCGTGAGGTCAGAGTGAAATCGGAGCCAGTCATGCGCGAGGATCTGATGAAAGATCCAGAGAATGCGAAGCTTCCGAAAAAGGAGTTCGGGGAATTGCTCGCGAAGACTTTGAAGGTGGAAATCGATAAAGTGCGCGCCGAGCGATACGAGGAGTTCAAGAAACGCCAGACCGATCCCGCCCGCGTGACCCGCGACAAGGAGTTGTCCGCCATTTTCACTCCCAAGCTAACAGATCAAATCGTCCTCGATACGATGACACTCACCAAACCCATGAAAGGAGCGGTGGAACTCGCGACGACATGGGAGCAAAAAACGGGAACTCCCGTCGGCAAGCGTACTTATATTGCGGCGTATGGCGGGGTGAATCGGGCGGCTGAAGCTGGTGTTGCCACGGGTCCGCTGAGCACCGGATACGGCGCACGACCCACTGCTTTCGGACCCGAATACGCATTCGGGATCATGATGGAAAAAAACCTCGATCAACCCATCCTGATCATCAAAACCGCTTGGGGTGGAAAATCGCTCCACTACGATTTCCGCCCCCCTTCCGCTGGCCCCTATCAGCCAACCGCGAACGAAAAAGCTCAGCTCGAAAAGTGGAAAACAAAAAAAGAAGTATGGGATAAATTTCTAGCAGGCGGTGGAGTGGAAAAGGAAATGGTGCAGATGGCAAAAGACATCAAGGATCTCGAAAGCAAGAAACGGAATATACAGGCAGAAATTGCCAAATTGCCTAAAGAGCAACAAGCGGCGGAGCAGGAAAAAGTTGTTGCGATCAGCGCACAAAGCAAAGAGCTCCAAGCCAAGCTGGTTCCACATCCGGGCGATATGCCTTCCCAAGCTGCCGCCAGTTTTTATTGGAACGAAATGATTGGATTTGTCCGCAAAGTTTTGGCTGACCCTAAAACCTATCACCCGGAATATGATGCAGCGGCTGGCTTTGAAGTCGCCGGTGGCGTGTGGTTCCAAGGATTCAACGACCAGTTTGATCCTGAATTCTACGGCAACTATGCCAGCAACATGGTGCATTTCATTCAGGATCTGCGGAAAGAGGTCAAGCAGCCTAAAATGCCCTTCGTGATCGGCGTGTTGGGAACACCAGCCTTCCGCGAAGAAGCTCTAACAAACAACGTCGCTAACGGTCACCGCGAAGCGGCTCGTTCATCGGAACTTGCCGGCACCGTAGCGGCTGTCGAAAGCTGGCCGCTCACCACTCCGGAAGTCGCGATCTGGCGTATGAAACGTGATGCGCTCCAAGGTAAAGTCAGCCCAGCCGAATACGAAAAAGCGGATTTCGAGTGGCGCACTTATGGCAGTAACGCAGGCTACCACTACGACGGCAGCGGTCGCTTCTTCATCCGCCTCGGCGATGCATTCGCCACGGAGATGCTGAAGCTAATGAAACGCGACTAAAGTCACGCCGTGTTGTTCGACTCTCACAATCATTTGCAAAGCCCGAGGCTTGGTAAGCCCGTTCATGAACTTATCGCTGAGATGAGATCTGTGGGTATTTCCGGGTGCGTGGTGAATGCAACTAGAGCATTTTGCGAAAAAGACGGCATAAAACGCTGTACTTTTTGATTTCGATACCAACACTGGCGGGATGAGCAAGC